>QKCY01000318.1 GCA_003245525.1 Victivallales bacterium | reverse complement strand
GAGCGGGAGTAAAGAGCCTCGCCCAGAGGGCGGGTCTTCCCGCCGTTTCCCGTATTCCCCGGCAAGTGTGGGAGCCGCTTCCATGCGGCGACCCGCTCCGGGCAGGCGGCGGCGAGAGCCGGAGGCAAAGCGCTCCATCGCCGCACGGAGGCGGCTCCCACTTTCCGGTCGGCATGCATACAAGACTTCCGGAAGAGAGCAAACTGACCGGGTAAGAGGCAACCGGATACCCAACCCATTCGGGATTGGCCTAGCCAACCCGTAGGCCCCGCCCAAAGAACGAGGAACTCTATCTCTGCACTAAAGCGTGTTCTGGTAAATGCGAAGGACCAGATCGGTAGCCAGCCGGGCCTCCTCGCCGGAGACGAGGGGATCGCGGTCCTGGCGGACGGCCTGGACGAAGTCCTGGAGCAAGGCCTCGTGTCCGGCCGTATCCGACACAACCGCCGTAGCCGCGCCGTTGTGGATCTTGGTGTTGCCGGTGGCGCTGGGATTCTCCATGCCGTCCACGGCCCAGACGGTGATCACGTCGTTCTCCAGAACCACCGTGCCGCGCTCGGCGTGGATCTCCAACCGGGCCGGGAAGCCGGGCTTGCAGGAGGTGGAGGCGATGATCGTGCCAACCATGCCGTCGGCGTACTTGAGCAGCGCTGCGCCGTGGTCCTCGCCCTCCATCTCGTGGCAGAAGGTGCCCATGGCACTGACCACGTGGGTCGGCAGGCCGAAGAACCAGGCGTAGATGTCCACGTTGTGGGCGGCCTGCTGCATGAAGGGCCCGCCGCCGTCGATGGCGCGGTCGCCCCGGTAGGGGGCGCTGTCGTAGTAGGCCTGCCCCCGATAGTACTTCACCACCAGATCCGCGCCGAACACGCGGCCGAGCACGCCCTGTTCGAGCAGGCCCTTCACCACCCGGTTGTCAGGACTCATCCGCCGTTGGAAAGCCACGCCCAGCTTCACCCCCGCCTCGCGGCAAGCGGCAATGGAGGCATCCACCGCTTCGGCGGTCACGTCCAGCACCTTCTCGGTGAACACATGCTTGCCCAGGCGGGCCGCCTCGGCGATCACCGCGGCATGAAGGCCATTCGGCGTGGCGACAATCACCGCGTCGAAGGGAATTGGCACTTCCGCCAGGGAGGCAGCGACCGGGACTCCCGCCAGAGCCCGACCGGAACGGGACACCGTCGCCACCAACGCTAGGCCGGGAAGCTGGCCCAGAATCCGGGCATACATCGAGGCCATATTGCCCGAGCCGACGATGACAAAACGGAAATCCGGCATGGTTCGCTCCCTGGTCCGGGGGTGAAACAAAGCGCCCCGCCGGGATGCCCGGCGGGGCGCGGGATTTGAGGCGAGACAGGAGAGTTTGCTCTGTAGTCAGAACAATAAGGCCATGAGGCCCCGATGTAAGTAAAGCTCAGAGGGTCACTCCTGTCTCGGAGTACTTGTAAGGTAGTCTGTTTCGGACGCCGATGCAAGAGCGGGCAGCTCCAATCCAACGACCGCCGTGGGATGCTGGTTGTGGTTCCTCGCAGAATTGGCGGTTGTCGCTTTGGGCAGTGGCGCTGGTCTTGCCTCAGGGTCTCATGCGTGGAGCGGTCGCGGCCCCGCGACCACGGCGCTATGCGCCGGGACCGCGTCGCCCGTTGCGGAACGCCTGGCCGGCGTGAACCAGCCCGTCTCGGAGTCTCTGTTGGGCAAAATCGGGGAGACTGGCCCCGCTGAGCGGGACCGCTCCACGCATGGGGTATGCAGTGGTTCCGGCTACGTGCTCCCGACCAATGGGTCGATGCGTGCAAGGACGAGAGACAATGTGCAAGATCCCCGCCGTGTGACACAAACCAACAGGACATCACCCATGGGGTACTGGTGGCTGGCTGTGCCGCTCCTGGAGCGAGGCGATGACACCCAGGGGGGGCATCTCCGGTTCGCGCGTCCTCTGTTACGGCATGGCCGCTGACGGGTAGTCGCTGGCTCGACGAGCCTGCGACAGGGGCAGTCTGCGCGGGCGAGGAACCGATGGTCGGCAACCAGGGACCGCGCGTTCATCGACCGCGCGGCTACCTGGTCGGCATGACTTCAGGATTCATGGCGGGTAGCGAGAGCCGACGGCACTCCGCCAGCAGGACGGGCTGAACCGCTGGGATGGGGAGGCGTATTGTCCAGACCAGTTCAGCACCCTACGAATGGCATCAGCTTGGTATAGGATTGCCGCCAGCCCGCCGAGACGCCGTTCTCCTCAGCGCGGCACGATCTCGTACCACATGGTGTCGGCCTGTCCGAAGGCCAGGCGCCAGCGCCCAGGGGCGAGCGGTTCCAGCGCCATTTCCTGCAACCGGTTGCCTGCCCCGTCCAGGGCGAATGCCTGGAGATCGCCGCTGTAGGCACGTGCGATCTCCAGTTCGCCGGCAATGACTTCGGTCAGGGTCGGGCCCTTCCCCCAACTGGTCAGCATGGTCTTCCCCTCGTTCCACGTCCAGCCTTCGTTCTCCATGATGCCCCCCACGGTCAGCAGCAGGCGCTGGGACTCGCCAGTGTTCTTCCCGTCCAGTGCCACCAGGGTGACCGTGGCGTAACCGGTTCGGCTGGCACCGATGGTTAGTCTGGCACCAGTGAAACGCACGGCCTGGTTGGCGATGGCCCCAGTGGCCACCTTCACGCTCGGCATAGAGACGACGAGAACGGGGTTGCCGTTCGCCTTGCCTCGCCAGACGATTGGCGGCACTAACAGGTGCGTGCTGCCGGGTTCCTGCTCGATCCGGCAGGCATCTCCGGTTGGTGCCGTAGTCACGGCCAACCGGGACCCGAGCAGAGGGAGATCGCTCCCACCGGCTTGCTGCCAGAGGTCGCCGATCTTGCCCTCGCCCCGGGCCAACAGATCCGGCACGGCGGATTGCGGAATGGTCAGGATGGTCCTGCCGGGCGACGGCGGCAAGGCTCCAGCCCGGAAGAGGATGGCGGCAGCCAGGACGAAGGGCGTCTTCTGGGGGTTGGTCGCGGTGTCGAACAGGTTCACCGGGTGTCCCGCCTCCCAGGCATCCGGTCCATAGTTCAGGTAGTTGTGAACCACGATCCCGTCCCAGTCCTGACAGGCACCAACGGCTGCCACCATGGGCCAGCATTCGCTGGCGTAGGAGTTGGGGGCGGGGTGGTTGTACTCGCTCACCATGTAGGGTTTGCCCGCCAGGCGGCATTGGGCGAGCCGGCGTAGGGTGCTGCGTTCGGGAGCGTCCACCATGGGCGTGTTGTCGATGGCCCAGTTCTTCATGTCCCACGCCTGGCCGAGGAACCGCGGATGCTCCCAGTAGGCGTGCATGTCGCCGTAGTCCATGGTGCTCTCCCGCACCACGCCATAGGCCTCGCCGTAGGAAATCTGGGTCCCGATCACCGGGCACTTCACGCCAAGATCCTCCTTGAGGAACCGGCGCATTTCGGCGAAATAGGCGCTTTCGAGGTCGCACACGCACTCGATCCAGTCGCGCCATTGCGCCGGGGACGATTCCGCCAGACTCAGCGGCCGCCGGATGGTCCGCGCCTCCAGCGATTCGCCGGGGGCGATACCACCGACGCGCCCGCCCACCTTGAGGGAGACATCGGCCAGCCAGAACTCCCCGGTCTGGTTGGGGAAGGTGAAGCCAATCGGCTTGCGGGCGAGGAAGGTGAAGGAGAACTCCTGCCATTCGGTCGTCACGTCGATATTGCGGTTGAGCCCGACCACCTCGTAGCGACCAGTCCCGGGATCGGGGTGGTCCAGGCGCGCGACCACCTGGACCTTGGCGGGCTTCGCGCTCTTCAGGCGACAGTGGAACGTGTAGGGCTTGCCGTCCTCCAGGTGCAGACCGATCTGATGCAGTTGCATGGTCCAGGCAAGTTTGCCCGGCCGGAGGCAGCGGATATGCAGCGCCGGACCGCCGCCCGGCGCGGCCTCGACCCGTTCCACCGGCATAGAGTCCGGGTTCTCCCCAATCCAGCCCTTGCCACCAGCGGCGAAGTCGCCATTGGTGAGCAGTTCCTCGCCGGCAGGCTCGTCGACCCCCGACCAGCGGCGGCTGACGGCAGCCGAATCCGCGCATCTTGCCGCCAGCCAACGGTTCCAGTAGGCGGTCAGAACCGCTTCGTACGGCTCCGGCAGGCGGGGGAATCCTCCCCCCGTGATCAGTCCGACGAGGCTATCCTCGTTGTTGATCTCGACTACGGCGATGGCGGGTTCGTCCACGTAGCGCGTGCCGGTGTAGGGGTTCCGATGGGTCAGCAGATCGCGGGCATAGGCCTTCTCCAACTCAATGGCCCGAGGCACGAAGATGGTGATGCCCTTGCCCATGCCGGGGAGCTGCTTGGCATCCGGGAAACCGTCCGCCACGCCAAAGGTGCGGCTCACGTGCAGGTTGATGTTCACGTACACCCCCTGCTGGCGCAAGGCATCCACCAGGAAGTCGAAACGCTCCAACTGGCCCGCGTCCAGATGCTGCTTGTCCTTGAAGGCGGGGTCCCAGAATCCGTTCGGCGCATAGGTGGTGTCGATGTGATGCACCCGCACCAGATTGAACCCCAGATCGCCCAGCCGGGCCGCCAGCGCAGTCGCCTGGTCGTGCGAGGGGAAACAGGCCCCGCGAATCAGCCCCCCGCCCAGGAACCGGACCCGCTCGCCATTGCCGAGGACGAAATGCCCGTCGTTGACCCCGACGAATCCGTACTTCCCGGCTGGCCGGTGGTTGAGCCACCTCACATTCACCGCGTCGGGGAAGCTCCCCACGCTGGGAATGGCAAAGGGAACCATCCGGGTTTCCTGGCCCCGCACAGACGCCATCAGGAAGAACAGGCAGCCAACGGCTCGGAAGAGAGACGGGAAACGCATGGGCGGAGACCTTCGTTGTCCGTGAGCCAGGCCCCACTCCCCTCCCGATCCAGACCATACCGTGGCCCCCTCATTCCGCAACCGGACGGACCCCTCGGCGCTGCTACCGTCCCGGAATGTGCTTGCGGCTCGCGACGGGGGCAATACAGTTTCCCCGCTGTTCCTTTCCTTCCCCCCATACTCGAGGATACTCCCATGCCCTTGCTCTTCGACATGTCCCGCGAGCGCCTGCATACCTACCAAGGCATCAACCCCCGCCCCGACGACTTCGACGCCTACTGGGAACGCGCCCTGGCTGAGATGCGGGCCACCGACCCGGCGGTCGAGCTGGTCCCCGCCGCCTTCCAGGTTCCCTTTGCCGACTGCTTCGATATGTTCTTCACAGGCGTGGGCGGCGCCCGAATCCACGCCAAGCTGATCCGGCCCAAGAATGCAGCCGCACCGCATCCGGCGGTGGTCCAGTTCCACGGCTACAGCGGCCACTCGGGCGAGTGGACCGACAAGCTGCCCTGGGCGGCCCTCGGTTTCACCATCGCCTCCCTTGATTGCCGGGGACAGGCGGGCCTCTCCGAAGACGTGGGAGGAGTCAAGGGCAACACCCTGCGCGGACAGATCATCCGCGGTCTTGGCGACGCCCCTGAGCGTCTCCTCTTCCGTCAGATCTTCCTCGACTGCGCCCAACTGGCGGGTCTGGTCATGGCCATGCCCGAGGTGGACGGCGAGCGGGTGGGCTGTTTCGGCGGCAGCCAGGGCGGCGGCCTCACCCTCGCCTGTGCCGCGCTTGAGCCCCGCATCAAACGGGCTGCGCCCAACTTCCCCTTCCTCTGCGATTACCAGCGCGTCTGGGAGATGGACCAGGCCAAGGACGCCTACGCCGAACTGAAGGAGTTCTTCCGTTCCTTCGATCCCCTCCACGAGCGCGAGAAGGAAATCTTCACCCGCCTCGGCTACATCGACGTGCAGCATCTCGCCTCCCGCATCCAGGCCGAAGTCCTGATGGCCGTGGGCTTCTGCGATACGGTCTGCCCCCCTTCGACCCAGTTCGCCGCCTACAACAAGATTCCCGCCAAGAAGTCCTATATAGCCTACCCGGACTTCGGCCACGAGGGCCTGCCGGGACACACCGACCGGGTGTTCCAGTTCCTCGCCCAACTCTAGGAGCATTCCCATGAAGGTGCTGGTCCTCGGCGGTACGGGCTGGGTCGGTCACCACATTGTTCGCGAGCTGCTGGCGGCCAGCCATACACCCGTCGTCGGTTCGCGGGGCCGGAAGACCACCTATAGCGACGAACTGGCCGCCGGTGTCGCCCAGGTGACGGTGGACAAGAGCGTCGCCGAAGACATGCGCCGGGTGCTCCAAGAGCCCTACGACGCAGTCATCGACAGCGTCCCCACCGAGGCCAGCATCCAGCACGTGGTGGAGTTCGCGCCGCGTCTGAAGCGCTACCTGCATTGCAGTTCGACGGGCGGCTACGCCCCGCTCCCGGTGGTCCCCGGCGACGAGACCCTGCCCTACGACCAGTTCATGGGCGGCTGGGCCCAGAAGGGCATCGTGGACGCCCTAGTCATGGACCTGCACCACCGGCGGGGTTTTCCCGCCACCGTCCTGCGCCCATCCTACATCACCGGACCGGGCATGCTGCCGCTGGACAACCTGGGCGGACGGCGGACCGACTTCATCGCCGACCTGCTCGCAGGCAAGTCGTTGGAACTGCCCAACGACGGCCAAGCTCTGCTCCATCCCGTCTACGTGCGCGATCTGGCGCGCGCCTTCGTCCTGGCCCTGGAAACTCCGGCGGCGGTCGGGCAGATCTACAACATTTGCCTCGCCAAGGCGGTGCCCCTGACCCGCTATCTGGCCCTCACCGCCGAAGCCCTCGGCGCGCCCGCGCCAACCATCGACTTCCAGCCGGTCAAGACCATCCTCGCCCGGCATGGCGACAGCATCCACCGGATTGGCCTCCATTTCCTGGCCACCCACATGTGTTTCGACATCCGCAAGGCCCGTGAACAACTCGGCTACCACCCCAGCCTCACCACCGAGGAAGCCATCGAGGAAACCGCAAGATGGGGAGCGAGGAGCCTTGGATTGATGGAATAGTGGAACGATGGACTGATGGGAAGGTAGGCTTCCCTACGTCTGTTGACAGACCATTCTGTATTCTTACTTCTGCATTCCCTTCCACCATTCCAGTACTCCACCATTCCGCCCCCCCGGAGACCACCATGCACTACACCGTCCGCAAAACCGCCAGCCGCCCCCATCTCGACGGCGACTGGAATGCCCCCGTCTGGCAAGCCGCCGAGACGCTGGCCATCGCCAACGTCCGGCCCGAAAGCAGCGACCACCACCCCAAGGTGGAGGCCCGTCTGCTTCACGACGGTACCGCCATCTACGGCATCTACCGGGTGGAGGACCGCTACGTCCGGGCTGCCCACCAGGGCTACCAGGCCCCGGTCTGTCGGGATAGCTGCGTGGAGTTCTTCTGCCGTCCCCATGTGGGCTTCGGCTACTTCAACTTCGAGTTCAGCTGCGGCGGCACCCTGCTCTGCTCCTACATCCGCGACTGGACCCGCATCGGCGAAGCCGGCTTCGCCGACTACGAGATGCTCGGTCCCGAAGCCCAGGAAGCGGTTGAGATCTGCCACAGCCTGCCCGCAGAGATCGATCCCGAGATCGCCGAGCCCACGGTGTGGACCCTCCAGTTCGCCCTCCCCGTTTCCCTTCTGGAGACCTACTGCGGCTCCCTCGGCAACCTGAGCGGCCATACCTGGACGGCCAACCTCTACAAGTGCGGCGACGAGACCAGCCACCCCCACTGGCTCACCTGGGCTCCGGTTGACGCCCTCAACTTCCACCTCCCCAATTGCTTCCAGCCCATCCACTTCCAGGCTGAGTAGCAACTAGGTAGCCACGAATCCCCTAGAACAGCCGTTGGCCGCAACCGGAGGGAGTTACTCCCGCAGAGACGCGGAAGCGCAGAGGAAATACAGGAACGGGAACTGCCTGGCTGGAAAGTCTCCCCATCTCTATCTCTGTACCCCTGCGCGAGGGTTTCCTGGCGGAGTCGGCAGATAGTGACACGAAGGGCTCGGAGCGGTCGTTGGCCGCGACCAGAACCCTCTTTCGGCCTGAAGGGCCATGGTAACAAAGCCCGGGGCAAAGCGCAGCGTCGCCCCGGGTTGTGCCCCCCCGAAGGGCAGGCCAGCGGCCTGCGGCTTCCCGGGCCGGCGGCACCGGCCGCAGGCATTCAGCCTGCCAGACCGGGAGGAACGTCTTCCTGGGGCGTTGCCCCAGGTCTGTTCCTCTGCCCCTACGGGGCGAAGGCAAGAATGCCTTGGAGCCAAGAGAAATGTCCGATCAATGAAATGTTCATCATGCTGTACACCAGCATATTATACGACAAATCTCGCCAACAGAACCAGGTTCGGAATGATAGTAGAACGAACTGCACGAAGAAGAGAAGGGCTCCGAGAACGTGTCTTTCCGCACGTAGCGCGCCTTCGTGGAATTCGTGAGATTCGTGGCTCCCTTGGGAGCCCTTGCGCTACTTCCCGGTCATCACGACGGGGCGAATGAGGCCTTGGTCGTCGTATTCCAGGCGGTCGATGCAGGTGTCGCGGGAGCCCTTGTAGGGGCCATCGCCGGTTCTGCCTTCCCAGCG
>QKCY01000081.1 GCA_003245525.1 Victivallales bacterium | reverse complement strand
GTTCGTCGCGGACGCCCGCGTCGGTGATCCGGCCCCGCTCCACCACCATCACCCGGTGCCCGAGAACGAGGGCGTCCTCGTAGTCGTGGGTCACCAGAATGGCGGTCACGCCGAACTGCCGCAGCAGTTGGCGCAGTTCCCGCCGGACGTGCTTCCGGGAGGTGGAATCCAGCGCCCCCACCGGCTCGTCCAGGAGCAAGAGAGACGGCTCCAGCACCAAGGCGCGGGCCAGGGCCACCCGTTGCTGTTCGCCCCCGGAGAGCTGGCCCGGCAAGGCCCCGCCGAGTTTGGCGATGTGCAGCCGTTCCAGCAAGGCCTCAACCTTGGGACGGATGCTTGGATGCGGCTCCTGTCGGGCGCGCAGGCCGTAAGCGACATTGTCGAAGACGCTCAGGTGGGGAAACAGAGCATAGTCCTGAAAGACGTAACCCAAACGGCGATCCTCGGCCCGGACATCGATCCCGGCGGCGGCATCGAACACCACCCGCTCGCCCAGGGCAATCCGGCCGGACGCAGGCGATTCCAGCCCCGCGATGCAGTTCAGAACCGAGGTCTTCCCCGCTCCGCTGGCTCCCACCACGACCAAGGTCTCCCCCGCCGCCACCGTGAAATCCACGTCCAGATCGAAGTGGCGCAAAGGCAAGAGCAACTGCACCTGAACTGTCATCGCCGCCATCGTCATGCCCCTCCCCGTCCGGATTCCCGCATCAGGGGACCGATGGTGGGTTGCAGCAGTCGCCGAGCCACCACAAAGACAATCAGGCACGCCGTCAGCATCACGACCGCCAGGACCACGCCCGCGTGGAGGTTCTCGTTCATGGTGGTGAGGATCGCCAAGGGCATGGTCTGGGTCCGACCGGGGAAGTTGCCAGCGAACATGATGGTCGCCCCGAACTCCCCGATAGCGCGGGCCCAAGTCATCGCCAACCCCGCCAACAACCCCTTGCGGCAGAGAGGAAGGATCACACAGCGGAAGGTGCGGAAGGGGCCTGCCCCCAGAGTCCGGGAGGCACGCAAGAGGGATTCCGGCACCATGCCGAAGGCCCCCGCCGCAGTCCGGATGTAGTAGGGCGACGCCACCATGAACTGGGCCATGATTACCGCCGCTTGGGTGAAGGACAGCTCGATACCCATGGCCGCCAGATGCTGTCCCACCAGCCCCCGCCGCCCGAAGACCAGCAACAGCGCCACGCCAGCCACCACCGGCGGGAGGGTCAATGGCAATTCCACCAGGGCCTCCAGCAAGCGCCGTCCCCGGAACGGCACGCGGGCCAGGGTATAGGCCACCGGCGTCCCGATCACGAAGGTCAGGGCCGTAGTGATCAGACTGGTCGTGAGCGACAAGAGCAATGCCTGCTGGACCAACCAGCAGCACTCCGCCGACTTCAGCATCCGCAACGGTGCGCGGCAGTAGAGCGCCAGCAGCGGCAGGATGAGCAGCAGAACAAAGCAGACCGTCCAGCTCACGCCGCAAATGGTGAGCCAGGAGCGGCGGCGACTAGGGTTCGGCGATGGTGTAGCCATGGCAGGCGAAAACCTTCCTCCCTTCGGGGCCGGCAATGAACGCCGCGAACTGCAACGCCAATTCCCGTTGCTGGGTGAAGGGCACCACGGCCACCGGTACCGACACGCGCGGCGCGCCGGCGATGGGTACGCAATCCATGTCGTCCGGCGTCTGCCGCTGGAACACGTCGTAACCGATGGCCGCATCCACCTCGCCGAGGCGGATCAGGCTGGCGATCTGCTGACAATCGGCAGCATAGGTCACAATGCGTGGAGCCACGGCAGCATACACACCCGCCTGTTCCATGGCCGCCTTGGCGATGCTGCCCAGGCAAACGGACTTGGGATCGCCGATCGTCACTCGCATGTCCGGTTTGGCCAAGTCGGCCAACCCCATGATGCCCTTGGGGTTGCCCTTCGCCACACAGATCACAGGCAGCAACCAGCAGATATCCTGGCGGGTGGCCGGGTCCACCAACTGGTCGGCTGCGGCCTTGTCCATGTAGTCGTTGGAGCCGGGAATGTAGAGATCGCCGAAGTGCTCCATACGGATCTGGTTGAGCATAGTGCCGGAACCGCCAAAGCTGCATTCCACGGAAATCCCGGTCTGCTGGGTGAACAACCGGGCCACCTCGCTGGTAGCCGGTTGGCTGGCCGCGCCTGCAAACACCGTCAACCGCGCCGGGGCTTTGCCGTGCCCGGTCACGGCGAGCCAACCGCCCGCCACCACCAGGAGTGCCACCAACCCACACCCCAACCAGAGAAACTGCCGTTTGCCGTCGGTCATCATCGATCCTTTCGGGTCGTCAGCCCCGGAGATGTCCGCAGACCGGACAGGCGGGATTGCGTTTCACCTTCATCTTGCGGAAACTCAGGTTCGCCAGGTCGAACACCAGCAACTCGCCCGCCAGCAGCCGCCCGAATCCGGCGATGGCCTTGATGGCCTCCATCGCGGCAATGCAGGCCGCCGTGCCCGAGGTAGCGCCGAACACCGGGAATTCCCGCTTCCAGGCCGGGGGGTTCTCGGGATACAGGCAAGACAGACACGGTCCCTGCCCCGGCACCACAGTCGTGACCGTGGCAAAGGTGTCGTACATGGCCGCATCCACCATGATCTTGCCCTGCCGCACCGCCTCGCGGTTGAGCAGGAAACGCTCGCAGAACAACGGAGCCGCACTCACCACCACATCCACGTCGCCCACCAGCCGCGCCGCGTTTTCCTCGGTGATGTTCGCCGCTTCGCCCACTACCGTGATGTCGGGATTGAGTTCGTTCAGCCGCCGACAGGCCGATTCCACGCGGGGCTTGCCGAGCCAGTCCGTGGTCATCAGCAACTGCCGGTTGAGGTCGCTGGGCTTCACATTGCCCGCATGGGCGATGACCAACCGGCCAATGCCTGCGGCCGCCAGTTCGTAGGCTACCACGCCGCCTAGCCCCCCGCACCGGGAGACCAGCACGGAGGAGCCTTTCAGGGTCTCCTGTCCCGCATCGCCGAACTCGGGAGTCCACATCTGCCATTCGTAGCGGGCCCGGTCCGCCGCTGTCAGTGCCACACGCTGTGCCATAGCTGCCTTGCCTTTCCTGTTGGGTATGGAGAGATCAACCACCGGCCAGCGGGGCCATGAGGGTGACGGTGGCGCCGTCGCGCAGGGAACAGGCTTCGTCCCATTCCACCTGGTCGTCGCCAACAAAGAGCAAGGCGCTCGACCGCAGCACCCCGGCGGCATCGAGCAGCAGTTCGGCCAACCGACCCGCATGGGCTGTGGCCACGGCCCGCACCACCTCTTGGATGCCCGCCCCGTCCGTCAGATTGAAGGTCTCGCCCGCGCAGCCTGCCGCGTCCTTGAACTGCGCCACGTAATCCACGTTGATCTTCATGCTGCCTGGTCTCCGTTTGGATGGTTTGCTGGCTCGTCGCCGCCGGCGGCAAAGACATTCACCGCCGCCAACGGCAGGCGGAGCCATACCGAACACCCCGGTTCAAACTGCTGTCGCCGGTACTCCGACCGGCTCACGAATGCCGTCAAGGGCAATACTCCCTGCGTATGCAGCGCGTAGCCGTCGCCCCGCGCCTCGATCCCAACAACCGTCGCTCGGAAGGCATCTGCCGCAGCGGTCGTCAGCGCCTCCACGTCGTCCGGGCGGATGGTGACGCAGACCGGACCAGTTGCGGATGCCGTGCTCGTCAGAACCGTCTCGCCCACCCGGATTCGGGTCCCTGCCGCGACTCCCGCCAGGATGTTCTCGCTGCGCACGAACTCCGCGGCGAAACGGCTTTGGGGCTGGCGCATGATCTCCTCCGGCGTGCCCACCTGGACCAACTGCCCATCCCGCACCAGCGCCACCCGGTCGGCCAGCCGCAGGGTTTCGGCGAAGTTGTGCGAGATATGGATCGTCGTAATGCCAGTGCGGTCGTGAATCCGCCGCAACTCGTCCCCGATCCGTTCCCGTGTGGCCACATCGAGCGCCGACAGGGGTTCGTCCAACAGCATGATGCCAGGATCGACCGCCAGAGCCCGGCCTAGAGCGACTCGCTGCTTCTCCCCGCCACTAAGCCGGTCGGGCAGCCGGTCGAGGAGATGGCCAATACCCAGAAGCGATGCATAATGCTCCAACTTGGCGGGGATCTCGCTCTGCCGTTTCTGGACCATCAGTCCGAAGCCCAGGTTCTCGCGGACGGTCAGATGAGGAAAGAGGGCGTAGTCCTGGGGCAGATAGCCTACCCGGCGCTGTTCCGGTGGCAGGTCGGTCACATCCTTCCCGCCCAGGAGAACGCGGCCCCGGTCGGGGCGGATCAGCCCGGCGATGCATTCCAGCAGAACGGTCTTGCCCGCGCCGGTGGGCCCCAGCACCACGAAGTACTCGTGTTCGGCAGTATCGAGCGTGAGGTCGCGCAGCCGGAATTCCCCGACCGCGACTCCCAGTTGCTCGATATGGACCATGCCTGGCATCGTGATATCCCCGGCTACAGGCTCAGCCGGGAGCCTCCCAACAGTTTGAACCCAAGCAGCGCCGCCGCCGCCATCAAGATCAGGATGACACTCGTCACCACCCCGCCCGCGACGTCGCCTGCCGAGTTGAAGAGGAACACGCGGATGGGCAGCACCGCCGTCTTTTCCGACGCGGTGCAGAAGATCAGAATCGGGCCGAACTCACTGACCGCGCGGGCCCAGGTCATGATGGTACCGGCCAGGATTCCATGCCGAGCCAGAGGTAGTCCCACGTGGTAGAAGGCCTGGAATGGCGTGCAACCCAGAGTACGCGATACCTCCTCGTAGCGAGGCGAGATATCGTCGAACGCCGCCTTGATCGCCCGCACTGCGAAGGGAGCAGCGATGAACAACTGCGCGATGACAATCCCCCGGGCCGTGTAGTGGATCTGGATGCCCAGGGAATCGAACAGGGGACCCAGCCAGTAGCGCATGACGGTGAGCAACGCCACCCCGGCAACCAGCGGCGGCAACACAATCGGCAGGTCGAGAATGGTGTCTACCACCAGGGGAAAGGGATAGCGGAAGCGCGACAGGGCATAGGCGGCAGGAATGGCCACGACCAGGGCCAGGAAGGTGGCGGCAATGGAGGTGACAAAGCTCAGGCGCACCGACCACCAGACCTGCGCCAAAAAGGCATGGCCATCGGGAGTCGTGACGGCCCACCGCACATAGCGGGGCCAGTCCACATAGGCCGCCATGCCGCCGAGAATCCCCACGATCACCAGCACCGCCAGACCCAGCGTGCCGCCGAACACGGTCCGGAACATACGGTCTGCCGCTGGCAAGGAACGGGGCCGGGTACTCATTGCGCTCCCCCCGGCTTGGCGGTCAAGGTGGTTTCACCCCACCAACCCAGGATCGCCTTGACCTCGGCAGTCGAGAGACGCGAGCAGGACAGCGCGACCAGACGCACGGGGGCAGAAGCGGTTTCCCGAGCCAAAGGAAGTACCGCCAGATCGGTGGCGGACACCGGATAGTCCCAGACGAGAGCAGCGTCGAGCGTGCCTAGCCGCACCAGCCGCACCAGCTCGTCGGCACGGGCACTGCGGTAGCGCACATTCGCGACCACGCTTGGCCGGAGTTCCTGCGGTAGACCCTGGAAGCCAGCCCGGTCCAAGGGACTGTCCGGCTTGCCACTCCCCACCCGCATGCCCGGTTCGGCTAGGTCCGCCAAAGCCAACGGCTTGGTGCTGACGACGCACACGCCCAAGGGCTGATCCACCGGAGGCAACCGGACCAGTTTGCGGCTCTGCAATTCCCGCTCCAGTCCACCGCCAATCGAGAGGACGAAATCCCCTGCCTTGGTGCCCTCCAGGGCTGCCAGGAGATCAGGAGGAGCCAATGGGGCCAGGGTGATGGGCCAATCACTCGCCTGTTGCAGCAGCTTCGCGTAGGGAACAGCATCCGGCGTGCAGTAGACGAGTACCGTGTCCCTGGCCGGGCGGCAGGCGGCAAGCAACAGGCAGAGCAGCAGAGCTCCGCTAGTCGAGAAGATGGTCGCCGTAATACGCAAGGCGGTAGGGTTCCCGGTCCGTGTGGTAGCCGTGCTCGGCAAAATGCGCCTTCCCTGCCGCCGACTGGGCGAACTGGACAAAACGCGCGGCCTCCTCCTGCTTCTTGCTCCAGGTCAGAACCCCCAAGGGGATCGCCACCTCGACGTTCTGCTCCTGCGGGATCGCCAGGATATCCACCTGGTCGCGCACGGGATACGCCATGGCATCCCAGTTGATCACCGCATCGAGCGCGTGGAGCACAAGCGCGTTGCTCAATTCCATGGCCGTGGCCGTGCATGCCCCCTGAGCGGTGACATTCGCATAGACCTGGTCCCACAGTCCCGCCTTCTCCAACACCTTCCGGGCCACCAGTCCGCAGGCGACACTATCGGGATTGCCGATGCCAACCCGCACATCGCTCCGGGCCAAATCCGCCAGACTGTGGATGTTCTTCGGATTGCCCTTCGGCACCATCACCACCGCCACGAAATAGGCTGCGGGCGGGGCTGCATCCAGGAATCCGCTCTGCCGTGCCTGGTCGGCGTACTCCTGCTCGCCCGGCATATAGAGATCGCCGCTGCGGGCGAAGGTGAGCATGGAGAGCAGACAACCCGACCCCGCGTAGGCGACCTGGACCGGAATCCCGGTCTGCGCCGTGAAGTCCGCCCGCAGGTCCTCCATTGCCGGACGAATCCCAGCACCACAGTAGACAAAAAGGCCATCCCTGCCGTCATCGGCCCGAAAGGCCAGCAAGGCACAACCCAGACCGATGAGCGACAGAACTGCTGCGAGCCAAGTCTTGCGCTTCATATCCCGGTGGAACATCCCATGTTCGGAGTGGTATCGTGCTATCCATCTTCACCATAGCCACCCCTGCCCTGGGATGATCCATCAGGGCTGTGAATGAATCGTGAAAACCAACCTCTCTACTATGAATTAAAGTCGCAGAACGGCTGGCCGGTCACCCGTTTGCGGGTAAAGAACCCCGCCCGGAGGACGGGGCATTGGTTCGCCCTCCAAGGAGGGCAGGCTTCCCTGCCGTTTGCCGTATTCCCTGGCAAGTGTGGGAGCCGCTTCCAGGCGGCGATCCGCTCCGGCCGGGCGGCGGCGGGAACCGGAGGCAAAGCGCTCCATCGCCGCGCGGAGGCGGCTCCCACTTCCCGGTCGGCATGCATACAGGACTTCCGGAAGAGAGCAAACAGACCGGGCAAGGTACAAGCGGATACCCAACCCATTCGGGATTGGCCTAGCCAACCCGTAGGCCCCGCCCAAGGGACGGGGGCCTCTGTTCTTACCCTAGAACACGCTGGTCTTCCGCGGCTCCAGCCAGCGGAGCAAGTCAACCAACCACTTGCTCCCCGCCTCGACCCCGGGACCAAGTCTGGCTGTGCGGTACAGGTTCTTGTCCTCGGGCTCTGCGGCCACCTGATCCTGGAACCAGATGGCGAAGTCGGCCCCGACTTTCGGGTAGTCCAGCTCGGCGGTGTCGCTGGCGAGGCCGATCTGCTTGGGATTCACCTGCCACTCGGTCGCCTGGGAACGGACATGGGCGACGGCTTCGGCGGCGGTCTTGGTGCGGTCGGACAAGACGAAGGCATGTATCCCGTTGGCCTGGAGTTGCTCGGCAAGTTGCTTGGCCCAGGGCGCCTCGATCCGGCCGGAACAGCAGACGATCACCGCCGGAGCGGGCTTCTGGCTGCCGAAAAGGCGATAGGATTCCAGCGGGAACGCCGCACTGGCCTTGGCTTTGGGCGGCTGCTTGGCGGCGGCTTTGGTCTTCGACTTGCGCGCCTCCACGTAGCTCAGAACAGAGAGGTCCGCCAGAACGACCGGGCTATCGAAGACCGGGATATCCTGGAAGGTGGTAGCCGTGTCGCTCTTCACGATGTTGGCGGCGGGAATCCGGTAGATGCGCCCGGTCAGGAGATCGCACCAGACCGGGTCTTTCATAGCCAGGTTCTCCACCTTCACCCCGACGGTCGCCAAGTCGCAGCGGTCCACCGGCAGGGCACTGCTGTCCCAGAGCGCGATGAGGTCCGTCCCGGTCTTCGTATCCCGGAAGGTATACAACGCCATGCCGTCGGCGGGCGTAACCTCCACCTTGGCATCGGGGTTAACCGTGACGGAACCATTGAAGACGGACACCACGTTGTTCGCCACATAGTAGGCGGTCTTGACCTTGATGATGGAGTTGTCCGGTGCGGTCTTGAGCAGGCCGTAGCGGGAGATGAAGTCCTTGTGGTAGCTGATGTCCGAGATGGTGAACACGCTGGAATCGATGCCGTGGGCGAAGTCGCAGAGCATCCGGCGGGCGTTCCACTTGGCGTGGGACAGCTCGGTCCAATCGATGCCGGAGAGGGCGTACTGCACCTCCTCCGACGCGCAGCCCGCCTCCCCCTGCCAGAGCTTGAGCGTGGGGGAGTACTGCCGGACCAGCTCCTTGGCCTTGTCCATGCCCGTGGCCAGGGAGTCGGGATTGGCGCCATAGCCGTGATAGATCACCCAGGTGAACTCGTCCAGTTTGCCCAACTCCTGCAAGCCCTTGAGCCAGTTCTCGATCAGGCTCAGACTGAGCCCGGCCGCGACCAGTCCCGCGATCTTGGCGTCGGGATCGACCCGCTTGATGACATCGGCGGTGCGGGCGTTGAAGGCGACGATCTTGTCCATCGTGTTTTCGCGGCGCAGATTGGGCTCGTTGTACATCATCCACTCGTGGACGCCCTTGGGCGCGTAGTGGCGGACCATCGCCTCCACCCAAGCATCCCAGGCCGCCAGCACCTCCTCGCCCGCTGGCAAGGTCCCGCCGGGACCGAGTCCGGCCCGCGGCTCGTAGAGGTGGTTGCCGTAGGAAGTCTCCAGGCAAACGGTCAGCCCCAATTCGTGGGCGCTGTCCACGATGTGGTCCAACCACGCGAAGTCATAGACGCCCTTTGTCTTCTCGGTCTTGGCCCAGCCCCCTTGCAGGCGAATACGCCGGATACCGAGGGGCTTGAGATAGCCCTTGTAGGCGTCCCAGTCGGCCAGATCGCGATCCAGGGTCTCGCAACCGAGGGACCAGCAGTCGCCGGGGATCTCCTCCACCGACTTCGGCTTCAGCGTTCCCACCTTCTCCCAGTCGAGGGAGACCGAGGTCTGCACCCGCGTGGGAGTCAGATCGAGCATCACCCCCAGGCGTTTCTTGTTCTGGGCACGAGCATCGCTGAAAAACTGCGTGGCGCGCAGGAACTGCTCCGGGTGGAGGACCGTGTCGGAAAGGCGAATCTCATCGATCCAACCGTTCAGCCCGCGCCCGATGGTGAGTCCCGCCGTGTCGTAGACCAACGGACCGTTCGTGGTGGCCTTCTTGGCCAGGATATAGTCCACGTACAGGGCGGCTTCCAGAGTTGCCTGGTCGAAGGAAAGCGCCACATGGTGCCACGCGCCATCGTCCACCTTCACCCCGCTCGACACCGTGCGGTTGAAGCCGATGCGCGAATCGCCCTGCTGGGTGTCGAACCGCGCCGTCACCACCCCGTCCGGGCTGATCGCCAGGCTCCAGGTGGAGCCATCGGCCCGGCGCTTGCTGGCGAGCAGCGCAAACCGCTTGGCCTGCTGCTCCACCCGAAAAAAGCACTCGACGGTCAAGGTGGGCTGGCAGAGACCCGGCGCATCGCCGGGAAACAGGATCTCGCCGCCAGCCGGAGCCAGATTCGTGACCGGACTGGGGCCGAAGTAGACCGAACGCGCATTCTTCTCCTGGACCAGAGAATAGGTGCCGCCGTCCCAGACCTGGGCACTGTTCACCTCGTCCGAGTAGGTAGGCTTATCCCCCTGCTCGAACACCCCGAAGGTGCCGCCGGGAACGAGCGTATCGTCCGCGAAGCTCCAGTAGTGGACCGTTCCCGCAGCAGCGGACACGACGAAACCAAGCACCAGCAGAGAAAGCAGACGTTGCACAAACCGAGCCCTTTCAGCCGTCGCAATCGGTCGGGAACAACTGGATGGTGCAGCCACCATCGACCATCAGGCGGGCACCATTGATCTTCGACGCATTGTCCGAGGCCATGAACAGCACCACATCGGCGATGTCCTGGCCCCCGGCTTCCTGGCCCAGCGGGATGTTGGCCCGGCGGCGGGCGGCGATCTTGGGGTCAAGCACGTCCCAGCGGTCGGTGTTGATGTAGCCGGCTACCACGCAGTTGACGCGGATGCCCTGGGGGCCCAGTTCCACGGCCATGGCGCGGGTTAGGGCATCGATGGCCCCCTTGCTGGCCACGTAGGCGGTACGGTTGCGGATGGCCCGTTCCGCCGTGTTCGAGCCGATGTTGACGATGGCCCCCTTGCCCTGGGCCAGCATCATCCGGGCCGCGCCTTGGGCGCAGTAATAGGCCCCGAAGACATTCACCCCGAAGACGGAGTGGAGCAGCTCGTGCGGGGTGTCCACCAGGGAGTAGCCCACCCCTTGCAGAATGGCGTTGTTGACCAAGACATCGAGCCGCCCGCATTCCTGCTGGATGGTGGCGAACATGGTGTCCACCTCCTCCGCCTTGGCCACGTCGGCCGGGACCTCGACCACGGTGCAACCGTAGGTCTCCCGCAGGCGAGCCGCCTCGCGGGCCACATCCTCCGCCTTGCGGCTGTTCAGGGCCACGATGGCCCCCTGAGCGGCGAACGCCTCCGCGATGGCCCGACCGGTATTGCGCCCGGCCCCCGTCACCAGAACGACTTTGTCCTTGAACACGCTACTTCTCCTTGTACCAGGCCACCGCATTCACGGGGCGGATGTCGGTCAGATCGCCCCGGTAGTGCCGCAGATCGCGCGGATCGTAGGGATGCTGGGCGATGGCTTCCTCGTTCAGTTCGATACCGAGACCGGGACGGTCCGGAATCCCCATCAGGCCGTCGGCGAAGACGATGCTCTCGTCGCAAATCTCGGCCCGCCAGGGCACGTCCAGAGCCATGGTTTCCAGCAGATGGAAGTTGGGGATGCAAGCCGCGAGCTGGAGACTGACCGCATTGGCCACCGGGCCACTGGGATTGTGGGGACAGACGGCAATGTGGTTGGCTTCAGCCTGGGCGGCGATCTTCTTCACCTCGTTGATCCCGCCCACATGGCTGGGATCGGGCTGCACGAAGTCGGCACAGCGAAGCTCGAAGAACCGCTGGTAGTCCCAGCGGCTGTAGACCCGCTCGCCAGCCGCGACGGGCACCCGTACCCGCTGCTTCACTTCGGCCAGGGCCTCCAGATTGTCCGGCGGCACCGGTTCCTCGTACCAGGTGATGTCGTAGTCCTCCAGGGCACGACCAATGCGCACGGCCGTGGCCACATTGAAACGGCCATGGGCCTCCACCAGGATCTCCACCTGGTCGCCCACGGCCTCGACCACCGCCTCGATGCAGCGCAGGGCCTGGCGCAACTCGGCCTTGCCGATGTTCAGATAGGCCTTGCCGAAGGGGTCCCACTTGAGGCCCGAGAACCCGCGCGCCACGGCCGCCTTGGCCTTTTCGGCGAACTCGTCGGGGGTTTTGGCGGGCGAGAACCAGCCATTGGCGTAGCAGGGAACCCGGTCGCGCACCTTGCCACCGAGGAGCTGGTACACCGGCACGCCCAGGGCCTTGCCCTTGATGTCCCAGAGAGCCATCTCCACGCCTGACAGGGCGGACATGCCGATGGGGCCGCCCCGGAAATAGGTGTCCCGGTAGCACTCGTGCCAGATGGCCTCGATCTCGTGGGGATCGCGCCCGAGCAGCCGCCGCTCCATGCCCTGGATCGCCTCGGCCAGAGCTGGTTCGCGGTATTCCAAGGTGGCCTCGCCCCAGCCGTGGATGCCCGCGTCGGTGGTGACCTTCACGAAGACCCAGTTGGTGCGGTAACAATGACAAACAAGAGGTTTGACGCCAGTGATGCGCATGGAACCCTCACTGCATAGCGATGACGGAACGATCGGTGACGAAGAGCGGCGTGGTCTTGAGGGGCACGTTCTCCAGAACGAGCTGCTGCGTGCCAACCCCCTTGGCAAAGCCTGCGTGGCGGAAGCTCACCTCGAACACCTCTCCGGTCATGGGATCGATCACGACCGGTGTATCGATGGTGCCCTCGGGAACCCAAACATACAGGTTGATGCTCTGGTCGGCACGCGGGGCCTTGCCTGCCACCTGGGGCAGCAGATCACCTGGGTACCACCAGGCGGCCAAGGGCTTGCCCTGACGCCGGAAGACCCCGGTCTTGGCGGCGATAATCGTCTCCTGGAAGGCGTACTTCTGGTCCGAGGCGTTCATCCCGGCGAAGCCCAGCTCCACCAGGCCGCGCGGGTCGAGCGTGGTATCCGCGTCGAACAGGGCGCACAGGTTCTGCATGACCGAGTAGGAGAGCTTGCAGCGGGGCGGATCGTCGAAGGTGAGCAAGCCGAAGAAGTTCGGCACCTCGCAGAACCCGTTCCGGTAGTAGAACTTGAAGTCGGACAGGTGGAAGTAGCAGGTGTAGTCGAAACCATAGGTGAGATCGGTCAGGAGACTGCGGGCGAGGACCTGAGCCTGGACTTCCTCGCTAACCGGGACGTTGGCCAGGGCCTGGGTCGGGCTGGGCACCGAGGGGCAGCCGGATTCGGCCTGCCAGATCTCGATGTGCTCCCCGCCGTATTGCTTGAAGGTGGCCCGCAGGGAGGCCACATCGCAGGGGCGATTGAGTTCGGGATGGATGTGATAGCGGTGGAAGCTGTACACGTCGATCAGTTCCACCAGCCCATCCTTCATGTATTCCTCCAGGAAGGCCGCCCCGCCGTTGCTCAGCCCGCGGGCAATGGCGCAGCCGATGATTTTGGCGGAAGGCTGGTTCTCCCGGACCACCGGCACGGTGAGCTTCAGTAGCTCCATGTACTCGTGGGGATTGGAGTCGCCGACCCAGAAGCAGTTGATGTCCGGCTCGTTCCAGATCTCGTAGTGGGTGATGCGGTTGCGGAAGTGCTGGACGAGGGCCGCCACGTAACGGCACCAGGCCGCCTTGGATTCATCGGACCGGATCGGGGCCCAGCCCACGGCGTCGGGATGCTCCGTACCCGTGTGATGGATGTTGCCGTAACCCACGTTGAGCCACGGCTGGATGCCCTGGGCGAGAAGCTGGTCGACGATGCGGTCCAGCCAGGCAAAGTCGAAGACTCCCGGCACCTCTTCGCACCGGCTCCAACCGGTCTGCACGCGGGCGTGCTTCACCCCCAGCTCGCCGGTCAGGCGGTACACCTCGTCCGTGTCGTCCCACATCTTGCGGTCCAGGCATTCGAAACCGATGCCGACCTTCGAGGAGGCGATATCACGGCTCGGACGGGAACACAGATGGCCAATGGGCCGCAGGCTCGTGGTTTCTGCCATGGGTTGCTCCGGGAGTTCTCCCACCGCCGTCTTTCTCGTTGCTACACAATACCTAGCGCCCCAATCCGAACAACTGGACGGGATGGCCAAAATAGGCAATAGCAATTGAACAAATCGGCCACCCGGCTAGATTGCGCAAACGGAATCCCGCACGGGTAGGCACCATGGTATAGAGCAGCCGCTAGCCGCAACCAAGATGGGCTAGCCGTCCTTGTCGGGGTCCCGCGTTCACGCGACAGCCCTCTCCAGTGCTTCAGCGCCGGAGGGAGACCGCCGCCATCGCCCCCGCACGTCCGGTGCGTCCCGCTCTCGCTCAAGCTTCGCTCTGGCTTCTGCCTGAAGGCGAGACTCCGACGGAATGCCAGATATGCGGGAAATGCGCAGGTTACGCTACGCTTCCTGCCCAGAGAACAAGGTCCGGGATGATCGAACGAATCGGCAAACCAGGCAGTGGCCTCGTCAACGTCGAGGTCTTCATCGGCGGCGCTCCTCTTCTGGAGCTACGCCTGGTCGAGGGTCTTCTCCGTTTTGGCGAGAGCCATCCCCAATGGCGTTTTGCTCTGCGGGGAGCCGACGTGCGCTACACCAAGGCCTGGTTGTCCCAGCAGGGCGTGGATGGTGCCTTGGTGCTGATCGAGGACAAACCCGTCGCCCGGACCCTCAAGGCGGCGGGGATTCCCTGGGTCCACCTGTTGCCCACCAAGCCCACGCCGCACCCGACGGTGACGGTGGATGATCGGGGCATTGGCCGCGCTGGAGCGGAGGCCTACCTCGCGAAGGGCTTCCGGCGGTTCGCGTTCTGCGGGGTGGGGACCTTCTGGAGCGGCGAACGCCTTGCCGGCTTCCGGGAACGACTCGCCGAGGCCGATCAGGCCTGCGAGATGATCGACATCCCGTTCGACACGGTCACTGCCTGGTCTCTGCCTTCGGACGGGGACCAGCGCCTGCGCGAATGGCTGGGCACGCTGGGCCGGGGCTGCGCCATCATGGCGGCCCACGATGCGCTTGCCAACCGGCTGGTGGACCTCTGTCGCCAGGAAGGACGCCGGGTCCCCGAAGATTTGGCGGTACTCGGAGTCGGCAACCATGAGCTGCTCTGCCGGCTCAGTCCGGTCCCCATCTCCAGCATCGACTGCGCCGTTCCGGAAGTGGCGCTCCGGGGGGCGGCCATGCTGGAGGACATGCTGGGCGGCGGAACCGGGGCGCGCGACGTCTGCGTCCAGCCCACCGGCGTCGTCGAGCGCCAGTCGACGGAAGTACTGGGCTTCGAGAACGACCTGGTGAACCGGGTGGTCGCCTATATCCGTGACCACGCCTGCGAAGGGTTGCGGGTGGACGACCTGCTGCGGGTCTTCCCCGTCTCCCGGCGAACCCTGGCCCGGCGTTTCGCCGAATGCGTCGGGCACTCGCCTGGAACCGAGATTCGGCAAGCCCGCCTGCGCCACGCGCGCCGTCTGGCCGAACAGACCGACCTCCGCCTCCGCGAGATCGCCACCACCTGCGGCTTTGCCGATCTCTCCCACCTGGATCGCGCGTTCCGTGCCAGCTACGGCATGCGGCCAGGAATGTGCCGGGGATGAATCGTCGGTAGATGGCACGGCAGGTTGGGCACTTTTCCAGTAGCTAAGTGTCTTTCTTGACAATGCGAGTACCTTCTTGACCGAAGACTCGGCGGAACCTCTTGCCTGCAAAGGTCGCAACAGTTCACGGGAGACGGAATCGATGAACCATCTGGCGAAGCTGGTGGCAGCGCTTGCTGTCCTATCCTATCCCGTGCTGGCGGGGCCTCCCGACGGCACCTTTCCGGAGCAATCCGGAACCCGCGCCTCCCTTCCCGAGTTGCGCGAGGGTAGTCCGCTTCAGGATTATCTGCTCTATGCCTCGCTCAACAGCCCCGCGCTTCGCGCCGCCCACGACCGCTGGCTGGCCGCCATGGAGATGATTCCCCAGGCCCGCTCCCTGTCCGATCCCCGGTTCTCCTACACTTACTACATCCAGGAAGTGGAAACCCGGGTGGGGCCGCAGCGGCAGAGTTTCTCGCTCTCGCAGATGTTCCCCTGGTTCGGCAAGCTCAAGCTGCGCGGCGATGCGGCGGCCAAGGCGGCCGAGGCGGCCTGGCTCGACCTCCAGAACCAGCGGCTCCAGCTCCTCTACAAGGTCAGCCTGCTCTATCAGGACTACTGCTACCTGAAGCAGGCCCGCGAGGTGACCCAGGAGAACTTCGAACTGCTGAAGAGCCTGGAGGCGGTGGCCCGCGAACGGTACCGCACCGGCCAAGCCCTCACTGCCCTAATGCAGGCCCAGGTGGAACTGGGCAAACTGGAGGACCGGCTGCGTTCCCTCGACGGCTTGCGGCCCGCCCTCTCCGCCAAGCTCAACGCGGCTCTGAACCGGGAATCCGCCGAGGTGCTCCCCTGGCCAACCGCTCCCGCCCCCGACTTGCCAGTGCTCGACCCCCAGACGGTCCGGGCCGATGTCCGGGGAGGCAACCCGGAACTGGCCCGGCTCGGCACTCTGGCCGAGAAGGAGGAGATCGCGGCGGAACTCGCCCGCCGGGACGGGTACCCCGACCTTACCGTGGGCGTGACCATGATCGACACCGGCGGCGCCCGGATGCCCAATACCGACGGGAGCGGCAAGGACCCGGTCATGGCCACGGTCGCCATCAACCTCCCCATTTGGCGGGGCAAATACCAGGCAGCCCAGCGCGAGGCGCTCTTCCGGGAAAGCGCCCTCCGGGAACAGCGCGAGGAGAAGGGCAACGACCTTCAGGCCGATGCCGCCCTCGCCCTCTACTACTACGAGGACGCGGCCCGCAGAGTGAAGCTCTACCGGGACACGCTCCTGCCCAAGGCCAAGCAGTCCTTCGAGGTGGCGCAACAGGCCTTCCAGACAGGCAAGGCCGATTTCCTCTCCGTGATCGACGCCCAGCGTATCCTCCTTGAGTTCCGGCTGGAAGTGGCCAAGGCCACCGCCGACCAAGGCAAGCGTTTCGCCGAACTCCAGATGTTGACCGGTGCTGGCGCGCTCCACACCGCCCCCCAGGAATAGGAGCTACCCATGCGCGGAACCAAGATCGCCAAGCACGCCGCAACCATCCTAGCCCTGATTCTGGTGGCGTTTGCCGCCGGGTACTATCTGCGGGCGTGGCACACGCCCTCGCCCTCTGCCGCCACCACGGAAACGGCAACGGTTTCCCCGGCCCCCGCCGCCGAGGCGGCCCAGGTATGGACCTGCTCCATGCACCCGCAGATCCATCTGCCTCATCCGGGGAAATGCCCGATCTGCGGCATGGACCTCATTCCGTTGGAGGTGGGCGGCGGTCTGCGCGAAGTGTCCATCAGCGAGGATGCCGCCAAGTTGCTGGGCGTCGAGACGAGCCCGGTCGAACAGCGGTTCGTGACGGCGACCGTCCGCATGGTCGGCAAGGTGGACTACGACGAGACCCGCATCTCCTACATCACCGCCTGGGTACCGGGACGGCTGGACCGGCTGTTCGTGGACTATACGGGCGTGCCGGTGAAGCAGGGCGACCACATGGTTTCCCTCTACAGCCCCGATCTGCTTACCGCCCAGGAGGAACTGCTCCAGGCCGTGAAGACCGTCAAGGACCTCAGCAACAGCAACATGGGCATCGTCCTGGAGACCGCGAAGGCCACGGTGGATGCCGCCCGCGAGAAGCTGCGCCTGTGGGGGCTTACCCCCGAGCAGGTCCAGGCCATCGAGGCGCGGGGCAAGGCCGAGGACCATATCACCATCTATGCGCCGACTGGGGGCATCGTGGTCCACAAGAACGCGCAACAGGGCATGTACGTCAACACCGGAACCCAGATCTACACGATCGCCGACCTATCCCGGGTCTGGGTGTACCTGGACGCCTACGAGTCCGATCTCGGGTGGCTGCGCTACGGGCAGCAGGTGGAGTTCACCGCCGAGGCCTATCCCGGCGAGGAGTTCACCGGCACCATCTCCTTCATCCAGCCGGTCCTCGACCAGGCGACCCGTACAGTCAAGGTGCGGGTGAATGTGGCCAACCAGGACGGCCGGCTCAAACCGGGCATGTTCGTCCGCGCCCTGGCCAAGGCCCAAGTGGCCACCGCCGGGCGGGTCATGGACGCCTCCTTGGCCGGCAAGTGGATTTGCCCCATGCACCCGGAAGTCGTCAAGGAAGATCCGGGTGCCTGCGACGTCTGCGGCATGCCACTGGTGCGGGCGGAGAGTCTCGGCTATGTCGGCCCCGAACCCGAAGCGGATGACAAGCCCCTGGTGGTTCCGGCCACGGCGGTTCTGCTGACTGGCAAGCGCGCCATCGTCTATGTGGAGGTCCCCGATCAGGAGAAACCCACCTACGAAGGCCGCGAAATCGTGCTGGGGCCACGGGCGGGCGACTACT
Organism: Victivallales bacterium; assembly: GCA_003245525.1. Taxonomy (GTDB): domain Bacteria; phylum Verrucomicrobiota; class Lentisphaeria; order Oligosphaerales; family Lenti-02; genus Lenti-02. The sequence continues at coordinate 157 of QKCY01000081.1, read as the reverse complement.
ACTTGGTCAAGCGCGGCCTGGCCGTCGGCGACCGGGTGGTCACCAAGGGGGCCTTTACCCTTGATGCCGAGCTACAGATCCAGGCCAAGCCGAGCATGATGACCCCGGACGCAGGCGGCGGCACCGCCACGGAGGAATCGCCCCTCCCTGCCCTGGC
>QKCY01000429.1 GCA_003245525.1 Victivallales bacterium | reverse complement strand
CCAATGTCCGCCCCCGGCCTGGAAGGTCAGGCCCAGCCGCCCCATCTCCTGGCGGCTCACATGGAGGAACCAGCCCGGCAACTCCATCACCCGCGGGTAGGGCTTGTCGCCACCCCCCATACCAGCGACCTTGATCCAGGCCGCCAGGGTCAGCGTCGTCAGCTCCGGCGAGGCGAAGGAGGCCTCCGTCTTCACGCGCCCCGAGAAAACGAGCCCCGGTTTGCCCGACGCCTCGATCCCGACCAGAGTGGCCCCCCGGTCATGGCCGGAAACATCCGCCAGGACAGCAGTGCCCTGGGCATCGTCCAACGGCCACTGGGCCACGGGCAGCACCTGTGGACCGACACAACCCGTCAGCATGGCAAGACTCGCAGCCCACAGCACATAGCGCATCCGTCTCTCCTTCTACCCCGCCGTGCGTTCGGCAAGGACGTTTTCAGCAATCAGCAAGGCCAGCAGCCCGAGGGCGAGCCAGGGCCAGAATTCGCCGCGACGCTCCCGCTTGGCGGGTAGTTCGCGGTCGTCGAAGGCGGATTCGGCAGGCGGCGGGCCGATGCCCAGGCGTTCGCGGAACTGGGCCTCGGGCACGGTGGCGATACGACTCTCGCGGCTAGCCGGAACCACCACCGTGAGCAGCGTTCCTTCGTGAATTCCGAGCGACGCGGCTTCCGCCATGCCTTGGACTCGGGTCTGGACGGGCTTGTCCTCGTCGCCCCGGCGGACAGTCCAGTTGAACAGTTCGTGGGCCACCGGGAGAAAGATGCGTTCGGTCGGCCAATCGGTCCATTCCCGGTCCGCCGGATTGCCGACCACGACAATCCGCCCCTGCCCCGATGCGGCGGCCAGAATGGCAGGGCTCCCGTCGTCGAGCTTGGCAAGTACCGAAGTCCCCTCGGTGGGGACCAGGCCGAGAGCCTGGCGGAAGACGATACGGGACAGGTCGCCGCCCCGGTCCCGTTGCGCGAAGGCGGCCAAGGCCGGATGGGTGGCATCCCAGTTCGCCACCAGCCGAGGGACCGGCAGGGAACCGGTCTTCAGTGTGGCCGGGAAGAGCTTCGCATCGCGCAGCCGCTGGTAGTGCCAGGGCTCGCAACGGTCGCCGAGGAAGTAGACCAGACCGCCGCCGCCTTCCACGAAGGCTTTCAGGCGCTCGGTCTCGTCGCCAGCCAGGGAACGGACGTTGCAGAGCGCCACGGCCCGCACGTCGCGCAGGGAACCCAGGCTCGTCCGCACTTCGGGCGCAAAGGGACTGCCCGCCAGCCGGTCGGCGGCAGCGGCCAGGGCCATGTCGAGGAAGTAGGTCTCGCTCTCGTAGGGCGTCTTGCCCGGCTCGCCGTCCACCAGCACGACCCGGTAGGGCGCGTGGACGAGGAAGGCGAAGGCGCGGGCGTCGTCCTCCGGCCAGGCGTCGTCGCCGGCCACGCGCACCTCGCCGCGCAGCAGGCGTTCCTTGCCCAACGGCCACTCGAACTCCACTTGTTCCCGTTCCCAGGGCACGGTCTGGCGCAGGGTCTCGCCTCCCGCCAATTGGAGGGTGACCGTGGTGTCGCCCCGCGGGCAGTCGCCCGAGCGTTCGAGCCAGACATCGACCACCACCTTCTCCTCGGCGTAGGGGGTACGGCAGCGCACCTGCCGGATCGCCAGGTTGTGTTTGCCGGGCAACGGCAGGGCCACGACGCGCACCGGGATCTCGGCCGGCCAGTCGGCGATGGGGGCCTCCGGTAGACCGCTGGCCTGGAGGTCAGTCACCAGCATAATCTCCTTGTGGGGAGCCGGGGAAAGCCGCAGGCGGTCGGCGGCCCAGCGCAGGGCTCCGGCATAGTCGGTGGCTCCGCCGGGGACCTCGTCCCCGAATTCCTCGGTGGAACGGACCGTGTCGGAAAACTCGGCCAGAGTCATGCTGGCGGAGTCGGGCAAGGCGGCAACCAGACTGCGCGCCTCCTGCGCAAGCCGTTTGGCGGCGCTGCTGCCCAGACTCTGCCCGCGCGTGCTACCGGAACGGTCAAGCAGAACCACCGTATCCACCGCCGCATCGGCGGCAGCGGTCCGCTGGGGGAAATAGGGCCGGGCGAAAAGCAGCGTCAACAAGGCCACGGCCAGCAAGCGGGCGAGGAGCAGCAGTTTCTCGCGTAAGCGTTGCCAGCGGGCGGTTTCCTGGATGGCCTGGCGGAGAAAGCGGAGGGAACCCAAGTCCACCCGGCGGAACCGGCGGCTGCGCAGCAGGTGGACGGCGATGGGCACGGTCAAGGCCGCCAATCCCGCCAGCATTCCCATGTTCACCAGGTTGAACACTCAGTACATCTCCGCCCGTCGCAGAATGTAGTTCACCAGCAAGTCCGCCAGGGGATCGGCGGTCGTGCAGACCAGCCAATCCACCCCGGACTCGTCGAACCGCCGGGTCATGCCCCGCCGCCACTCCTCCACCGCCGCCTTGCAGGAACGGCGGATGGCGGGCGCGTGGGCCCGGATGATCTCCTCGGTTTCCAGGTCGTGGAATTCGAACTGCCCGCTGTCGGGGAGCTCGTGCTCCCAGGGATCGAGCACCTGGACCACGATCACCTCATGCCCGTAGTACCGGAGAGTATCGACGGCCCGCAACAGGTCCTCGTCCTCGTCGAACAGGTCCGAGATCAGGACCACGATACCCCGTCGCCGACAGAGGTGCAGCGCCTCTTCCAGGGATTGGGCCAGATTGGTCCCCCCCGCCACTTCCGGGGCCTGGCGCAGGACCGCCTGGATCTCGCGGAACTGGTCGGGGCGCACGCGGGGCGGGACGTACTCGCGGATGCCGTCGGAGAGCAAAAACACCCCCGCCGCATCCCGTTCGCGCAGAGAAAGCCAAGCCAGGGCCGCCGCCGCCCGCGCCCCGTAGGCCCATTTGGGATACGGCCCGTTGGTGGCGAGCATGGAGCGGCTGGCGTCCAGCAGCACGTAGAGGTTGAGGTTGGTGTCCGACTTGAACTGCTTCACGTAGAGCCGGTCGGTCCGCGCCCACAGGTTCCAGTTCACGTAGCGCAGGTCGTCGCCCGGCTCGTACTCGCGGTGGGCGTCGAACTCGGCGCTGAAGCCGATATAGGGGCTGCGGTGCAGACCGTGCAACGCCCCCTCGACGACGCCGCGCGCCACCAACTCCAGATCGTCCATGGCCAGGAACAGATCGGGATCGCCGGCGAAGGCGGAGTCGTGCGGGGCGGGGGCAGAGCTCATGGTCACGTCCGCTCGGTGGGCACCCGGTCGAGAATCTCGGCGACCAGCCCGTCGGCGTCGATGCGGTCGGCCCGGCTGCGGAAGTTGAGCACGATGCGGTGGCGCAGGACGGGGGCCGCGACGGCGCGCACATCGGCGAAATTCACGTGGTAGCGGTTGGCAAGCAAGGCCCGGGCCTTGGCGGCCAGAATGAGGTACTGGGACGCGCGCGGGCTGCCGCCCACGGTGGCGTACTTGGCCACATTCTCGGGCGTGTGGGAGGAGTAACCGGGACGGGAGGCACCGACCAGCCGCACGGCGTAGTCCACCACGTCGTCGGCCACCGGCACACCGCGCACGATCCGCTGGAGCTGGAGCAACTCGTCGGCCCCCATCACCCGCGATATGTCGGGCATGGCGTTGGTGGTGGTGCCCTTGACGATGCTGGCCTCCTCCTCGGGGGAGGGATAGGCGATGCGCACGCAGAACATGAAGCGGTCGAGCTGGGCCTCCGGCAGGACGTAGGTGCCTTCCATCTCGATGGGGTTCTCGGTGGCGATCACCATGAAGGGGGGCTTGAGGTCGTAGGTCTGGCGGCCCACGGTGACCTGATGCTCCTGCATGGCCTGGAGCAGGGCGGCCTGGGTCTTGGGCGGCGTGCGGTTGATCTCGTCCGCCAGGACCAGGTTGGCGAAGACAGGACCGGGCAGGAACTCGCGGGTGCGGCGACCGGTTTCGGGGTCCTCGTCGATGATGTCGGTGCCGGTGATGTCGGCGGGCATCAGGTCGGGGGTGAACTGGATGCGGCAGAAGTCGAGATCCAGCGCCCGCGCGATGGTGCTGGCCATCAGGGTCTTGCCCAGGCCGGGCAGACCGAGCAGCAGGATATGCCCCCGGCAGAGCAGGCTGATGAGGATCAGCTCCAGGGCCTCCTTCTGGCCGTAGACCACCTTGCCCACTTCGTTCATGAGCACGTCGTGGGCCTTGAGGAGGCGTTCCACCAGTTGCAGTTCGTCCGTGCGCGCCGTTTCGTCCATTGCCGACCTCTTGGTTCCCGTTCGTAGTCCAGGCTTTAGCCTGTGTGTCTTCCGGTGCGATCCAGAAGACAGGCTGAAGCCTGGACTACGAACCAATCGCCTGTTATTCGATGGTTTTCCATCAAGGGGTGTTCAGCCAAAGCGCGAAGAGTTCCGCGCGGCGTTCTTCGTCGGACCCGGCCACGGCGGGCTTGCCGTCGCCATCCGCATCCACTTGGGCATTCTCGGTGGGTAGCGCCCGCTCGGCGGCATACCACGCCTTGACGCCCTGCCGGACCGCCGTCACCAGTTCGTTGACGGACAGCCTGCCATCCACATTGGTGTCATGGGCTCTGGCCTGCGCCAGAACCTGGGCCAGCACGTGGGGGAACTCGGTCTCGTTGTCCTCCGCCCCCGGCGCGGTGGCCACCACCGTGCAGCGGTTGGTGGCGGCCAGGGCACCGAGGCAGTTGCCCGAGCCCTCCGTGGTCATCACCACCACCTGGGGCGTGTAGTGGGGCAAGCCATCTAGCCGGTCGGCGAACTCACGGACCTCCATATCCTTTCCCGCCAGATTCAGGTAGACCTTGTCCTTGACCGTATTGGCATGCCCCAGGACGAAGATCCAGACCGGCCGCCGGTCGCGCGCCTGGTTGCGCAGTTTGTCCAACTCGCGGGCGACGGTACTAGCACTGCATT
>QKCY01000279.1 GCA_003245525.1 Victivallales bacterium | reverse complement strand
CGACGGCAGGGGCATTTTCGGCCCGGCGCGGAAAGGGGGACGGAGTCCTAGGGCCTGCGTGGCGTAGCGCCATCCTCCCAGCTCTGGTTGGGAGCACAGGGCCTGGGCCCGCAAGCGGATATAGTCCGCCGGGAGGAGGGCATCGTCGCTGGCCGCCAGGGACTTTTTCGCCGCCCGCACGAGGGTTGGCGCGGGGATGTCGCGGTGGACGGCCTGATACCAGGCCGACTCCGCCGCGTACCGGAAGGCGGCGCCGGCGAGCTGGTTGTCCATTCGGTCCGCGCTGCTGCCCAGGAGCGAGGCCAAGTCCCAGAGGCGGTCGAGGGCCGCAAAGCAACCGTCGGTGTCCCCGGTTGCCGCCTGGAACTCGGCGGAGATATGCAGCCACTGGACCAAAGCCATGGACTGGCCTTGGACCAGTGCGGTCAGGCTGGCGTCGGCCGGGATGAGTCTTGCCGCAGCGGGCATGGCAAGTGCCTGGTCGAGCAACTCGGTTCCGTCCACGAAAAGAGCGGCTACCTGCCGGAGGCTTTCGCACTGTTCGGGCGACCAAGCGGATTGGGGCACTCCCAGGTCGATAAGGGACCAGGCCGCAGTGGGTTGGGGCGAGAGCGGGGGAGGGTTTGCCAGGTTGACGCCGGGCCACGGATGGGCGCGCAGCTTGGCCACTACCCCGCGCCGGATCTCACCCCCGTATCCGAACCCAGGGAGAGGGGCAGGTGATGCCTGGAACGCCCGGCGCAGAAGGTGGAAGGCGGAATCGGGAGCCATGTCGTTCGCCGACACGATTGGCCGGGCGGTATCCAAGGAAACGCCAGGGCACGGCCTGACCCAAGGCGTGCGGGCGCCGACGAAGGCGACAAACACTACCAGCAGGAAGAGGACAAGGCCCAAGGCCACTTTGGGCCAACGGCGCGGCTTTCTCTCTGGATCGGACATAGCGACCTCCCAGTGCCCGCGATTGGGGCCCATGGGATACCACTACTGCCCGAACGAGGGCAGTGCCAGTGAGGAGGGAATGGGACCTATGGGAGGAAAGGCCTTGGGGATCTGTCTTTTCCCATAGGTCCCATTCGTCCCATAAGTCCCATTCCTGGTCCTACTCCTCGCTGGGCAGGTCGCCGCAGCGTTTGCTCAACAGCCAGCGATCACGCTTGATGAACTCGCCGTTCTCGAAGGTCTGCTCGCACTTCTCGCGCTGTTCGAGGTGGTTGAAGCAGCTCCGCATGCAGCCGCGGGAGCCGCCGATGCCATAGCTGCCGGCCCCGGCGCCGCCGCCCCAGTGGATGAGTTGCCAGTGGCCGTCCACAAGATGGCCGGAGGGATCTTCCTCGGTCCGCCGCCAACTGCCGTGGGAACGGGGCCAGCAGAGCTTGTAGCCCACGTCCTCGGTGCAGTTCTGGGTGGTGACGTCGAATTCCCAGCCGGGCAGGCTCTTGTGCAGGAAGGGGCTGACCTGGGGGTCGCCGCCGTGGTAGCCGAGGGTGCAGCGGCCCATCTGGACGTCGCCCCACTCGTAGGTCTTGTCCTCGATCTGGATCTTGACCGTCTTGCCTTCCTTGATGTGGGGGATGGCATTGGCCTGGCAGCCCTTGACGCATTGCATGCAGCGGTCGCAGAGGGTGCCGGGCTCGATCAGCGGATCGGGTTCCACTTCCAGGTCGGTCAGGATGGCGGCCAGACGGACGCGAGGACCGAACTTCTTGGTGAGGAAGACCTTCGCCCAGCCGCATTCGCCGATGCCCGCCGCCATGCCGACGATGCGGATGGCGAAGTGGACGTTCGGGGCCACGGTGCCGGGGCGGATGGGGGCATCCGGGGGCTGGGTTTCGGGCACGCCGGGGTAGTAGGGCACGGCCTCGTAGCCATGGTCCTCGATGAAGCAGGAGGTCTCATAGACCCCGGTGGGGATGAAGAAGCTGTTCAGCAGGCCGTGGTAGCCGTAGTAGGTATAGGTGGGCCAGTAGGTGCCCTCCTCGATGCCGCGCCAGTTGCCGCGCAGGATGCGGCGGGCGACGGCGATGACGGTCTTGCACTCGGGGAAAATGCTCGACGGGTGCATCCGCTCGGGCGCGCCCGCAAAGCGCTCGATGTTGGCGAAACCGACCAGGTCCAGCCCCTGGGAGAGGGCGAACTGGCGGATTTCTTCCTTGGTGACTTTCTTGCCCATGGTGTGGGTCTCCCTGGCTTGCCTAGCGAAGGTCCGTGAGAGAGACCTGCCCCTGGGCGTCGCGCTGCCAGGCGGGGCGGTTCCGGAAGGGATTCTCGAGGGCGTTCTCGATCCGCTTCTCGCTGTCCAGGTGATGGACGCAGGTGCGGGTACAGAGAGCGCCGAGGCGGTCGGGCTTGCCCGCCGGATGGTCGCCGTTGCCGCAGGTGCCGTTGCCGCACTTGCGGCAGATGCCGTAGTTGATCTCGGCCACGGTCATGGCCTTGCCCGCGATGGTCACGGTTTTCTCGCCGCCGAAGGCCCCGAGGGGACAGGCCTTGGCGCAGAGGCCGCACTGGTCGCAGACTGCCTTCTCCAGCATGGGCGTGGGATCGAGCGGAGCATCGGTGAGGAGGATCTGGAAGCGCTGGCGGGGACCGTACTGGGGGGTCAGGACTTCGCCCGAGAAGCCGACCTCGGCCAGGCCGGCGCGGACGGCGGCATCGCGCACGTCGATCATCACGTTGGGCGCGGGTTTGCCGGGGGCGACGGCCACGCCGGAGGGCGGAATGGCGGGGTCGAGATCCTGGATCGGGCAGCACTCCCAGCGCTGGTCCTCCAGCCAGGTGGCTAGGCTGATGGTGGTGATGGCGAGCATGCGGTCCTTCAGCCAGGAGAGACCGTATTGGCCGTAGAGGTCGAACTGGGTGCCTTCCTCGATGCCGCGCAGGGTGCCGCGGGTGATGCGCTTCGCGATGACCACCACCGTCTTGGTCTCGGGGAAGATCGAGCAGGGGTGGTGGTTGGGGGCCACGTCGGCGAAACGCTCGATGGGGGCGATGCCCACAAGGTCGGCGCGCTTCTCCTTCGCGAACGCGAGGAAATCCTGGGTGAGTTGGTTCATGACCGCATCCTTTCGTGCTCAGCCTGCACTTCCCTGGCCGCTTTGTTGAGTGCGTCGACCAGAGTTCTCCTACGCTCCGGATTGTCGCGAACCGCCGGGTAGAACAGGCCCAGCGACGCCGTCATTCCGGATGACGAAAGCGGTAGAGGCACTGCCAGCGCCTCGATGTGATCCTTGTGCAACTCCGCCACGCCTGTCTGGGCGATGCGTGCCAGGACGGTGCCGAACTGGGCGTCGGTGGCGGCTTCGGGCCAGAGTTCCTCGCGCCGGTCCAGCCGACTGGTGATGGCGGCCAGTTCGTCGCCGTCGAGCTGGGCGAGAAGCGAGCGACCGGTTGCGGTGCCGTAGAAGTGGTTGTCGGCCCCCAGCGGCGCGCCTACGCGCAGGTCGCGGCGGCTCTCGAGGCTGAAGATGGTATGGCGCCGTCCGCCCCGATAGGCGGCGAGGATGATGGTCTCGTTCACGGTGTCCAGCAGGTCGTTCAGCGGCTGCTTCGCGGCGGCGGCCAAGCGGTCCATGGCCGTCCGTCCCTGACCGAGAGCCAGAGCCCGCGCTCCCAGGCGGTAACGCTTGCTGCGCTCGCTGCGCCGGACGTAGTCCAAGGCAATGAGGGTATTGAGCAGATTGTGGGCGGTCGGAGTCTTCAATCCCGCTTCGTTGGCCAAGTCGGACAGGGCAATGCCCTCGGCTCCGGCGGCATCCACCAGTTCCAGGAGGGCCAACGCCCGCTCGACGGATTGGACAGACTTCAACATCGCTGAACACCCTTTCACGATGCTGATACCGTAGAAAGCAAACAACAGAGCGTCAAGCAGTTCGCGCAACTTTTCTAGCGGCTGGCGGCGTAGGCGTTGCGGATGGCTTCGGCGGTGGTGCGGAGGCGGGCGGCGAGGGTCTGGCGGCGCCCGCCGCTATCGCGCCCGGAGGGGTAGTCCAGGCCGATGGCGGCCACCAGGTCGGGCAGAGCGAGGGGGGTGGCCAGGGAGGTGATGGCGGCTTCGCGCTGTTCCACGACAGCCAGACCGCCGGTACGAATGCCGAAGAGCTCGCGCTCGAAGTCGCGGTCGGTGAAGACCCCCGGCCAGCGGCGTCCCGGCCAGCCCTGGGAACGGCGCAGGACGGCGAGGTCGTTCGCCTCAAGCTGGGCGAGCAGGGCCCGGCCGGTAGAGGTCTCGTAGAGCCGTTCGTCGTCCTGATGGGGCGGGACGACGCGCAGCGGCTGGAGGCTTTCGCAGGTCGCGAGCAGGCACCGGCGACCATCCGCCAGGAGGGTGAGGACCACCGTCTCCCCCGCCTCGTCCCGGAGGTCGTTCAGCAGCGACCGGGAAACCTGGAACAGCCGTTCCCGCCGGGGCGCGGGGTGCCCCAATGCGGCGGCGACCGGTCCCAGACGGTAGCGACGGTTTTGGCCGTCCTGAGCGACAAAGCCCTCGGCGATCAGGCTCGCCAGAATGCGGCGGGCGGTGGGCGGCGGCAGGCCAAGTCTGCTCGCCAAGTCGGCCAGCCGCAGCCCTTCCGGACCGGCTTGGTCGAGCAGCCGTAGGACCGTGCAGGCCTTTCCAATGGTGCCAACCATGAAAACTCCACAATTCAGAATACGTTCCGCAAAATGGAAGATAGAGCCGGAAAAGGCAGCGTCAACGGCGGTGGGAAGGAAACGGGAAGCCAGAGCCGGGGTTGCGGAGCCATGCGGTTGGGCTAACGTCATCAACAGGTTATGGCCGTCGTCCGGCTCCGCAGCCTGGGGGCTGCCGGGGACCGGGCGGGAGCCGAAACAGGCAGCAGGAGTCCCACTCCCAGGGGTACGAGTATGCGAGAAGACCTTTTCCTCAAAGATTTCCTGGACCGCGACAGTCTCCGCCAAATCCAATTCACGCGCCTGCGCGAGACGTTGGAGCGGGTCTACGAGCGGGTTCCCTTCTACCGCAAGTCCTTCGATGAACGGGGGGTCACCCCGGCCGATCTGACCTGTCTGGAGGATCTGAGCAAGTTCCCGTTCACCTTGAAGACCGACCTGCGCGACCACTATCCCTTCGGCCTGTTCGCGGCGGACATGAGCGAAGTGGTCCGCATCCACGCCTCCAGCGGCACCACCGGCCGCCCCACCGTGGTGGGCTACACCCAGGAAGACATCCGGATCTGGTCCGAAGTGATGTGCCGCACCTTCCACTGCATCGGCATCACGCCCAACGACGTGGTTCAGAATGCCTATGGCTACGGCCTGTTCACGGGTGGCCTGGGCGCGCATTACGGCCTGGAACGCCTGGGCTGCACGGTGATCCCCATGAGCGGCGGGAACACCGAGAAGCAGATCATGGTGATGAACGACTTTGGCGTCACCGCCATCTGCTGCACGCCCTCCTACTTCCTCTTCCTGGCCGAGAAGGCGGAGGAGATGGGCTGTCCCATTTCGGGCACCAAGCTGCGCAAGGGCATCTTCGGGGCCGAGCCCTGGTCCGAGGAGATGCGCCAGCGCATCGAATCCATGACCGGCGTGGGCGCCTTCGATATCTACGGCCTCTCCGAGGTGATCGGGCCGGGGGTCTCCAGCGATTGCGAGGTCAAGTGCGGCCTGCACATCTTCGAGGACCATTTCTATCCCGAGATCATCGACCCCGCCACCGGCGAGGTGCTGCCTCCCGGCGCGGAGGGCGAGCTGGTCTTCACCATGATCACCAAGCAGGCCCTGCCCCTGATCCGCTACCGTACCCGCGACATCACCAGCCTCGACTACGAGAAGTGCGCCTGCGGCCGCACCATCGTGCGCATGGGGCGCGTCTCCCACCGGTCCGACGACATGCTCATCGTGCGCGGCGTGAACCTGTTCCCCTCCCAGATCGAGTCCCTGCTGCTTGAAATCGAGGGCACCAGCCCCCATTATCTAATTGTGCTCTCGCGTACGGGTGCCATGGACGACTTGGAGGTCCGCGTCGAGGTCTCTCCCGAGCTGTTCTCCGACGAGATCAAGGGCCTGGAGCGGTTGCGCAACGTGATCGGCCACAAGATCAAGGATCTGTACGGCCTGTCAGCGAAGGTCTCGCTGGTGGAGCCGGGAAGCATCGAACGAAGCGTGGGCAAGGCCAAGCGGGTGCTTGACCTGAGAAAGTAGCTGTCAGGAGGGCCTCCCATGAAGATTCCGCAAATCTCCGTGTTCCTCGAGAACAAGGCGGGGCGTCTGGCCCATGTCACCCGGGTGCTGCGCGATGCGCGCGTGAACATTCTCGCCCTGTCGCTGGCCGACACCAGCGACTTCGGCATTCTCCGCCTGATCGTGGACAACATCGATCAGGCCAAGGAAGCCCTGGCCGCCGAGAGCATCGTCTCCATGGTCAACGACGTCACCGCCGTCGAGGTGGACAACCGGCCGGGCGGCCTGGCCGCCATTCTGGACGCCCTCGAGGGGGGCGGGGTGAACGTGGAGTACATGTACGCCTTCGCCGAGCACCGCGCCAAGAAGGCCGCCCTGATCTTCCGGTTCGACGATCCCGAGACCGCGATCCGGCTCCTCAAAGGCAAGGGCATCAACGTGATATCGGGCGGCGAGATCCTCTAGCCAACCGTCCGGAATCCGTTCCTTTCCCGCCCGGTTCCCGCCTCGGGGAACCGGGCGGACGTGCTGGCAAACCATCTCCGAATGGAAATCACACGCGACCACAAGACTTTGGCGCGATGGTGTGTTATAGTAGTTGGCTCGCTTCCGCTTGAACTCCAGTTGGTTCCGCGGGTCGGAAAGCAGGTGCTCGCCAAGGTGGCGAGGTACACGGCGTGAACCGCCCCCCACAGCGTGTGGCCCGGAGCCAAAGCCTAACTAGGTGAGCCCCATGCCTCGACAATTCCCTCTCGAAAAACTCCGCAATATCGGCATCATGGCCCATATCGATGCCGGTAAGACCACCTGCTCCGAGCGCATCCTCTTCTATACCGGGCGCTCCCACAAGATCGGGGAGGTCCATGACGGCGCCGCCACCATGGACTGGATGGTGCAGGAGCAGGAGCGCGGCATCACCATCACCAGCGCGGCCACCACCTGCGAGTGGCGCGGCCACCAGATCAACCTGATCGACACTCCCGGCCACGTGGACTTCACGGTCGAGGTCGAGCGCAGCCTGCGCGTGCTGGACGGGGCCATCGGCCTCTTCTGCGCCGTCGGCGGCGTCGAGCCCCAGTCCGAGACGGTCTGGCGGCAGGCCGAAAAATACGACGTGCCCCGCATCTGCTTCGTCAACAAGATGGACCGTATCGGTGCCGACTTCTTCGCCGTGGTCTCCCAGATCGAGGCCAACCTGGGTGCCAACGCCGTGCCGGTGACCATCCCGATCGGCGCGGGCAGCGAGTTCCGCGGCATCATCGACCTGGTGCAGAACTGCGCCGTCTACTATGACGAAGGCGACCAGGGCACCACGTTCCGTGAGGAGGCCCTCACGGCCGAGCAGATCGAGGAGAGCGCCCCCTGGCGGCAGAACCTCATCGAGAAGGTGGCCGAGCTGCACGACGAGCTGATCGAGAAGTACTTCAACGACGAAGAGATCACTCCCGGCGAGCTGATCGTGGCCATCCGCGACGCCACCCACAAGCACCTCATCTGCCCCGTGCTCTGCGGCAGCGCGTTCAAGAACAAGGGTGTCCAGCGTCTGCTCGACGCCGTCATCAACTACCTGCCCAGCCCCATCGATCTGCCTCCCGTCTGCGGCAAGTGCCTCGACGGCGAGGAGGTCGAGCGTTCGCCCAAGGACGATGGCAAGCTCGCGGCCCTGGCCTTCAAGGTGATGACCGACAAGCACGTTGGCAAGCTCATCTACGTGCGCGTCTACTCCGGCATCCTTGAGGCGGGCACCTACGCGCTCAACTCCACGCAGGACAAGCGCCAGCGGGTGGGGCGGCTCTTCAAGATGCACGCCAACCGGCAGGAGATGGTGGACTGCCTGTACGCGGGCGAGATCGGCGCCGTGGTCGGCTTGAACGACACGGTGACCGGCGACACCCTCTGCTGCGAGGACAGCCCGATCATCCTGGAAGCCATCGACTTCCCCGCCCCGGTGATCAGCGTGGCCGTGCATCCGGTGAGCCGCGACGAGCGCGACAAGCTGCAGAACGCCCTGATCCGGCTGGCCGAGGAAGACCCCACCTTCGTGGTGAAGGTCGATCCCGAGACCGAGGACACGGTCATCTCCGGCATGGGCGAGCTGCACCTGGAGATCATTCTGGACCGCCTGCGGCGCGAGTTCCGCGTCGAGGTGACCTCCGGCGCTCCCGAGGTGGCCTACCGCGAAACCCTTACCGTCGCCAGCGAGATCAACGAGCGCTACAAGAAGCAGACCGGTGGCCACGGCCAGTACGCCCATGTGGTGCTGGCGGTCGAGCCGCTTGATCCCGGCCAGGGCTTCGAGTTCGTCAACGAGGTCAAGGGCGGCAACATCCCGAGCGAGTACATCCCGGCCGTCGAGAAGGGCGTCGTCGCCACCATGGCCGAGGGCGTCTGGGCCGGCTATCCGGTCGTCGATGTCCGTGTGCGCCTCGTGGACGGTTCGTCCCACGACGTCGACAGTTCGGACATGGCCTTCCGCATCTGCGCTTCCATGGCCTTCAAGAAGGCCTTCATGAAGGGCAGCCCCCAGTTGCTGGAGCCGGTCATGTCCATGGCCATCACCACTCCCGAGGAATTCGCGGGCGGGGTTACCGGTAACGTCTGCGGCCGTCGCGGCCGGATCATGGGTATGGACATCACGGGCAGCGGAGCCCAGATCATCAAGGCGATGTGCCCGCTGGCCAACCTGTTCGGCTACTCCAGCGAGTTGCGCAACATGACTCAGGGCCGGGCTGGCTTCACCATGCAGTTCGAGCACTACGAGGCGGTGCCGTTCTCGATCGCCGAGGAAGTCACCAAGCGCCGCAAGAGCCGCGAAGACTAGTTCGCGTTTCTCTCTTCCGAGCGCCCGTCCGGCGAGCAATTGCCGGACGGGCGCTTTTCTTTTCCGTCCCCGTCCGGGATTGACAGGACTGCCCCCGCAGGATATGGATTGCGGGGTCGGCGAATGGACGGCAAGCGCGAAAGGGCGGCACCCATGTTTCTCAACCACTGTCATGTCTTTCCGTATGGCGCGTTCCCTGCCCAGCCGGAGCTCGGGACCCTGCCCGAGCTCGCCCGGTTCATGGCGGAGTGCGGAATCGCGGAGACCGTCGCCTTCGCCCCCTTCTGGGGGCCGAAGAGCAAGGAGCTGCTGGCGGGCGAGGAGATCAACGCTTGGCTCTACCGCAATCTCCAGGACTATCCGCAGATTCGCGGCGCGGTGACGGTCTCGCCCACCGCCCCGAACGCCTGCGAACTGCTCGCCGAATACGTCGCCAAGGGCTTCGTCGGGGTCAAGACTCATCCGCCGGTCATGGGCTTCCGCATCGACGATCCCGCCTGCGACGAGTTCTACGCGCTGGCGGCGGAGCTCGGAGTCTTCGTCCTGTTCCACACCGGGGTGCATGGCGGCCGCCTGATGGACTACCAGCCCCTGCTGATCGACAACATCATGCACCGCCATCCGAAACTGAAGGTGATTATCGAGCACATGGGGGTCTCGGACGGGATCGGCCGGGGCTTTTTCGACCAGGCCATGGCCGTGGTCTACAACCACGGGGCGCGCTGGTGCAAAGGCGGCGTCTATGCGGGACTTACCGGGCTCTGCAAACCCCAGCACCGGCAACTGGTGGCCGATGCGGTCGCCGAGGCTGGCTCCAAGCGCTGTGTCTTCGGGCTCGACTGGCCGCACATGAACGGGCACGGCCCCGCCATCGCCCGCTACGAGACGGAGTTGGCCGTCCTCCGCTCGGTCGGCCTCTCGCCCGAACAGTACGCCGACATCACCGAGGGCACGCTCCGCGAGTTGACGGCGCGGTAGCGGACCTCCCGTTAGTCCTCGCCATTTGGCTTCCCGCAGGTATGGTGTGGGGCTGGCCGAATTGCCGTCCAACAAGCAACCGGGCCGACCGGCGGCGTGTCGCAAAGCGTCGTCGGCATCCCGGTGTTTTCCGATGCCGTTCCCGAACGGTTTCCCCAGACAAACGAAGCGTTTCCCATGCCCAATGAAATCCGTATCCACGGTGCCCGCCAGCACAACCTGAAGAACGTGGACGTGACGATCCCCCGCGACGCGCTCGTGGTCGTCACCGGCCTCAGCGGTTCGGGCAAGTCCTCCCTGGCCTTCGACACGCTCTACGCCGAAGGCCAACGGCGCTACGTGGAGAGCCTCTCGGCCTACGCCCGGCAGTTCCTCGACCGCCTCCAGAAACCGGAGGTGGACCACATCGAGGGCCTGTCCCCGGCCATCGCCATCGAGCAGCGTTCGGCGGGCAGCAACCCCCGGTCCACGGTGGCCACCACCACCGAGATCTACGACTACCTGCGGCTGCTCTATGCCCACGTGGGGAAACCCCATTGTCCGGCCTGCGGCAAGCCGATCCGGGGGCAGAGCGCCCAGGCCATCCGCGACCAGCTCATGGCTCTGCCCGAGGGGGCCCGCATCATGCTCCTCGCCCCCTACATCCGGGGCCGCAAAGGCGAGCACAAGGAGATCTTCGAGGCCATGCAGCGCGATGGCTTCGTCCGGGCTCGCGTGGATGGTGAAATCGTCTCTCTCGACACCCCGCCGGAACTGGACAAGAACCGGCGGCATTCCCTGGAGGCGGTGGTGGACCGGCTGGTCGCCGGGCGCACCGAGACCGGTCGGCTCACCGATTCCATCGAGCTGGCGCTGCGGCTGGGCAAGGGAATCATGACCGTCCTGGTGGAGGACAGCCAGGCTCCCGACGGTTGGCGCGAGGACACGCTCAGCGAACACCTCGCCTGCATCGATTGCGGGCTCAGTTTCGGCAAGCTGGAACCGCGCAACTTCTCCTTTAACACCCCGTACGGCGCTTGCCCCACCTGCAACGGTCTGGGCAACATTCCCATCATCATCCCCGAGCTGCTGGTGCCCGATCCCTCCCTTTCCATCCGCAAGGGGGCCATTCCGGCCTGGCGGCGCGGTCCCCGGCGACTCATCATCTACTACAACCATCTGCTGCGCTGCCTGAGCGAACAGTATTCCTTCAGCCTGAGCACCCCCTGGCAGGACCTGTCCGAGGACACCCGCCGGGTGCTTCTCTACGGCACCCAGGAGGAGGTCGTCTTCGACTACTGGCGGGGCGGCAAGGTCCACCACATGCGCCGTCCCTTCGAAGGCATCATCCCCAGCCTCATGCGCCGGTTTCGGGAGACGGAGAGCGAGAGCGTGCGCGACCGCCTGCGCGAACTCATGGGCCGCACGGTCTGTCCCGATTGCCACGGCGCCCGGCTCAAGCCCGAGTCCCTCGCCGTCACCGTCCGCGACCGCTCCATCCACCAGTTCTGCGACACCAGCATCGACGACGCGCTCGCCTTCATCGACAACCTCGGGTTCCAGGGCGAGGAGGCCACCATCGGGGCCGAGATCGTCAAGGAGGTCCGGTCCCGTCTCGGTTTCCTCCAGTCCGTCGGCCTGAACTACCTGACCCTCAACCGGGAGAGCGGCACCCTGTCGGGCGGCGAGGCCCAGCGCATCCGCCTGGCCACCCAGGTCGGCAGCGGCCTGGTCGGCGTGCTCTACATTCTGGACGAGCCCAGCATCGGTCTGCACCAACGCGACAACGACCGGTTGCTGCGCACCCTCTGCAAGCTGCGCGACCAGGGCAACACGGTAGTCGTGGTGGAGCACGACCTAGCCACCATCGAGGCGGCCGACTACATCGTGGACCTCGGCCCCGCCGCCGGCCGCCATGGCGGCGAGATCGTCTGTGCCGGGCCGCCCTCCACCATCCGCGCTTGCCCCCAGTCCCTCACCGGCCAGTTTCTGACCGGTGTCCGCTCCGTGCCGGTACCAGCCAAGCGGCAGAAGGGGAACGGCAAGAAGCTGGTGGTCAAGGGGGCCACCGAGCACAACCTGAAGGAGGTGGACGCCACCATCCCCCTCGGCACCTTCTGCTGCGTGACCGGCGTCTCCGGTTCCGGCAAGAGCACCCTGGTCAACCACATTCTCAAGCGGGCCATCGACCAGCATCTGGGCATCAAGACCGACCCGCCCGGCAAGCACCTCCGCATCAACGGGCTCCAGCATGTCGACAAGATGATCGTCATCGACCAGAGCCCCATCGGGCGCACCCCGCGCTCCAACCCCGCCACCTATACCAACGCCTTCGACACCATCCGCGACCTCTTCTCGCGGGTGCCGGAGTCCCGCGTGCGGGGCTACAAGCCCGGCCGCTTCAGCTTCAACGTGAAGGGCGGCCGCTGCGAGGAATGCTGCGGCGACGGCATCAAGAAGATCGAGATGCAGTTCCTTCCCGACGTCTACGTACAGTGCGAGGCCTGCGAGGGCCGACGCTACAACGAGGAAACCCTGGCCATCCACTACCGGGGCCGGAGCATCGCCGATGTGCTGGAGATGACCGTCGAGGAAGGGCGCGAGGTTTTCTCCGCCGTTCCCCGGCTCAAGCGCATCCTGGACACGCTGAGCGACGTGGGCCTGGGCTACATTCACCTCGGCCAGGCCGCCACTACCCTCTCCGGCGGCGAGGCCCAGCGCGTGAAGCTGGCCGCCGAGCTCGCCCGCAAGGCCCAGGGCCATACCCTCTACATCCTCGACGAGCCCACCACCGGGCTCCATATGGCCGATGTGGAGCACCTCCTGCGCGTCCTCCAGTCCCTGCGCGACCAGGGCAACACGGTGCTGGTCATCGAGCACAACCTTGATGTCATCAAGGTGGCCGACCACCTCATCGACCTCGGCCCCGAGGGCGGCGACGGCGGCGGACGGATCGTGGCGGCGGGCACCCCCGAACAGGTGGCCAAGTGCCCGGAGTCCTACACCGGCCAGTTCCTCCGTCCCCTGCTCGGTCTGGCATAGCGAACGCAAGCCCTTGCTTGCTGGGAACTTGGTCCTGCCACCAGCGGGTGTACAGTGTTCCACCCTCTGGACCATCCCCCCCCTGTGGAGACCGCGCGCACGATGGACCGCGACCAACTGGCCATGGCCTTGGCGGAGACCTTCGCGGACGCGCGCTTGGACCGGGTCGAACGGCAGGCCCTGCGGGCCCTGTTCGCCAGCTTCCGCAACGATCCGGCCACGCTGGATTTCATCCGCGACCGAGCCTTCGCTCTCGTCGCCGAGGAGCTGGCTCGCAATCCCGGTTGCCGATGCGAGGCCCTGCACTGGCTGGAGGAAGTGGTCCGGGCCACCGAAGCCGCCCGCGAGCCCTATCCCGACCATTCCGCCTCCGCCCATTTCAGCCCCGGCCACCACTGCGCCAACCAACTGCTCTGGCTCATCCGGGCGGCCCGCGCCTCCCTCGACGTCTGCGTCTTCGCCATCGCGGACGACCGCCTCAGCAACGAACTCATTCGTGCCCACGGGCGCGGCATTGCGGTGCGCATCGTCTCCGATGGCAGCAAGTCCCACGACCTTGGTAATGACCTGGACCGCTTCGTTGCCGCCGGCATACCCGTCCGCACCGGTCCCGGTCCCCGCTACATGCACCACAAGTTCGCCATCTTCGACGGCCGGGTCCTGGCCAACGGCAGCTTCAATTGGACCCGCAGCGCCTCTCTGGACAACCAGGAGGACTTGGTGGTCATGGCCGACCCGACCCTCGTCGCCGCCTTTGCCGCCGAGTTCGCCCGTCTCTGGGAAACCAGCACCCCAGCCTAGCGGGCGAGGCATGTTCAAGTACGCAATTCCGGCTCCAGCAAGAGACGGAATCCCCCTGGGAGCGCCGAGCACCAGCTTGGCGAGCATGCACGAATACCGCCGAGCTGGTGCTCGGCGTTCCCAGGGAGGATGCACCCGCGACCGCCGGACTTCCCCGACTTTCCTGGGACCTGCACAGGTGTCGATGCTGCCCCGTCGAGGGGTCGATGGAGAATAACATAACAATCTGCAATCAAACCTGTTGACGCATATCGGCCGGACCCTTCTCCTTGACATGCTCTCTCCCGGCGGATATGAGTACGCGCTTCCCTGGCGCCCTACGGTCGCCGAAACCCAAACCCGGAGAGCTCTCGATGGCTTGCCGTTCCCTGTTCATTGCCGCCTGCTTTTCTGTCCTCGCCGCCACGGCCCAGAACCTGGTCGAGAATCCGACCTTCGAACGGCACCAGGGAGACGTCCCGGACGGCTGGGGCTGGGAGGCAGGCGCGGCCAAGGCCACGCAGGTCGTGGACACCCAGGTGTCCCGCTCGGGCAAGGCCTCGCTGCGCCTGAGCAACCCAACGACCAAGGGCCCCAATGTCTACAGCACCCTCACCCAGGCCATCCGGGTGAAGGCGAATGCCACCTATACCGTCTCTTGCTACGTGAAGAGCGACGACGCGGGGCTCGTCTGGATCGGCGGCGGCAAGAAGTGGGAGCACCGCTTCGCTTTCCCCCGCGACACCAAGGGCGAGTGGCAACGGGTCGTGGGTACCTTCACCACCACTCCCGGCGAAACCACCTTTACCCTCCGCATCCTCACCGAGAGCCCGACGGCCGCGCTCTGGATCGACGATGTCCAGCTCGAAGCAGGCAGCCAGCCCACCGACTTCGTCTACATTGCCCCCCTCGACCCCGGCCAGTCGCGCCTGGATCTCAGCCCCTTCGATCCCGGCCAGAACCTGGTGCCCAATCCCTCCTTCGAGCAAGTGGATAGCATCCGCCCCAAGGGCTGGATGTGGGACCAGCGCAACACCAACGCCACCATGACCGTGGAAACCGGCACCGCCCACAGCGGCACCACCAGTGTTAAGTTCGTCAACAGTACCGCCTTCGGTCCCCACGTCTACGGCTGGTTCGGCTTCACGGCCGGCGTGCCGGTGAAGGCCGGGACCACCTACACGCTGACCGCCTTCGTCCGTTCCGCCAAACCCGGCCGGGCCTGGATCGGCGGCGGCCAGGGCTGGAAGGTCCGCTGTCCGGTACCGACCACCGGCGAGGAATGGCGGCGGATCAGCAAGACCTTCACCACCCAGCCCGACGAGACCTCCTTCGCCCTCATGTTCGTCACTGAAAGCCCCACCGACGGCATTTGGCTGGACGATGTCAGCCTGCGCGAGGGCATCCGCCCCCTGCCCGCTGCCCTCGAAGGCGCTGCCGTTGCGGACTACGTGGACCTGGCCCCCAAGGAGCGGGACGAGGTGCTCAACGGCGGTGGTGCCCCGGTGAACACCCGTTGGGCACCCCAGCGGTGGCCCGAGGACCAGTGGACCTTCTCCAGCGGCCCCCTCCGCGCCGAGGGCATCCTCACCCTGGCCGATCCCGCCGCCGGCGCCAGCGTGGTCGCGGAGCTGCTTGACGGTGCTGGCAAGACCCTGCTCTCCCAGACCGCCGTCGTCCCCGCCGCCGCCAAGGCCGTCTTCCTGACCCTGCGCGGCAATATCTCCGAGGTCCAGGCCGAACAGGTCGTCCTGCGCGCCAACCTGCTCCGCGAGGGCAAGACCCTAGCCCACTACGAACAGCGCATGGAACTGGTTACCCCGGCCCGCATCCGGGCCAAGCTCCAGGAATCCGTGGCCCGGCGCGACTCCCTCGCCGAACGGATCGCCCAGCTCCAAACCAAGGGGCTTGGCGCTTACGCCCGCGTGACCCTGACCGTTCTCGACAACTTCATCCCCTGGGTGGAGGCCGACATCCGCAACGACCGTCCCGACCGCGCCTGGGATGCCGCCTGCCTGCTCGCCGACCTGACGGCCCGTGCGGGCCAGAGCTCCGAGTTCCCGGTGCCGCGCTACCAGACCGGTCCCCTCGCCGTCGATGGCCCCAGCACCGTCGGCACCCGCCGCTTTCCCGATGGCCGGGTGGAACAGGGCCCCGTCTTCCTCACCGGCTACGGCCACTTCCGGCAGGTCCGTCAGGACATCGAGAAGTTCCCCGGCTATGGCTGCAACTTCTTCCAGATCGAGTTCGGCCCCCGCGATGTGCTGCCCGACGAGAACTCCTACTCCGACCGGGCCATCGACAGCTTCCGCGAGGTCTGTGACCGCGCTGCCAAGGCCGACGTGGCCGTGAACCTGCTCCTCAGCCCCCACTACTTCCCGAACTGGGCCCTGGCCAAGTGGCCGGACCTCAAGGACTGCAAGGGCGGCTTCATGCAGTACTGCGTCCACGACCCCCGCGCTCGCAGCGTCGTCGAAAAGAGCCTGCGCTACGTGATCCCCCGCATCAAGGACCTCCCCGCCCTGCACAGCGTCTGCCTGAGCAACGAGCCCATCTGTGTCGATCTGCGCGGCTGCGCCGTCACCGCCAAGGCCTGGCCCGCCTGGCTCCAGGCCCGGCACGGTGACATCGCCACCCTCAACCGCCGCTGGCGCACGGAGTACCAGAGCTTCGCCGAGATCCCCATTCCCGCTCCCGAATTCACCGCCACCCCCATGAGCGTCGATTTCGTGCGCTACAACCAGGAGGCCTTCGCCGAGTTTCACGCCTGGATGGCGGGCATCATCCACGAAATCGCCCCCGACCTCCCGGTCCACGCCAAGATCATGATGAGCGCCCACTTTGGCCGCAGCCTGCACGGTATGTGGAGCGTCTCCCCCGAACTCTTCGCCGACTTCAGCCAGTACAACGGCAACGACTGCTGCAACTGGTTCCACCGCGGCGGCGATTGGTCCACCGGCTGGGCTGGCATGGAAGGCGGCTACGACTTCCAGCGCAGTATGGCCGACATGCCCGTCTTCAACTCCGAAAACCACATGATCGTGGACGGCGACCAGGGCGTGATCCCGCCGGAACACCTCTACACCGAACTCTGGCAGGGCGCGATCCACGGCCAGAGCTCCACCACCTACTGGGTCTGGGAACGCACCAACTCCTTCACCGACTCCCTCACCGGCAGCATCCTCCACCGCCCGGACGGCATCGAGGCCTTTGGCCGCTGCAACCTGGACCTCAACCGGCTCGCGCCCGAAGTCGTCAGCATCCAGCGCGTTCCCCCCGCGCTCGGGGTGCTCTGGTCCGCCTCCTCCATCATCGAAGGCGACCAGCACAAGACCGCCATGTGGCGCGCCTACGAGGGCGCTGCCTTCCAGGGCGTCCAGCTCGGTTTCGTCACCGAACGCCGCCTGGAAGCCTACGCCAAGGGCGAAACCAAGCGCCCGCTGGATTCCCTCCAGGTCCTGCTCGTGCCCCAGGTCACCCACCTCTCCGACAGCGCCCGCGCCGGACTGGCCAAACTCGCAGGCACCATTCGCGTCGTCGTCCTCGGCGACGCCCCCGCCTGCGACGAATACGGCAATCCGGTTGCCGACCCCGCCATCCCCGGCGCCATCCTCCTCCCCCTGCCCGAAACCGCCGAGGAGCTCTGCCAGATCCTGGCCCAGCAGCTCTCGGGCTGGGGAGTCAAACCCCTCGTCTCTCTCGCTGACGAACAGGGAAAGCTCCCCTTCGGCATCGAAGTCCACGCCGCCACCCACAACGGCCGCCGTCTGGCCGCCGTCTGCGACCTCCTCCGCGAACCCCGCACCATCACCGTCGGAACCCCCAGCACCGACCTTATCTCCGGCCAGGATCTCCCCGCCCAATTCACCGTCGAACCCCTCAAACCCCTTCTCCTCCAACTCCCTTGAGCCTGGTTTCCAGGTAGCGAATCCCCACAACGCAACGAAAAAGCAACCGCTCCACCTTGCACTCTCCCTTCCGGGAGGTATTATATGGACTCGCACAACATGTTGCGGGGTGGAGCAGCCCGGTAGCTCGTCAGGCTCATAACCTGAAGGTCGTTGGTTCAAATCCAGCCCCCGCTACCAATTTCGTTGGTTCAAATCCAGCCCCCGCTACCAATTTGAAGGCCCGATCGGCACCCCCGGTCGGGTCTTCCCCTTTCCCCCTCCGATGCTTCCCTATCACGCGTACATCCTGTGGTCGGGCGCCGCTTGCCGATTCTACATCGGCGTGAGCGAGGATGTGGAGCATCGCCTCGCGGAACACAATGCCGGGGTCTCGAAATGGACGAGGCGCTATGCCGGAAGCTGGGCCTTGGTATGGCACGTGGCATGTCCCTCCCTCGGCGAAGCCCGGAAGCTGGAGAACTGGCTCAAGCGCCAGAAGCGAGGAAACGGTTTCTGGGCATACACCGGCCTCGACCGCAGCGCCTTCCTCCCGCCCGGCTCATAATCCCGCAGGGCGGGATCGTTGGTTCAAATCCAGCCCCCGCTACCAATTTGAAGGCCCGATCGGCACCCCCGGTCGGGTCTTCCCCTTTCCCCCTCCGATGCTTCCCTATCACGCGTACATCCTGTGGTCGGGCGCCGCTTGCCGATTCTACATCGGCGT
>QKCY01000604.1 GCA_003245525.1 Victivallales bacterium | reverse complement strand
GGGGACGTGGTCGCGGTAGAAATCGACGATGGCGAGGGTATCCCGCCGGATGTTGGTCTCGGCGCGGGTCAGGTCGTAGACATTGGTGGCGTCGCCAGCGCAACGGGTCACGGTGGGGGTGGATTCGTCGGGGCGCAGGGTGATGCCTTGGTCGCTGACCTCTCCGGCGAAGGTGTGGTAGGCCGGAATCCGCCCCTCGTCGATGGCCTTGGCCACCAGGGCGCAGCCCTCCTGGTTGTGTTCGTGGGCTTTGGCCATGTCCACGCCGCCGATCCGGAATTTGGTGCCGAGGGGCTGGGTCTTGCCGTCCGCCGGACGGCCCTTGGTGTAGTCGCAGCCCAGCCAGTAGGCCAGATCACCGTCGCCGGTGGCGTCGATGAAGATCTTGGCCCGCACGGCCTGGCGGCCGGATTTGCTCTCGATGACCACGGCGTCAATCCGGTCGCCGGTGCGGATCACGTCGGTCACCCAGGCGTGGAGCAGGAGCTGGGCACCGGAGGCCAGGACCATCCGGTCGGCGACATGCTTCACCATCTCCGGGAAGAACTGGACCGCGCCCTTCTGCTTGATGTAGTCCTGGCGCACGCCGCCCAGTTTCTTGAGTTCTTCGAGAATCTCCACCGGGATGCCGCCGAGGATCATGTCCGTCTTGCGGTAGGCGTAGCCGAACAGCGGTCCCATCATCCCGCCGGATGCCAGGCCGCCCAGAATGCCGTAGCGCTCCACGAGCAGCACCTTGCAGCCGCGCCGGGCCGCCGCCACGGCGGCGGGGAAACCGCCGGGGCCGCCCCCGGCGATCAGCACGTCCACATCCTCGATCACTTGCAGGTCGCGGGCCGGTTCCTTGATCGTGTCCATCTCGATGTCGCCTCTCCGTTGGGTTAGGATACGAGTCGGTCGGAAATCCGCGCGGCAGCCTGCCGCGCCAGTACCAAGGCGTTCTCCAGGCTCTGGGGTTCGGTCACATGCAGTCCCAAGGCGGCGATCACATGTCCCGCCCGGTCGCGGACCGGAACCCCAAGAAAGCGCACATGAGTTTGGGCGGTGGGCACCAAGGCGTAGTCTTGCTCCCGGACTTCCGCCAGAAGGGCCTTCACCTCGTCGAAACTGCGCAGACCGGCCGGATGGACCTCCGGCGGGTAGGAATCGTACTGGCGGCGGGCGCACTCCAAAGGAACATGCGCCAGTAACACCCGGCCCGTTGCCAGTTGCAGGGACAGATGGGGACCGCTGGGGATTTCCAGTTCGGGATGCCGCCAACCGAGGCGCGGGTCGACCACCAGCAGGGTCGTCTGCCGACTGCCCTGGAGGACGGCCAGCACCGCGCGGTCGCCCGCTGTCAACGACAGCTCCTCCAGAGCAGGCCGGGCAATCTCCCGGAGCGGGTTCTGCCGAGAGTAGGCGAGGGCGTACTTCCCGCAGCCGACGGCCAGCTCGTACCGCTTGTCCTCAAGCTGCCGGATCATCCCCAGCGCCTCCAGTGTCTTCAGAATCTTCAGAGCTCCCGGGGCGCTCACCCCCAGCACTTGGCTGACCATGGCCAGATTGGCCGCCCCCTCCGCGAGCCGGTCCAAAACCTCGAATGCCCGGCCTACCGATTGGATTTCCGTCTGCGCCATGATTAACTCCTGGTTAATAAGCATTATTCTATAGATTATTCCGGTCCAGGTCGGTTGTCAAACTGCCGACCAGGAAAGCTGCATCTGTCGCCAGACCGTTTCCTCGCGCAGAGGCGCGGAGGCGCAGAGAAGTACAGGAAGAGAACGGTCTTTTGGAAGGGGTCCCGGTTTTTCCTCCGCGCCTCTGCACGAGCATTTCCCCATCCCTGACTCGCCTCTGGTCTTGCGAAAGGGCCAGGCCGTGCCATTGTGATCCGGCATCTCAACCTGTTCGTAGAGGAATACCGAGTGCGCATTGCCTGCCTGACCCTTGCCGCCGCCCTTTCCGCGAGCGCGGCCGATCCGCGGATCGAGATTGACATCTGGGGCGGACCCGCGTCCGGTTCGGAGGCCGTACGGGATATCCCGGGCCTGCCGTTCGAGTATGTCACGCCCCGGCTGACCGTGCTGCTGCCCGAGCCGGAGAAGCGCAACGGCTCCTTTGTCCTGATCGTTCCCGGTGGGGGCTACATGTACTGCTCCGCCATGGGGGGCGAGGGCTTCAAGGCGGCGGAGTGGCTGCGCGACCGGGGGATCGGCGCGGCGGTTCTGCAATACCGGCGCAACGTTTTCCAGGACAAAGAGAAGAAGCTGAATCGCATCTACGATGCCAACGTGGCTCTGGAGGATGCCGTGCGGTCCATGCGCATCGTCCGCTCCCACGCCGAGGAATGGGGCATCGCCGCCGACCGCATCGGGGTCATGGGCTTCTCCGCCGGAGGACACATCGCGGCGACCATGGCGGTCCATCCGGCGGCGGGCGATCCGGCTGCCGCCGATGTCCTGGACCGGTTCCCGACCCGCCCGGACTTCATGGTCCTGGCCTATCCGCTCATCAGCATGGCCCCCCCTTGGGGTGGTGCCATTTGGCGCGACAACCTGCTCGGCAAGGAGTTCGACCCGAAGCTGGCCGAATACTACTCCTGCCAGAACTACGTCACGCCCGCGACACCCCCCGCCTTCATTGTCACCGCCGGGGACGACTTCACCGTGAAGGACAGTTTCGCCATGGTCAACGCCATGCGCGAGAAGCGGGTCCCCTGCGAGTTCCACCTGTTCGAGCGGGGCGGACACGGTTACGGGATGACCAAGCCCGACAACCCCGTCACCGCATCCTGGCCCGGCCTGCTGGAAAACTGGCTCAAACTCCGGGGCATCATCCCCGCCGACACCGAAGGGAACCACCCATGAGAGCGCCTTTCCTCGTCACCCTGACCCTTGCCGCCGCCAGCAGCTTCGGCACCCCCCTCTGGGACCTGGCCAAGGACGAGATCCCGGCGGCCCTGAAGTCCGGCACGGTCGAACGGGTGGATGGCACGGTCGCCCTGGCGGACGGGGCGGCCTTTGCCGTGCCCGCGACGGCGTTCCCCGACCAGAAGAACTTCACCGTCCAGGTCACGGCCTCGATCCCCGAGTTCGTGGAGAACACGGTCTTCACGCCCATGAAGAAGCAGGGCGACGGGGACAGCGGCTTCTCCTTCTCCATGAACTACCGGGCCGAACCCTACTGGGCGCGCCAAGTCTCGACGGTGGTCAACAAAATCTACATGTCCTCCATGGGCATCAACGCCCAGCGGGGGCCCGAGGCCAACAAGCCCTACGTCTTCACGGTCACGGTCCGCGACGGCTTCGCCTCCTTCTACATCGACGACAAGCCCTATAAGAAGTGCTACATGGAAGTCATCCCGAACGACGAGCCCCTGTGGATCGGCCGCAACGTGGACCCGAAAGCCAAGCCCATGGCGGCGGTGATCCATGACGTCAAGGTCTACGGCCCGGACTTCCAGTACGCTTCCCCAAAGGACCCCAAGACCGAATTCCCGCGCGGCGTGGTGGCTGGCAAGGGCTGGGCGCTCGACATCCCCCAGATCGACCATCCCGAATGGCCCAAGGTCCTGATCTACGGCGACTCCATCTCCATGGGCTATCGCGGCCCCTTCATCCCCGAGATGCTGAAGCATGAGGTCTATGTCTTCCACTGTTGCAGCTTTGTCGGTGGTGACGTGCCCAAGCAGGCCCTGGAGGAAATGGCGGGTCGCTACAATTTCGCGGCGGTCGTCTTCAACAACGGCCTTCACTCCCTGCACTGGACGCCGGACAAGGTCTCGGACGAAGTCGTCCACGACCGCATGCGCGACCTCGCCGAGAGCTTCAAGAAGGGGGCTCCCCAGGCCAAAATCTACTACCTCATGACCACGCCCCACACCGCCCCCCGTCCGGCCCCCAACGAGCCGGTCAACGCCCTCGGCGACAAGAACGACGTGGTGATCCGGCTCAACACCATCTCCGCCCAAGTCATGCAGGAGGAGCAGATCGAGATCATCGACGTCTACTCCATCCTCGCCAAACGGCTCGAACTGGCTGCCGGCGATGGCTACCACTGGCACGGCCCCGCCTACCAGATCATCAGCGACGAACTCACCAAGCGCCTCCTCCCCCTCCTCGGCAAGTAGCGCAGGCGTCCAGGCTCTGGGACATCAGCTATGGGGTACTGGCTGTAGTTCCCCAAGGCTCGGATCGTTATCGCATCGGCATCGTCACTGGTCCTGCATCTGGGTCACGCATGGAGCGGTCGCGGCCTCGCGACCACGGCGCAACGCGCCGGGACCGCGTCGCCCGGCTCGGAACGCCTGCCTGGCATGAACCAACCCTCTCCCCGGTTTCTGTTGTGCAGGATCGGGGAGAATGGTCGCGAGGCCGCGACCGCTCCACATCCGCGATATGCAGTGGTTCCGGCCAGGTACTCCCGACCAACGGGCGCATACAGGGACGAACAGTCGCCCCCGTTGCAGGACTCGCGGCGGGTTACCTTCCGGCCTTGATGCGTTTCCAGGCACCGGGGATGCTGACGGCGCCGCAGCAGCAGAACATGTTGTCGCGGACCATGGGGATCTTGTCGCCGAGCAGGTCCCAGACGCCTGCGTTTTCGGTGCAGATGGCGAAGGGGGTGTCCGGGCTGAGGCGTTTGCTCTCGGCCAGGTAGTGCTCGTAGATCTCGGCGCGGACATCGATGGGGAAGGGCGCGTGGTGCTTGCCGTTGAGTTCGGGGGCGGCCTCGCGCATGCGGCGCATGATGTCCTGGTCCATGTTGGCCGTGTCGAAGAGCAGCTCGAACTCCATGCAGTCCATCATGGCGAGCACCCAGCCGCGCAGGACTTCGGGCTGGACCTTGGCGAAGAGCTGTTCCAGCAGCTCGGTGGTCTCCTGCCGCCAGTTCTTCACCGGGATGATGGGGGAGAAGCCGGCGCGGACCGGATAGCCAT
>QKCY01000455.1 GCA_003245525.1 Victivallales bacterium | reverse complement strand
GGCACCCGCTTGTTCGCCGCCAGTGCATCCGCCATCCAGAACAGCTGCCAGTTGGGCACACAGGCGTAAAGCACGCTCGCGGTGCGCCAGCCGCCCTGCGGGAACGGCGCCAGGTAGGTGCCGCCAACCGGGGTCCGCGGGCGATGGGGCGAGCGGCGGAACACGACCGAGACGAAGCCTGTGCCATCCTTCTGGGGCTGCTGCCACTCGTTCTTGATCGGCGCCACGGTCCACCTTCCGGTGTCCGGGGTGTACTGGGCCATCAAGCGGGGCGGGGCGACGAGGTCCGAAAGCTCGCGCTTCCAGCCCGCGACATCCTGCCACGCTTCCTCCGGTTTGTCGCCCAGGGCGGGCAGGGAGCCCGAGGGCTCGCCATCGCACCACACCACGAAGGCGTCCTTGTCGATGGTGACCGGCTTGCTCCACGTTCCCACCGGCGCCCGTTCCGTCGGGGAGAAGCTGTAGTAGGAGACCCACAGGGCGGACTTGCCCTTGAGCGGAGCCGTATCGTACCACTGCTCGTAGGCGTGGCGACCGAGGATGTAGTCCGACATCAGCCCGACGACGAAGATCACCGAGCAGATCAGGAAATTGGGCGCGAGACTGAACCGGGTGGAGAGCGCGGTGGCCAGGGTGCCCATGGCCCAGACCGAATAGGTGATCAGGATCAGGGCGGGAACCATTTCCCAGGCATAGCCCACCCGCTTCACTTCGTCGCCGTCATGCACGGGGACGAAGTAGATCACCAGGAAGGCCAGGGGGAGGAACAGAAGCAGAGCCAGCACGGTCGCCATGGGGAAGGAGGAGCGGCTGACGTAGTTGTGCAACCCGGCGGCCACCAGGCCCAGGATGATGGTGCCGAAATAGATGGCCATAACCGTGTTGTCGAAGCGGAACTGGTCCTTCGCGATGCGCACGGCGATCAAGGAGGCCAGGAAACCGAGGATGCAGAACACGGTCAGCGCGGCCAGGATGCCCAGAATCTTCGCGATGATGAACACCGGGCGCTTCACCGGCTTCGACAGTAGCAGGAGGGCCGTACCGTTGTCGATCTCGCGGGCGATGGCGTGGCTGGAGGAAAGCACGGCCACCAGCCAGCCAAAGACCATCATGGTGGCCATGGCGCTGTCGATGACCAGCTTCACCTGCTCGCGGAAGGCGAACAGGGTCATCAGCGGGAAGATCCCGATCAGCACCAGCGTCGCCAGCAGCACGAGCAGGTAGATCGGCTCGCGCAGGGTCTCGCGGAAGGTATTCTTGGCGATCTGGTAGAGAGAGGAAAACACGCCAGGAGGAAATCCCAGTTGGTTCAGAATGAATCGGGACGCGACTACTCGACGACCATCGGGGCGACCATCATCGACCCGGGGGCCATCATCGGGGCGGGCGGCAACGTGGCGGGCGCGGCCTGCGCGTCGCTCTCGATGGCCCCGCCCTGGGCCATGTCGAGTTTGGTGACGTAGCCAGCGTAGAGCTTGGCCAGGCCCTGGTAGCCGAGGATGCGGCCCAAGGCTTCCGCGTTCTTCGCCCAGTCTTCGCTGTTGATGACGATGGTGGAGACGTTACTGCGCGCCAGCTGTTCCACATAGCGGGTCGGCACAAAGTTGGCATCGCCGAGGACGATCACCCGGCCCGGTTTCAGGAACTCGATGAAGCCGATGAACTTGTCCTGGGGAAGGGGTTCGGCTTCGGGCCGCGTGGGCATGAAGAACAGCTCGTCCTGGCCGTTCGCCTCGGGGGAGATCAGCAGGATGGGATGTTTGCGCTTGTCCTGGGCCAGTTCCGCGAGCACCCGGGAGCGCCCGAAGTTGCCCGTGATGAGCAAGGTGTCGACCCGGTTCTTCCGGAAGACGTTGATCCCGTCGAGCCAACCAGCCTGGGCCACCATGCCGCTCGTCGCGAAAACGGCTACCAAGAACGCACCACGCAGACCGCGTTTTGTCAGCATGACTGCCTCCTCTGTGTTGTCCTGAATGCTACCACCAACCGTATACTCCTGGGTCCACCCACGCCAAGCCGCGCCTGGCAAGGCACCCGAACATAATCATGGATTTCCCGGTGGAACGGACACCCATCCGAATAGCGAACCGCGTCCCGGGTTCCCGACACAATACAACATTTCCCGCATTTCGCACGAACCGCGCTGGAAAATCTGCGTGCAACGCCTTGGCGGAACTGCGGCTAGAGATCGAAGGCCCGGGGCGGCCCCAGCACTTCGCCCAGCAGAATGGCCCGGCGCAGATTCGCCTGCCCATGGGCTTTGACCCGGATCGGTCCCCGCTGGCCGGCCTGACGTTGGGGACGAATCCTGCGGGCCAGGGGGAAGGCCGCGCCCATGCTCTGGGTGTACACCTCGGTCACGGCCTGCTCGGTCGCGGCCTTGGCGGCCTGAGCGAGTTCCGCTTCGACCGCCTGCTCGTCGAGGTAGTGGCGGGCGGCGGGCGGGGGCGCTGCCGGGACCGGCTTGGGACGGGGAGCGGCCGCCTGGACCTGTTGCTGCTGCTGTTGCTGGAGTTGCCGCAGGATCGCCTGCACGTGCGCGCTGGGCGTCGGCTTCGGCTTCCCGGCCGGGACCGCCGGGGGCGACCGCTTGACGAGAGGCTGGGGGGCGGTCGGGGCGGTTGGGGCGGCTGCGCCCTTGCCCTCGTCCTCCCACCAGCCTTCGTCGCCGCCGCCGCTCGACTCGCGCTGCTCGCGGACGGCTTTGGTGATCTGCAGGATGACCGCGACGATCACGATGATGATGGTGATTACGGAGCCCATGCCAGGTTACTTCTGGGGTTCGCCGCCGTCGCCGACGATGTTGTTGCGCATCTCGGTGTCGGCCTTGAGGTTCTCCATCCGGTAGTAGTCGAGCACGCCGAGATTGCCGTCGCGGAGGGCGGAGGCCATGGCCAGCGGCACCTCGGCCTGGGCGGCAATCACCTTGGCCTGCATTTCCTGGACGCGGGCCTTCATCTCCTGCTCGACGGCCACGGCCTGGGCGCGCCGCACCTCGGCCTTGGCCTGGGCCACGCGCATGTCGGCCTGGGCCTGGTCGGCCTGCAGCTTGGCACCGATGTTCTCGCCGACATCGACGTCGGCGATGTCGATGGAGAGGATCTCGTAGGCCGTGCCGCTGTCGAGGCCCTTCTCCAGCACGCGCTTGGAGATGAGGTCGGGGTTCTCCAGCACGGTGGCGTAGCTCATGGCCGAACCGATGGTGGTCACGATGCCTTCGCCGACGCGGGCGATGATGGTTTCCTCGGTGGCACCGCCGACCAGGCGTTCCAGGTTGGCGCGCACGGTCACGCGGGCCTTGGCCCGGAGCTGGATACCGTCCTTGGCCACGGCGTCGATGGTGGTGCGGCCCTTGGCGGGATCGGGACAGTCGATCACGCGGGGGTTCACCGAAACGCGCACGGCGTCGAACACATCGCGGCCGGCCAGGTCGATGGCGGCGGCCCGCTTGAAGTCGAGTTCGATGCCGGCCTTGTCGGCCGCGATCAGGGCGTTGACCACGTTCAGCACGTCGCCGCCCGCCAGATAGTGGGACTCGATGCTGTCGGTCTGGATGCTGGAGAGGCCCGACTTGCGCAGGCGGATGAGGGCGTCGACGATGAGGGTCGGCGGCACATGCCGCAGCTTCATCCCGATCAGGGTGAGGATGCCCACGTGGGCCTTCGAGGCCAGAGCCCGCACCCACACGTTCAGGAAGTAGAAGAAGGTGAAGGCGAAGACGATGGCGACCAGAACGAGCGGGATAAGGATGAGTTGCAGAGGAACCTTGGCGAGAATGGGCAGCGGCATGGGGACCTCTCCTTTTGCTATGGAGCGACGCTAGGTTGCGGTTCGGTAGGTTCGATGGCCGTGACGACCACGCGGTTGCCCTCGACCTTGATGACGCGGATCGGCTGGTTGGCCGGGATCTGTTCGCCCCGGGTGACGACATCCAGCCGCTGGCCGGCGACGATGGCGGTCCCGGCGGGCCGGAGCGGGGTGTGGCTCACGCCTTCGGCCCCCACCAGCTTCTTCCGTTCGGGATCGAAGCCGTGCCAGTCGTGGGCGTCGTTCTCCAGGATGATCTTGCGGCCGAAGGGGGAGCGCGGGAAGAACTTCAGCCAGAGGTAGAACCCGGCCAGGCCGACAACGAGGGTGATGCCGAGCAGGCCGAGGCCCCACACCGTGCCGCCGGAGACGAACCCGGCGACGATGGCGACGAGAATCACCAGGGCACCGATGGTTCCCAGCACGCCCCCCGGCACGAACACCTCGAAGAGAACGAGCAGGAAGCCAGCGACAACCAGGCCGATGATGGTATCGTGCGCCATGGGTCGATGTTCCCGTCTTGCAGTCGCCGACAGCAAACCAGGCCGGATGCGGCCCGACTCCCTGTTCAATGTAGAGAGCACGCGGGGTTCTGCAACCCCCGCCCCCGTTTTTGGCTGCCTAGCGGACCATTTCGGTGAGCAGGGCAACCATGTTGGCGGCCATGCGGGAGCGGTCGAAAAGGGTCACGGCGCGCTGCCGGGCGGCCTGGCCCAGGCGTTGCCGGAGGGGCTCGTCCCGGCAGAGGCGGGCGATGGTCGCGCCCAGGCCGGGCACGTCGCCGGGTTCCAGCAGGAAGCCGGTCTCGCCGTCGGCGATCACCTCGGGCATCCCCCCCGCCCGGCAGCCGATCACCGGCTTGCCCCAGGCCATGGCCTCCAGGAAGACGAGGCCGAAGGACTCGTAGTTGGAGGGCACGGCGAAGATGTCGCACTGCTGGTAGAGGCGGCGGAGTTCGTCGTCGGGGACAAAGCCGAGGAACTTCACGTGGTCGGCAAAGGGGCCGTAGGCCGTGCGGAAGTAGTCGGCGAAAAGCTGGCCGCCGGGGCCTTCGGGGCGGTCCTTGCCCGCCACCAGGAACTCCAGATTGGGAATCTCCGACACCGCGCCGGGCACCGCGTCGAGGAAGGTCAGCGCCCCCTTGCGCACCTCCAGGCGGCTCACGTAGAGCACCCGCACCGGGGCCGCCGGATCGCGGGGCGGAATCGCCGCCACTTCCGCTTCGGTTGGCAGGGAGGTGCCCAGCGGGAGAATCCGGACCCGCTCGGGATCGAAGCCGTAGACGCCAGCCATCATTTTCGTGTGGCCGCGGGTCGAGCAGATGAGCCGGTCCGCCGCCAGGACCGCCTTCCGCTCCAGCCAGCAGGTGAAGCGCGAGCCAGGCTGGCGGCGCAACTGGGGCTTCAGTTCCAGGGTTTCCAGAAAGGGGGTATGCAGCCGGGTGACGACCGGCAGGCGGCGGCTGGCCGGCCGCCGGGCATACCAAAACCCCGTCCCTTCCCAGTTGGCGAACTCCACCGCCGTAATGGGCTTCTCCCGGTGCAGCCGGTCGATCTCGCCCGCCAGGAAGCGGCTCCACCAGAGACCGGGCAGGAAGCGTTCGCCCTTGGGCAGTTCCCGCATCCGGTAGCGGTGGACCTCCACCCCGGCCAGCTCCTCGTACCGGTCCTCGCCGTTGCTGCGGGAGAGCACGACGACCTCGTGTCCGGCCGCGACCAGCGCCTCGGCCAGGTCGCGGGTATAGGTCTCGATCCCGCCGCCCCCTTCGGGAGGGTAGGCGCCACAGACAATGGCTAGTCGCATGGGGGAGTTCCTGTCATGCCCGGAACGGGCGGGCCATTCACTGGAGGGGCGGCAGGCGGGTGTCGGTGCGGAACTGCTCGTCGTAGACCACGAGGGGCCGACGCTGGGGCAGGGGTAGGTCGGCCGCCATGGCCTCGGCCAGGTCCGCCGCGTTCTCCTCGTCGTACCACCAGTAGTCCACACTCTCGTAGGAGTACTTGCCGAGAACTGTGGGGGGCGTGCCGAACTTGTTCCAGTAGAGCAGGCGGGTGGCATTGATATTCCAGAGCAGCACGTAGGGGCATTCGGCATAGAGGATCTGGTCGATCTCCCGGCACATGGCATGGCGCTTGGCCACGTCGAACTCGGTCTTCTGGCGCTCGATCAGCTCGTCCACGCGGGGGTTGGAGAATCCGGTGATGTTGTTGCCGGCCTCGCGGGTGGCCTCCTTGCTCGCCCACATGCCCTCGGGGTCCTTGAACAGCCCGGCGCCCCAGGCCGCCCAGGTCATGTCGAAGTTGAACTCGTCCATGTCCTTGGCCCAGGCCGACCAGTCCTTCTGCTCGATGGTCATCTGGACGCCCACGTCCTTCAGCGCCTTGTCGAAGATCTGCAGGAACTTGTTGCTCGACGGATCGCGGGTCAGGAAGGTGAAGGCCAGCGGCTTGCCGTTCTTCTCCAACAGCCCCGTCGCCGGATTGACTACCCAGCCCGCCTCCTTGAGCAGGGCGCGGGCCTGCTCGGGATCGAAATCGACCAACGGGTTGGGGCACGGATGCTCGGCGTCGTAGAGGTCCTCGTAGTAGGACCGGTGCAGGAAGTACTGGTCGTACATCAGGGTGTGGTTCATGGTGTTGCGGTCCACCAGGCAGGCCATGGCCTTGCGCACCCGCACATCGTCGAAGGGGGCGTGCCGCATGTTCATGGCGAAGCCCTGGAACCCGACGGGCCGGTGGTTGACCACCTTCTGCTTCACAATCCAGTTGCGGTGGAAGGGCTTGCCGTCGGTGCCCTTGACCCAGAGCCGGGCGGTGTAGATGGAGAAGACGTCCATCTCGCCCTTCTGGAAGGCTTCGAACCCATTGTCCGGGGTGGCGTAGAAGCGGAAGCGCAAGCGCCCGATGTTGCCGATGCCCTGGGTGCTGGGCCAACTCCGCCGCCACCAGTCCGGACGCCGTTCGAGCACCGCGTACCGGCCGTCCTCCAGTTCGGCCAGCCGGTAGGGTCCGGAAACCACGGGGAAGGCGAAGTTGATGTCGTTGAAGTCCTTGTCCGCCATCGCATGTCGCGGCAGAATCTGCAGTCCGCCCACCGCCCCCAGGTTCTCCCAGTGGACGACCTTGGCCCGGAAGCGGATCGTCATGGGATCGACCACCTCCGGCGGATCGAACCGTTCCATGGCGACCTTCTGGACCCCGGTCATGTTCTTGGGGTTCATGATCGTGTCGTAGGTGAAGCGGACATCCTCGGCGGTGACCGGTTGCCCGTCGCTCCAGCGGGCGCGGGGGTCCAACTCGAAGGTGAAGGTGGTCTTGTCCGCCGAAATGGTCCAGGCCCGGGCCAGGGCTGGCTCGTACTCCAACGTCTGCGAGTTCATGTCGAGCAGCGTCTCGTAGAGGGCGCCGAACAGATTCGAGCTGAAGACATTGTTGTCGAGGTAGTAGTTCAGGCTCTTCGGGTACTGGAAACCGAACTCGGAGATCTCGCCCCCGACCATGGCATGGGGGCTGGCCACGGGGTCGGGACGGTTCTGCCAGCCGGGCGCGGGAAAGCTCTGGCCCATGGCCGTCCAGGCCAGGCCCAGGCACCCGAGCACCACGCCACGAACCAATTGGCGCGTCTTTCCACTCACTCCGTGTCTCCCGTCAGCGCTCCGGGCCAGATCGCATACAGGCAGCCCGGCCTCATGGCCCGCAGCTCGGCGGGGAGCACGGCCTGGGTCAGGTCGCGGTTGGCGGACAGGTCGAGGAGGAACTCGCCCAGCGAACTGCGCCGCCGATAGCTGACCAGTTTCACGTCGTGCGTTCCGGCCAACTCCTGGGCCTTGTCCACCGCGTCGGTGAAGTAGCCAAGCTGGTCCACCAGCCCGGCGGCGAGGGCGTCGGGGCCGCGCAGCACCCGCCCGTCGGCGAAATCGGCGGCCAGGACGGCGTCCACGTCGGGGAAGGCGGAACGGCCTTCGGCGACGATGGCAACGAACTCGTGGAAGGTCTCGTCCACGAGCTTCTGCATATACTCCCGCTCGCCCTCGCTGGCCGGACGGCTGCCGCTCAGCATGTCCTTCATCTGGCCGGACTTGATCGTCACCACCTTCAGGCCCCAGCGGTCCAACAGTTCCGCATAGTTCAGCGAGTTCATGATTACGCCGATGCTGCCGGTGAGGGTGTGCTGGTTGGCGATGATCCAGTCGCTGCCAGCCGCCACGTAGTAGCCGCCGCTGGCCCCCATCGACCGCATGCAGGTGACGACCGGCTTCGCCTCGTGGCAGCGCCGGACGGCCCGGTAGATCTCGTCGCTGGCCGTCACGTCGCCGCCGGGGGTATTCATGTCGAGGATCACCGCCACCACATCGTCATCCTCGTAGGCCTCGGTCAGCTCGGCGACGATCCGCCCGCTCCCCGCGAACCCGCGTCCGCCGTCGGGCAGGATCATCCCCTGAATATTGATCACCGCCACCTTCTGCGAGCAGGTGCTGCTGCCTGCTCCCGGCACGAAGCTCTCCCGCAGGCCACGCTCTATCTCGCCGACGTCGGCGAACCCGCTGGCGGCCTCCTTGCTGGCCCGCATCAGGGCGGCGACCGGAAGGCCTACCATCAGCAGGCCGCCGCCGACCACCACCAGGAAGAAGCACAGCAGGAAATAGAAGAAACAGCCCCGGCCACGCTTCGGCGGCGGGGCCTGCCACTGCGGTGCGCTGCCCGTCGGCGGCACCGGCGGCGGCACCACGCGGCGGCGCGACGGCGGGGGAGCCTGCACCGGTTCGGGCTCGGGACCCGGTTCGGGGGCCGGGCGCAAGGGGGTGGGCGTATCGGGTTCCGGCCCGGGCGCAGTCGCCCCAGGGAGCGGGGGCACCGGCTCCGTCGCCTGGTTCGCAGGCTCTGGGGCGGCGGTTGGCGGGTTCACAGGATCCATGCGCGGTACCTCGGCGGTTAAGGCGGCACTCCAACATCTCTGGCGCGGATCAATCTAGCGTGCCTTCGCGGTGTCGCCTAGGCAAGACGGTGGTCGACCCATGCCGCGAAGCTGTCCACCGCCAGATCGGCGGGCTCTCCTGCCGCGTTGCCGAACCCGTAGCGGCAGAGGCAAGTGCGCAGACCGGCGGCGGCCCCCGCCTGCAAGTCGGTGTAGTTGTCGCCCACCAGCCAGGCCCCGGCGGGGGTGGAACCCAATTGTGCCAGGGCGAAATGGACCGGTTCGGCCGAGGGCTTGAGGCTCGGGCAGCTATCGCCGCCCACGATCACGGTTACCGGCGGGGCCAGGCCGAGCGCCGCGCAGATGCGCCGGGCCGGCTGCTCGGGTTTGTTCGTCACCACGCCCAGCGCATATCCCCCCGCCGCCAACCGGGCCAGCCCCTCCACCACGCCGGGGTAGGCGGTGGTCTCGTCGAGCAGATGGGCCAGATAGTGCTCCTCCATCCGGGCCACGGCCGTCGGGAGGTCGAAATCGGGCAAATCGGCCAGGGCCCGGCGCAGCAAGGTCCGGACTCCGTTGCCCACGTAGCCGGTGACTTGGGCTACCGGCAACGAGGCCAGGCCGAAGTCCGCCCGTACCAGATTCACGGCCGTCGCCAGATCGGCCCGCGAATCCACCAGAGTGCCATCCAGATCAAAGAGAATCGCCGTCGGCATGAGTCCATCCTATGCGTTGATCTGCCCAAAATGGTACTTTTGGGTTAGAAGTCCAGTACGACGCACGCGAAGGCGCGAAGACGCGGAGAAGAGAGCTTGACGGGGAAGAAGCGGGAAAGTACAGGAAGGGGCGTTGGGTTGCCGCGTCGAATAGCATCGAAGGAATCTCTGTCATGAACGAGACTGTTCCGTTTGGATACTGCATCAACACGAGCACGATCCGGGGCCAGAAGCTGTCGCTGCCGGAGGAGATCGCCCTGGTGGCGGAGGCGGGGTATCAGGGCATCGAGCCCTGGGTCGCCGAGCTGGATGCCTTCGTCGCTGGCGGCGGGTTGCTTTCCGACCTCGCGCAGCAACTGCGGGACGGCGGGTTGGTGGTGCCCAATCTCATCGGTTTCTTCGAGTGGGGGGTGGACGATCCGGTGCGCCGCCGGGCGGGCCTGGAGGAGGCGCGGCGCAATCTGGACATGGCCGCCCAAATCGGCTGCTCCGGCTTGGCGGCACCGCCGATGGGGCTGAAGGACGCGACGGGGGTGGATTTGCTGCAGTTGGCGGAACGCTACGGGGAATTGCTCGACATCGGGCGGGAATACGGGGTGACCCCGATCCTGGAGTTCTGGGGCGTGGCCAAGACGCTGGGACGGCTGGGGGAGGCGTTGCTGGTGGTGGCCGAATGCGGGCGTCCGGAGGCCTGCCTTCTGGCCGACGTGTTCCACATGTACAAGGGCAGCGGCCAGTTCGAGGGCTTGCGCCACCTCGGGGCAGGCACGGTGGGGCTGGTGCATATGAACGACTATCCGTCCGAACCCGAGCGGGGGGCCGCCGTTGATGCGGACCGGGTGTTCCCCGGCGATGGCATCGCCCCCTTGGGCCAGATTCTGCGGGCCCTGCATACCGCTGGCTACACCGGCATGCTGTCGCTGGAGTTGTTCAACCAGAGCTACTGGGCCCAGGATGCCCGCTGGGTGGCCGCCACCGGTCTGGCGAAGATGAAGCAGGCGGTAGACAGCGCCCTCGCGCGATAGCCTACTCGGACTTCGCCATCTCCTGGGCCAGTTGGGCGAGGGCCTGGCTATGGGCCGCGACCACGGCGCCCGGAGTGGCG
The DNA here is from genome assembly GCA_003245525.1 of Victivallales bacterium. GTDB lineage: Bacteria > Verrucomicrobiota > Lentisphaeria > Oligosphaerales > Lenti-02 > Lenti-02. The sequence goes on along the minus strand of QKCY01000455.1, from coordinate 7,488 downwards.
GATTCCGCCTGGCAGGTGATCGTGTGCCGGTGCCAGGTCTGGTCCACGTCCACGTCGGCGACCAAGGTCACGGTGCCCGCCGCATCCGCCTCGAAGCGCTCGATCTGGACATGGTAGACCCGCTTGGGCGGGGTGGTGGCCGTCCAGGGATAGAGCCATAGGGCTGGCTGGCCAAGGGCGCGGGCCAGGTTCTGGGCGAGGATCGTTGGCACGGCCACATCCAGCGGCTCGGCCCAGCGCTGGAAATCGTCGTAGGCCACCTCGTTGGGACCGTGGCGGGTGACCAGTTCGGCGTGCCGCAAGTAGTCGGGCAGGGGGTCCACCCACAGCCCCACACTGGCTTCCGCCGAAACCGTGGCTGGCGGCGACAACACGGTCGAAAGGACATAGAAGCGGGAGGGGGCCGACCGGGCGCAGCCAGTCTGCCAGAGAGCGGCGACGGACAACCCGCCCACGGCCAGGCAGGACAGAATCACACGGCGTTTCATCTATTGCTCTCCAGGTTTCCCCTTGCCCCGGAGCAGGGACTCGGGATGGCGTTGCAGGTAGTCGGTGACCGCTTGGACCGACCGCACGGCCCCGGAAATATCGCGGAGGGCGCGCAGGGCCTCCACCCGCAAGGGGGAGTCCTCGGCCAGGGCCCTGTCGATGCGCTGCATGGCCTGGTCGGCGGCGGCCAGAGTCTGGCGGGCGGCCTGGGCGGTGTCGTCAAGATCCTTTGCCAGCTTGGCGGGCAGCCCGTTCTCGGCATCGAGGGCTTCGCCCGCCTGGCCGATCACTCCCTTGGCCGCATCCGCCGCGTCGCCGAGCTTGCGGCTGGTATCGTCGATGTTGGCCAGGGTCCGGCGGCCATCGGAGACTAGGTCCTGCATATCCTTGGCCAGGGGGTCCACATGCTCGTGAGCCGCGGTCACGAGGTTCTTCACTTCCTTCACCATGGTCTGGGCGTCCGCCAGCATGGGGTCCATGCGCTCGTTCATGCCAGTGAGGAGGGTCTCCAACCGGGCGGTGGCATTGCGCATGAGGGTCAGTGTTTCGGGCAGGCGGGGAGAGTTCACCAGTTGGTCGATCCCTTCGAGGGCATGGAGGGTCCGGGTGACCATTTCCTCGATGGGCAACTGCTTCAGCGATTTGGAGAGGACTTCGAGATCGGACGGGATGGCGGGCAGCTCCGGCACGGCGTGGTCCACGCCCGAGTACTTGGCCTCCCGGTCCGGATAGAAGTCGAGGTCCACCATGAGCTGGCCGGTGACCAGGCTCTGCATCTGCAGTTGCGCCCGGAGGCCGCGCTGGACAAGCTGGGCGATGAACTGCTCCCCGTCGGCCACGTCGGCGAGGCCGGCGAAGCGCCGCGGATTGATGTCCACGAAGACCGGCAGGCGCACTGATTCCTCGTGGCTGTCGATGGTGACCTGGATGTCGGACACCGACCCGACCTTGACTCCCCGGAAGGTGACGGACGAGCCCACGTTCAGCCCGGTGACCGAGCCCTCGAAGTAGATCACGTAGGGGAGTCGCCTCTCGAGCAGCTTGCCGCCGCCGAAGATGGCGATGCCCGCGATGGCGAGGGCCAGGGCCGCTAGCACGAAGATACCGACGGCGGTGGTTTTGGCGGTGGCACCCATACGGGAGACTCCTTATGCCGGGGCGCTGGCGGTCTGGCCGCCGCGCGTGAGGAAATCGAGGACTTGCGGATTCGGGGGATGGGCAAGCAATTCGGCGGGCGGGCCGTAGGCGGTCATGGTCTTGCTGGCGGCATCGAGGAACACGGCGTTGCTGCCGATGGCGAAGATGCTGGCCAGTTCATGGGTCACGACCACGACCGTGGCCCCCAGGCTGTCGCGCAATTCGAGAATGAGCTCGTCCAGACGGCGGGCGCTGATGGGGTCGAGCCCCGCCGAGGGTTCGTCGAAGAAGAGGATTTCCGGGTCCAGGGCGATGGCCCGGGCCAGCCCGGCCCGCTTGCGCATGCCGCCGCTGATCTCGGAGGGGTAGAAGTCCTCGAAGCCGCGCAGGCCCACCAGCGCCAGCTTGAAGGAGACGATCTCCCGGATCTCCCGTTCGCCCAGCCGGGTGTGCTCGCGCAGCGGCAGGGCCACGTTTTCCGCCAGGCTCATGGAGGTCCAGAGGGCACCGCCTTGGTAGAGCACGCCGGTCCGCCGCAGGAGCTGGTCGCGGGTGGGCTCCGGCGCATCCCAGAAGCTGACGTCACCATAGAGGATGCGCCCGCTCCGGGGCGCGCGCAGGCCGATCAAATGGCGGAGCAGGGTGCTCTTGCCGCAACCGCTGCCGCCCATGACCACGAAGATGTCGCCCCGCCGGATCACGAAATCCAGGTCGCGCTGAACCACCATGCCGCCATAGGCCATGGTCAGGTTCTCGACCGTGATGTGGGCTTCGGCGGGCATCTAGACTCCCAGGATATCGCAGAGGACGGTGATGATGGCGGTGGAGATGACGAGCATGACGACGCTGGTGACCACCGACGAGGTGGTCGCCTTGCCCACGTCCGCCGAACTGCGGCCGCAGCGGATTCCCCGGTAGCAGCCGCTGAAGGACACCAGGATGCCGTAGACGAAACTCAGCGTCAGGCCGACCGCCAGATCGTTCACGCCTACCGCCGCCTGGGTTTCGATGTAGTACTGCATGGCGCCGAGATCCAGCATGGTGACCCCCACGAGCAGACCCCCGAGATTCCCCATGAGATTCGCGTAGATGCAGAGAAACGGCATCATCAGGGTCAGGCCAAGCATCCGGGGCAGGACCAGGAAGTCCACCGGCGAGACCCCCATGGTCTGGAATGCATCGATCTCCTCGTTCACCTGCATGGTGCCGAGCTGGGCGGCGAAGGCCGCGCCGGTCCGCCCGGCCATGACCACCCCCACCATGATTGCTCCCATCTCGCGGACGATCCCGATGCCGACCAGATCGGCCACGAAGATCTCGGCTCCGAACATGCGTAGCTGGATGGCGCCGACAAAGGCCAGGATCAGGCCCACCAGGAAACTGATGAGCGTGACGATGGGGAAGGCATCGGGACCCGCGGAGACGACGACCGCCCCCACGTCCCGCCACCGGATCTGGGCCCGTCCCGTCGCCAGCCGGACCAGCCCCAGCGTGATCTCGCCGACGAAGCCCACCATGTCCTGGGTGGCGCGGTTCAGGCCCACGGCCCATTGGCCGAGGCGAGCCAGGTGATGGGGGCGGTGGAGCGGGTCTTGCTCGTGCTCGGGGACCGCCGCTGCCAGGGCTAGCAGCCGGGCCGCTCCCGGCGGCAGGCCCGCCAGCACGACCGGCACTCCGGCGGCCCGCGCCTCCCGGCAGAGGGCATCCAGAAAGACCAGCAGGCGGCTGTCCCAGCCAGCCAGGCCGACGGTGTCGAAATGCAGTTCCCTCACCGTGTCCCAGGCGATCCGGGACGGGGCCGTCTCGGGTTTCGCTCCCTGGATGTCCCAGGTGCCCCCCAGGCAGACGCGGAGCGAGCCGTCGTCCGCCGTCTCGAAACGGACGCTGCCGGTCACAGGTGCTTGCGCGGGGGAAGTCATCGGCTACAATCGGGAGTTGGCGGACGCATCATGCGTTCCTTCTGTACCATGACCATGCCAGCGCCTCGGCGCAACCTTCCCGAGGATACGCGGTCCAGCCGCGAACTCTCTCCGGTTTGCCGGGCTATGGTATGCAGGGCAACCAAACGCGGAGCTACCGATGGGCGAATCCGCCCCCACTATCTGGATCATGGCCGGCGAGACGTCGGGCGACGGCTACGGCGCCCGGCTGGCGCACGAGTTGCGCGCGCTCTGCCCGGAGGCCTGCCTCAAGGGCATGGGCGGTCCCGCCATGCGCGACGCGGGGGTCGAGATCCTGGTGGACTCCTCCGAACTGGGCGTGATGGGGTTCGCCGAGGTCTTCCGCCTCCTGCCCCTGTTCATCCGCCTGTTCCGCAGTCTGGTTCGCCAGGCGGCGGCGGAGCGGCCGGACACGGTGGTGCTGATCGACTATCCCGGCTTCAACCTGCGTTTCGCCCGCAAAATGCACGATCTCGGCATCCGGGTGGTCTATTACGTGAGTCCCCAGGTCTGGGCCTGGAAGAAGGGTCGTATTCCGAAAATCGCCACGTGGGTGGACCGGCTGCTGACCATCTTTCCCTTCGAGCCCGAGGTCTACGACGGCACCGGGCTGGACGTCCAGTTCGTCGGCCATCCTCTGCTGGAGGTGCTCGCCGAGGAGCGGGACGCGACCATCGTCCGCGATCCCCACACGGTCCTGCTCCTGCCCGGCAGCCGCCGGGGGGAACTGGACCGGCTCCTGCCGACCATCGCCGAGACCGCCTACCGCCTGGGCCAGGAGCGCCCGCAGCTCCGTTTCGTCATGCCCCTGCCCCGTCCCGGTATTGCCGACTATGCCCGGGACCTGCTCGCCAAGCTGCCCCGCCAGCCGGACATCCAGATCGAGATCGGCAATTCGCGCCGCTGGATGCAGCAGGCGGGAACCGGGATAGCCGCCAGCGGAACCGTCACCGTGGAGGCCGCGATTCTGGGCCTGCCCCTGGTCAGCGTCTACCGGCTCCACTGGTTGACCTACCTGCTGGCCGTGGTCATCGTCAAGCTGCCCTACTTCACCATGGTGAATCTGATCGCCGGTCGGCAGGTCTTTCCGGAGCTTCTCCAGGCCGAGCTGACGCCAGACAACGTCCTCTCCGCCCTGCGTCCCTTGCTACCCGACGGCAGCCGTCGGCAGGAGGTGGAGGCAGGCATGGAAGAGGTGGTGAACGCCCTGGGCGGCACCCGCCCGGCCAGCCGCCGGGCGGCCGAATGCGTGCTGGAGATCGCCCGCCGCTAACGAGGGAGCACGGCCTACTGGTCGAGCATCTTGTTCAGCTCGTTGTTGTGCTTCTGGTTGATGTCGTCGAGCTTGGTCTGGGCGTGCTGCTTGACCTTGACCTGCGGGTACCCCATCATGTAGCCGCCCACGTCCGTCACGTTCTGCACGATGTTGTCGCTGCCAACCAGCGGCCGCTGGTTGGTCTCGGTAGTCGTGGTGGCCGGAGTGTTCGAGGAAGTGGGGTTGATGTTGGTCACTTGGCCGCCGGTAGGAGCCGTCGGCTGGCCCGGTTGCGCCGCGACCGGCGCGTCGGTGGGGGCGGGTTTGGATTCCGTCGGCCCGAAGAGAAGGTAGCCAACCACGCCCAGAACCAGGAGGAGGAGGATAAGTACGAATTTCATGGCGATCACCTCGGTTGTCGGCCAGCCCTGCCGACCATTGTGGGCTGCCCCGTGCAGACGGGGGTTTGTCTACCTGAAACCCAACCAGCTAAGGTATTGCCTGGGTGGCGGATCTGTCAAGCGCCAGCCACTTGGACCCGGGAAACGGCCGCGAGTGCCATCGGTCGGGCGTCGACGGCAACGGACGCGGGCGTTACAGTAAAGCACTTGCATCCGGTCTCTATACACACCTTCCCCGAACAAGGGATCCAGCGATGGCCAAGGTTCTTCCATTCGCCGCCGTCATGCCTCCGGCCGACCGTGCCAAGCAGGTCGCCGATCCGCCCTACGATGTGGTCAGCACCGAGGAGGCTGCCGCCCTCGCGGCCGGGAACCCCTTCGGCTTCCTGCGGGTGGGCCGGGCCGAGATCGAGCTTCCCGCCGACACCGATCCCTACTCCGCCGTGGTCTACGAGAAGGCCAAGGAGAACTATGCCCGGCTCTGCCGCGAAGTGCCGCTCCAGGCCGATAGCCGGCCCTGCTACTATGTCTACAGCCTGGTCATGAAGGGCCATCGCCAGACCGGCATCGTGGCCGCCGCCTCCGTGGACGACTACGACGCGGAGATCGTCAAGAAGCACGAAAAGACGCGGCAGTCCAAGGAGGACGACCGGACCCGGCACATCCTGACTCTGCGCTCCCAGACGGGCCCCGTCTTCCTCACCTACCGCGATTCGGCGGCCGTCGATGCCATCGTCGCCGCCACCATGGCCGGTCCTACCGTCTTCGACTTCGTCGCCACCGACGGGGTGAGCCATACCGGTTGGCGGGTGAGCGAGGCCGACACGCCCAAGCTGCAAGCCGCCTTCGCCGCCGTCCCCTGCCTCTACATCGCCGACGGCCACCACCGCGCGGCCAGTGCCAGCCGCACCCGCGCCACCCTGCGCGATGCCAATCCCAGCCACACCGGCAAGGAGGAGTACAACGGCTTCCTGTCCGTCATCTTCCCCTCCAGCCAACTCCAGATCCTGCCCTACAACCGGATCGTCTTCGACCTCAACGGCCGCACGCCCAGCCAGCTCCGGGCCGAGATCGCCATGTCCTTCGACGTCTCGCCCGCCACCTCGCCCAGCCCCGACCGGCCCGGCGTGGTCCACATGTACCTGGAGAAGACGTGGTGGCGGCTGGCCTATCAGGGAGATCCCGCCGAGCTGTCGCCGGTGGACTGCCTGGACGTGAGTCTGCTCCAGGCCCTGGTGCTCGCCCCCCTCCTCGGCATCGACGACCCCCGCACCAGCAAGCGGATCGACTTCGTCGGCGGCATCCGGGGCACGGCGGAATTGGAGAAGCGGGTGGACTCCGGTGAGGCGGCCGTGGCCTTCTCCATGTATCCCACCACCCTCGACCAGCTCATGGCCATCTCCGACGCGGGGGCGATCATGCCGCCCAAGTCCACCTGGTTCGAGCCGAAGCTCCGGGATGGCCTCTTCATCCACGACATCTAGGCCATGCCCGAACTCCCCGAAGTCGAGACCGTCCGCCGCGCCCTGGACTGCCATCTGCCGGGCGCGCGGCTGGCTGGGGTCGAGTTGCGGGTGGACCGCATGCGGGGCGAGTTGTCCTTGGAGCAGCTCGTCGCCGCCTGTGTCGGCCAGACCATCGTCCGGGTGCGTCGCCGGGCCAAGTACCTGCTGGTGGATTTCGTCGCTGGCGGGGGGCTGCTGCTCCATCTCGGCATGACCGGTTCGCTACGGGTCGATCCACCCGGAGCCGAGCCGCTACCCCACGACCGCATCGGCTGGCCCCTGGCCGACGGGCGGATCTGGCGTTTCAACGACCCCCGCCGGTTCGGCACGGTCGAGGCCTTCGCCGATCTTGCGGCGGCGGAGCCGGAACGCTTCGCGGCCTTCGGGCCCGAGCCGCTCGGGGAGGAGTTCACCGCCGCCTACTTGCGCGGTGCGCTCCACGGTCGGACGGCGTCCGTGAAGTCCCTCATCATGGATCAGCGGATTGTGGTCGGCGTCGGCAACATCTACGCCAGCGAGGCCCTGTTCCGTTCCCGCATCCTCCCCACCCGCCAGGGGGGGAGGGTCAGCACCGACGCTTGTACCCGCCTGGTGGCGAACACCAAGACCATTCTGGCCGAGGCCATCGAGTGCGGGGGCACGACCATCAGCGACTTCCGCTCGCCCGACGGCAGCGAAGGACAGTTCACCGTCCACCTCGAAGTCTACGGCAAAGTCGGCGAGCCCTGTCCCCGCTGTGGTTCCGAGCACCCCATCCGCCG
>QKCY01000193.1 GCA_003245525.1 Victivallales bacterium | reverse complement strand
TATCGTGAATACCCTCAAGCGGCACGGCTACCTCACCGCCCTGGCCGGCATCCAGCACGTCGCTTCCGGTCCCGACGCGGCGGCTACGATCGGCTACGACCGGCAACTCGGTGCCCCGCCGGTGGCCCACACCAAGGCCATCGAGTTCCTGGATGCCGCTCCGTCCCAGCCCTTCTTCCTCTCGGTGGGCTTCTTCGAGACCCATCGTGAATTCCCGGTCGAGACCGTGGACGATCCCCGCTACACGCTGCCGCCCGCGCCGCTGCCGGACACTCCCGACACCCGCGAGGACATGGCCCGGTTCAAGACCATGGCCCGGATCTACGACGACAAGGTGGGCCAGGTGCTCGCCGCCCTGGAACGCAACGGGCTGGCCGAGAACACCCTGGTGATCTCCACCACCGACCACGGCATCGCCTTCCCGCGGATGAAGTGCAACCTCCAGGACAGCGGCACCGGGGTCATGCTGATCCTGCGCGGTCCCGGCGGCTTCTCCGGCGGCAAGGTGGTGGAGGCCATGGTGACCCATCTCGACGTCTTCCCCACCGTCTGCGAACTGACCGGCATTCCGGCCCCCGACTGGCTGGAGGGCGCCTCGCTCGGGCCCTTGGTGCGGGACGAGGTGGCGAGCTTGCACGAGGAGGTCTTCTTCGAGGTGAACTACCACGCCTCCTACGAGCCGGTCCGCGCCGCGCGCACCACCCGCTGGAAGTACATCCGGCGCTACGACGGGCGCACCAAACCGGTGCTGCCCAACTGCGACGACAGCCTCAGCAAGGACGTCTGGGCTGCCGTGGGCTGGGCCGACCGCGATCCGGAGGCGGAACAGCTCTACGACCTGGTCTTCGACCCGAACGAGACCCGCAATCTGGTCGCCGATCCCGCCTATGCCGCCGCGCTGGAGGAAATGCGCGGCCGATTGAAGGCTTGGATGAAGCGCACCGACGATCCCCTGTTGGAGGCTGATTTCGTGGTTGCTCCCGAGGCGGCCAAGGTCAACGATCCCGACGGGTTCAGCCCCAAACACGATCCTTTGCCGGTTTGGAAATACCATCAACATGAATAGCCTCCGCCTTGCCGCAGTCGCCGTGATCCTCGCCGTGTCCAGTTGGGGCGCGGAGGTGGTGTTGGTGCGCCAGATCCAGGAGAAGCCCACCCGCTGGACGACGCAGGCCACCATCGACCAGTCGGTGGACAAGGTGCGTCGCCGCCTGGCCGCCATTGGCATCCAGGCGGGCACGGTCGCCGACACGGCGGTGAATCCCGCGGTGCTGGCCGATTGCCGGGTGGCGGTGCTGCCCTACAATCCCGATCTGCCAGCCGAGGCGGCTGCCGCACTGGCGGGGTTCGTGAAGGGCGGCGGCAAACTGGTCTGCTTCTACCACGTGGATGCCGCCCTGCTGCCCCTGTTGGGACTGAAGAGCCTGACTTACCGGAGCGGGGACGATCTGCCCAAGCTGGCGCGGATCGCGTTTGTTCCCGGGGTGCTGCCCGGAGCACCCGCGACCCTGCATCAGGCGTCCTGGAACATCAACGAACCCGTTGTCCTGGCGGGCAAGACCGGGGCCAAGGTGGCGGGCAAGTGGGTGGATACGGCCGACCAGAACACGGGGCTGGCCGCAGTGACTACCCACCCCAACGGTATCTACTTCTCCCACATCTACCTCGACGAGGACGTCGAGGCGGGCGGCAAGTTCCTCTTGGCCGCTCTAGGCACCTGCCTGCCCAACCTCTGGCAACGGGCGGTGGAGGCCCAACTGGCCCAAGTCGCCACGTTCTCGGAGATCCATGGCCTGCCGGAGCTCGGCCAGGCCGTGGCGGCAGCGGGTCGGCGCGAGGCCGAACAGGCCTTCTCCCTGGCCAGCCGCCGGAATGACGAGGCCCGTCGCCTGCTGGCCGCAGGCAAGCCTACCGAGGCCTTGCCGGTCGCCCAGGCCGCCATCGCCGCCGCGAACGATGCGTTCCTGGCCAGCCGTCCCTCGCGGTCGGGCGAGCTACGCGGGGCTTGGATTCATTCCGCCTACGGCGTGGCGGACTGGGGTTGGGACCGCACGGTGAAGGTGCTGGCGGACAACGGGTTCAATGCCCTTTTTGTGAACCTCTGCTGGGGGGCGGTAGCGGACTACAACAGCGAGGTGCTGCCGGTCCACCCGGACGTGGCGACGAAGGGCGACCAGATGGAGGCCTGTCTCGCGGCCTGCAGGAAGTACGGGATCGCCCTCCACGTCTGGAAGGTGAACTGGAACATGGGGCATCGCACGCCCAAGGCCATCAAGGACCAGATGATCGCCGACGGCCGGACCCAGGTGGATCTGGCCGGCAAGCCCAGCCCCTTCCTGGCACCTCACATCGAGGCGAACTTCGCGCTGGAACGGGATGCCATGCTGGAGATCGTCCGCAAGTACCCGGTGGCGGGCATCCATTTCGACTATATCCGCTATCCGGGCGCGGATTGCGATTTTAGCGACAGCGCCAAGGCGGCGTTCTCGAAATGGCTTGGTCAGGAGGTCCCCGACTGGCCGAAGTCCTGCGCGTCTGGCGGTGCCCTGCGCAAGAAGTACAACGAGTGGCGGCGGGGCAACATCAGCCGTCTTGTCGAGACTGTCTCCACCGAAGCCCATCGCATCCGGCCCGACATCCAGGTGTCGGCGGCCGTGTTCGGGGCCTGGGACAGCACCCGTGAATCCATCGCCCAGGATACGGTGAGTTGGCTGCGCCATGGTTGGTTGGACTTTGTCTGTCCCATGGACTACACCACCTCGAACGAGGGGTTGGAGCGGCTGCTGCGGCTCCAGGAGCCGCTTACGCCGCCCGGCATCCCCCTCTATGTGGGGCTCGGCTCGTGGCAGCACGACAGCCCGGTCCGTACCGCCGAACAGATCGAGATTGTCCGCCGGATGGGAGGCGACGGGTTTGTCTGCTTTGCCCACAACCAGCGGTTTGCCGAGGAGACCCTCCCCGCCCTGGCGAAAGGGATCACCCGGGAGGCCGCCCCCGAGGTGGCTCCCGAGGCCGTTCTGCCCGCCGTTCTCACCATCTCCAACCCTGGTGAGGACCTGGGGGGAGCGTTCCGGGTGGGCGAACCCTTGGTCTTCACGCTGACCCTGGCCGGGGACGCGAGCCGTTTCGAGCCTAGCGTGCAGGTCTTGGTGGATGGCTACCCCCGGAATCTGGGGGACCGGCTCCGGCTGAAGGTTCGGCGTCGGGAGCTCCGGGTGGAACTCCGCCCGCTGGAGGCCGGGGCCTACCGGCTGGAGGTGTCGGGGACGTGGTTCGGCACGGAGCGCCGCGCGCAAGCCCGTCCCTTCCAGTTCCGTTCCCGGAATCTCGACGTGCTGTCGCCCGAGGCGGCCGAGGCCATGCTGGCCAAGCAGCGGCCCCCGGTCTTCGCCAACAACGGCGGCATCCGGGTGGCGGTTTGGCAGGACGACTCGTATGGGGGTGCTCCCATCCTCGACCAGTTGGCGCAGACGCCCGGCCTTGATGCCGCGCCCCTGTGGAACCTGAAGCGGGAATCCCTGGCCGCGTGCCAGGTGGTGGTGCTCTGCCAGCCGCGGGCCCGGCAGGAGCTGTTCAAGGACGAGGAGGTGGCCAAGGAGTTGGCCCGGTTCGTAGACCGGGGCGGCGGTCTGCTGACCACCCATGCCCTGGTGGGGGTTCGCGACTTCCTGCCTCCCGTTCCCTCCGTGGCGACCGGCGGCGCGCGCCTGCCCGGCAGCACCTGGATGGCGGCGGGTTACCATGCCATCACCCAGGGGCTCGACCGGCGCGAGATCTTCGAGGCCACCTTCCCGGACCGTATCGGGGTGGTGCCGGGCGACCGGGGCCGGGTGGTGCTGCGCACCCCCGAGGATGTCCCGGTGCTGGTGGCCGGGGTGGCTGGCAAGGGCCACTATGTGGCCTGCGGGCTGGGCCTGGGGATCGGCAAGGGCGACCAGGATGTCCCCCTTACTCCGGCCGAGGCCACCGTGCTGGTCGGTGCCGTGCGCTGGTTGGGCCGGGAGTGAGCGGCTGGTCTTGAGTTGGGCGGAGCGACCGGTATGGTAGCGTTCTTGCTTGGGGCGGGTGTCCCAAGTTCCTACCCCAGTGACGCGGGCGTGCAGGCCCCACCAAGGATGAGCGGAGTCTAATCATGGCGATTACCCCCTGCAGACCCAAGTGGCGTGGCACGATGACCGACCGCGAGCGGTTCAACCGGCAGATGCACTACCAGTCGGTGGACCGTTGCTTCAACATGGAGTTCGGCTACTGGGACGAGAACTTCACCGAGTGGGACCTCTTCGTCCAGAACGGCATCCGCAACAACGGCGAGGCGGACCGCTTTTTCAACTTCGACCGCATCGGTGGCGTGGGCGGCAACATCTGGATCTATCCCGCCTTCGAGTCGAAGGTGCTGGAGGATCGCGAGGGCGAGCAGTTGGTGGTGGACGGCAACGGCCTCATCAAAGTGGTGCCCAAGGATGGCCATAGCACCATTCCCCACTACATCGGTTCCACCATCAAGACGCCCGAGGACTGGTACCGCGAGAAGGACATCCGCTTCAACCGGCACGACCCCGCCCGCAAGGTGAACGTCGAGGCCATGAAAAAGGCCCATCCGACCGACCGCACCTATCCCCTCGGCGTCCATTGCGGCTCCATGATCGGGCGCATCCGCGACATGCTCACCTTCGAGGGCGTCGCCTATGCCATCTACGACTACCCCGAGATGCTGGAGGGGAGACGGCTTGCGTGCTGGTGGAGGATTTCCTCGACCAAGTGCTCGGCGAGATCGATTTCGACTACGCCAGCGGCTGGGAGGACATCTGCTTCAACCACGGCCCCATCGTCTCCCTCGACTTCTTCCAGAAGGTCGTGGTCCCACGCTACAAGCGGATCGGGGACCGGCTGCATGCCCACGGCATCGACCTGTGGTACACCGACTGCGACGGCGATGTGCGGCCCCTCTTGCCCGGTTTCCTCGAAGCGGGCATCAACTGCCTGTTCCCCTACGAGGTGAACAGTTGCTGCCATCCCGGCGAACTGCTCGCCGAGTACGGCAAGGAACTGCGCATCATGGGTGGCTTCGACAAAATGGAGATGGGCAAGGGGCCTGCCGCCATCAAGGCCTACATGGAGACGCTGGTGCCCCTGGTCGAGCGGGGCGGCTACATTCCCTTCTGCGACCATCGCTGTCCGCCGAACGTGAAGCCTGCCGACTACCTGTACTATCTGGATCTCAAGGAAGCGATGTTCGGGCTGAAGGAGTAGGGTGTTGGCGACCGCAAACAACGAGCTGCAGTGGTTCTATTTCCTGATCGTCGAGCGCGAGCTGGCTAGCGAGGCCTCGTGCCGCGTTCTCCTCCGCGACCTGGGGCCCGAGGCCTCGCTGCTGGACGTGGCCCAGGCGCTGTTCGACGAGGGTATGTGCTCGAACTTCAACCTGCTCCAGGATGCGGTCTCCCTGGCCCGTACCAACGCCCGGAAGGGGCCGCCCTCCCGCACCATCACCCCCGCTCCCCCGAAGGCTCCCGACCCCATCCCCGAGATCCCCATCGACCTGCCCGATCTGAGTGGGGTGGAGAGCTTGTCCTCGACGGATGCCGGGGCCATCATGCGCGGTATCCTGGCGCTGGTCCGGCAACATGGGGCCAGCGATCTCCACGTCTCGGCTGGTTCGCCCATTTTCTGGCGGCGGTACGGGCGGCTGGAGACCAGTCCCGCCGAGAACGTGCTCAGCGTCGAAGCCGCCGCCCATCTCTGCCTCTCCCTGCTCAACGAGGCCGAGATCGATGTGTTCGAGGACCAGGGCGACGTGGAGACCTCGCTGGAACTCGAGGGGGGCTGCCGCTACCGGGTCAACGTCTCCTACAGCCGGAGCGGCGTCACGGGAACCTACCACATCATTCCCGACGAGGTGCGCTCCCTGGAGGAACTCGGCTTCGCCAACCATGCGGACATCGCCAAGCTGATGGAGAACGACAACGGGCTTCTCCTGGTGACTGGCCCGGCCGGCTGCGGCAAGACCTCCACATTGGCGGCGCTGGTGGACGTGATCAACCGTCGGCGCTACTGCCACGTCATCACCATCGAGGACCCCATCGAGATCGTCTACCCGACCGGTACCTGTCTGGTCACCCAGCGCCAGGTGGGTCTGCACACCCACGACTACGCCTCCGCCCTCAAGGCCGCCCTGCGCGAGGACCCGGACGTGATCGTGATCGGCGAGATGCACGACCTCGAGACGATGGAGATCGCGATCACCGCTTCCGAAACCGGCCATCTGGTGCTGGCCACCCTGCACACGCGCGACGCGGCCAGCACGCTGAACCGCCTGCTCGGGGTCTTCCCCCCCAACCAGCAGGCGCAGATCCGGGCCATGGTGTCCGAGAGTCTCCGGGGCGTGATCTGCCAGCAGTTCCTGCCCAGCCTGGACCATCGGCAAGTGCTCGCCTCCGAGCTCCTGGTGAACACTTCGGCTGTCGGCAACCTGATCCGCGAGGGCAAGACCCACCTGCTCGAAGGCGTCATCCAGACCGGCATCTCGGCCGGGATGCAGTCCATGGACCGCTGCCTGCTCCAGCTCTTCGCCCAGGGCAGGATCAACGAAGAGGCCGCCCGGCAACGCATGCGCTCCCGCGATGGCGTCTCCCGCCTGGAGAAGCTCAAGGAGCAACGCCCCGAGCTCGCCGCTCCGCCCCCGCCGCCCCCGGCCCCGGCCGCAGGCGACAGCGGTCGGCGCTATCTATAGGAAGCTTGCCACGCCTTGGCCTGGGGGCGGGATCGTCCTGAATCAGAGACCGACTTTGGCATTGACTGCCGTCACTGCCGAGTCACGATGCGGGTGGCCAGTTCGTAAGGGGGAACCCGGAGCGTGATCTGGTTCTGGCCAGGGCCGGTGATGACCGTGTCGTAGGCCTGGTCGGGGTTGTAGTTGAGCACGGCGACGGCGGCTTCCTGGGCGTTGCCCCAGACGTGGAAACGCAGGTAGGGATGGGTGTCGTCCGGCACGACGGGCATGGGGACTCCATCCACCAGAATGGTTCGCTGCAGTTCCGCTACTGGTGCTACTGTCACCCAGGAGACGGGTTCGGGTTGCCAGGGCACCCGGTCGTGCAGTTCATGCAGTTCCCGGAGGCTCTGACGGACCTGGGCCAGGTATTGGGCGTCGAGGCATTCGGCCCCGACCCAGAGGACGGCACCCGCGCCGCCGCTGAGGCCGGTAGCGAGCAGGTTCATTCGCAGGTCCTCCGGGGTGAGATGACGGGGCTGGCTGATGTCGGATAGTTCGACGAAGGGCAGGACCGGGCGGGTGGTCCGGGCGCAGGTCTCGGCGATCTGGTCGTGGTAGGCGGTGCCCTTGCAGTAGATCATGGGCATGTGGCAGGTAGTTTCCGGCTCGAACTGGCGGATGTCGCCGCCGCCTTTGGCGGCGACCGCCGTGCCTGACCAACTGCATAGCCCAACCTCGGCACCGGGACAGATCTCGCGGATCGTGCGCAGGTGCAGCCGGACGATATCCCCGTGTCGTTTGGCGCAGAAGGCCGCCCACGGTGCCGCGAAGCGTTCGCGGATCTCCTTTGGTTCCAGGGACAGGATCTCCTCCGGGTTCAGTCCCTGGTCCGCGGCGAAAGCCCGGCGGCAGACCGGACAGAAGCAGCCGGTGGAAGCCGGGGGTTCGTAGTCGATGATAAGCCGGCTGATCCCTTCCGTCAGCTTCTTCCGGTAGTAGTCCCGCAAGCTTTCCTGCCAGGAGGGGAGGGCGAGTTGGGCGCTTGGACAGAGCTTGTTGGCGATCTCCTTGCCGTCGGTCCCCACGGCGCGGGGGCCGGCTGTCGCGGGGGCGTCGAAACCCTCGAAGCGCCAGGAATGGGAGACAAAGCCCCGTTGCGCCAAGGCCAGATCGACCGGCTTCAGGGCGGGATCGTAGTGGCTGGGGGCCAAGCCGCCTTCGATCGCACCCAGTTGGAGATAGGCCAGCAGCCCCTGATCGAGATCAAGGCGGGGATTGCGCAGGATGCCCGTGTGCTGGATGAGAATACGGAACGCGGGATCGGGGGCCAGGGAAGGGCCAAGGTCCTGGGTACGGACCGCGAGTTCGTGGCGTGGCCCGGCCTGTCCACCATTCTCGAACCACCACGTCAAGGCGCCTTCGGCGGGGGCGTCTGCCGTCACGGCCAGCGCCAGGTGATGGTAGCTGTCCCAGCGGTAGCGGTCGCCCAACCTGGCCCGGCGCAACGCCTCCGGCTGGAGGGCAAACCGCCATTGGCGTTCGCCGGACGCCACCGGGGCCACGGTATCGCTGGTCGGGCCGCGACCGGGATAGAGGGGGCCTTCGAGGTGTAGGCCGGGAGTGGTCGCGACAACCAGGAACGGCTGGTCCAGCTTTTCCGGGTCCCCCCGCAGGAACAGCGAGAGGGGATTGAGCTGGTTTCGCGCCAGATACAGAACGCCGCGCTGGGTCCATTGGGCAGGACTCCACATGGCCTGCACGACCGCGCCGTCGTCGGCGGGAAACTGGCGATCCGCCACGGGCTGGGGACCGGCAGTTTCGGTCTTCTCCAGCACGATATCATCGAACCAGGCGTAGCCCGTACCGTGGCGCAGCTTGAGCACCAGCATGCCCCAACTGGCGTCGGCTCCGGTTCGGAAGGAAATGGTGCATTCCTGCCAGTCGTGGGTGCCGGTCACGCGGGGCACCTGATGCCAGTGGTCGGGCGTCTCCTCCCCGTTCTCGTAGAGGATGCCGTAGGCCTCGCCGGTCACGTTCAGGGCCAGCAGCCGGTAGCTCAACCGGTAGTCGGTATTGGGTTCGAGCGGGATGCGGGGCTGGTAGCGCCAATGGGCGCGTGCCGTGGCATCGGTGGAAATGGCCAGCCGCAGGGAGTGGCCGGACGGATAGGCATTTTCGGCATCCCACCGCCCGGTGCATTCCCCCCGCGCGGCGGCGAACCGCCAATTGGTGTTGTCTCCTTCAAGGGTCTCCTGGATGACGACCGGTCCCGCGATGGCACCGAAACTGGCAAGAATCGAGAGCAATAGACCGCGCATGGTTCCTCTCCATTGACGGATGCCCACAGGGTAGCGTTCGGCGGAGACAATGCAAGGCCGCTGTTGCGTCCGGGCGGTTCCGGGCTAAGGTGCGGAAAACGGAGGCATCATGGGCTTCATCGAAGAATTCATGCCCTTCTACGACAAGGGCAAAAAACGGCGCAAGAAGCCGAAGTACGACGTGGACCGCGCGCTGGACGTGCAGTTGTGCGAGCATCCCGAGTTGGAGAAGCATCGTGCCGCGAACGGCGAGCTGGTGCTGGTGGTGCCGCGCCAGCCCTTTCCGGGGGAGAAGTTTGTCAGCCGTTTCCTCAAGGTGGACCGGCGGCGGCACATCGTGCTGGAGAAGCACGGCGAATACATCCTGGCCGAAGCGACCAAACCGGGCGTGAAGCTGACCCAGGTGGCCCAGAGTCTGGCCAAGGAGTTCGGCCTCGAACTGGAGGACGCCAAAATGGGGGTCATCCACGTGGTTAAGGAACTCATGCTCCGGGAGTTCGTCTTCCTGGTCCGGGAGAAGGGTTCTACGCCGACGGCAACTCCGCCCCCCAGTAAATGACGTCGTGCCGGTTGTAGTCGAAGACGAAGTGGACGTACCGCTCCGCCGCGTCGACCACGCCGTCGGGATAG
>QKCY01000168.1 GCA_003245525.1 Victivallales bacterium | reverse complement strand
CTTCCACGACGGTCGATGGCGACGCCTACTATGAGGAAGAGCGAAAGCACTATGCCTACGTGAGGAATGGTCTCTGCTATCGTTATATCAACGAAAGGAATGGCGGCGGCGTTCATGTTGTCTATGACCGGGACGCTGGTCGCGCCTATTGTCAGTCCAATCCCCGCTAGCCCCCGTTCTGTCGCCTCCGTGGTATATCTAGGTCCTCCCCTGCATCCGGCACCAGTAGAGCGAGCCCAAGCGGCACAGCCACTCGCCTGGGCTCCTCTGCTTCCTCCTACTGGTCGGAAGCCAACCAGATTCCCTTCCCCCAGCTTTTGCCCCGAACCCCTACTTCTGCCACTTCTCGGGGTCAGTGGGGGGGAGGCCGAGCATTTGCTTGATCGCCATGAGCTTGCCCCAGCAGACGTTCTGCTGGTAGATCGTCATGACGAAGGCCTCCCGGACGGGG
This sequence comes from Victivallales bacterium, assembly GCA_003245525.1. Classification (GTDB taxonomy): domain Bacteria; phylum Verrucomicrobiota; class Lentisphaeria; order Oligosphaerales; family Lenti-02; genus Lenti-02. The sequence continues at coordinate 7,081 of QKCY01000168.1, read as the reverse complement.
TTTCCCCGGTTGGGATCGCCTTCCTTCAGAATGCTCTTGGTGGGAACCCGCTTCAGTTCCTCGTCCGTCAGCGAGTCCAGATAGGCGTAGGTGGCCTTGCGGACTTGCTTGAAGAGCGCAATGAGCCCATCCCGGTCGGCGACCGCCGCCAACTTCTCCTCCGTGCTCGCCCCTTGCCAGCCGAGTAGGCACCTGTACTTCGCCGGAAGCTCGATCCTTCCCTGGTTGAACCCTTGGGTGTGGATCGCCTCCTTCACGATGCTGTTCGCGAAGATCATGGCCGGGGTTTCCATCCCCGGCACCGGGGGGGCGAGCAGCTTGTCTGCGGGAATGGACTGGAACGTCTCCAGGAGGTACGGCTCGGTGTATTCGAGATTCCACTTGACGAACTGGGTTTCCGTCATGTCGGTGTACATCACGGGAGTCATGTCATTCTCCTGAGCCGGGGCGACCAATGGGCGGCATGCCGCCAGAGCAGTCAAGGTCATCGCCAGAGTCACGGTTGGCATTCGCATTTGGTTCACTCCTGGTTTCGCCCAGCGCCCCTAGGGGCGGGGGGCCCATTCGGTTTTTCCGGCTGGAGCTCTAGGACTTCGGTCGCCCTAGTCTACAATACGCATGGGTTGATGGAAGGAAATGTGGCCGCGGCCGTTGTCGCGGTCTCGGCCCCCTCTCAGGGAAAGGAGCCGGACGATGGAACCACGTTTCGAGCAACGGGATGCCTTCCGGGTGCTGGGGGTCGAGGACGACGCCTGCAAGATGGAGACGGTCGATCCCGGGTTCAACGACCTGTGGATGAACCGGTTCATGGCCAGGCACGACGAGGTACAGGCACTCAGCACCGACAAGGCCTATTACGCGGTCTGGATCGGGACGCTTCCCAATGGCGATTTCGGCCAGGGGCGGCACCTGGCCGGGATGGCGGTGGTGGGCGACCCGCCCGTGCCGGAGGGCTGGGTGATCCGGGATATCCCTGCGGCAGAGTATGCGGTGTTCGGCACGAATCTGCGCGACGTGGGCGACGCCACGGAATACGCACTGCGGGAGTGGCTGCCCAACTCCGCCTACGAAATGGACGAACCCAAGCCCCGCTTCGACCGGATGCCGCCGGACACGACCGGACCGGAAACTCCGGTGACCGTATGGATTCCCGTGCGGAAGAAGGGCTGATACCAATCTACCGTCATACGAAGAGGATTGGGTGCTCCCCCCCACGGTTCCTCGGCAGCGGATCCGTGATCGCGAGTTCCCAGCCGGAACCCCTGCATGTCCCAGGTGTGGAGCGGTCGCGGCCTCGCGACCACTTCTCCCGGACCATGCCCAACAATGCCCTGGGAGCGGGTTGGTTCGCGCACGTCAGACGTTCCGGGACGGGCAGCGCGGTTCCGGCGCTCCGCGCCGTGGTCCCGCTCAGCGGGACCGCTCCCCGCGTGACCCCGGTCCAGCACCGGTCCCGACCCCGGATGGAGCCGCCGCGAAGGTCCCTGTGAGACCCAACCAGTACTATATGGATGACGTCCAACTGGTATGAACCCGGATCTCCCGGTGGGCTCCGCTGCCCGCAGCCGGGAAAGAGAACGGCCGCCCCTGCGGAAGGCAGGGACGGCCGTTGGGGAGGCGTCGGGGCCGGAACTACAGGAGTTCGGCGATCTGGACGGCGTTGAGGGCGGCGCCCTTGAGGAGCTGGTCGCCGCAGACGAAGAGGGCCAGGCCGGTGTCGCTGCTCAGGTCGTCGCGGACGCGGCCGACGAGCACGTCGTACTGGTCGTTCGAATCGATCGGCATGGGGAAGTAGTTGGCCTTGCGGTCGTCCACGATCTTCACGCCGGGGGCCTTGGCCAGGGCGGCGAGGGCATCCTCGACCGTCACCTTGCTCTCCTGCTCGATGACGATGGCTTCGGCATGGGAGCGCAGCACGGGCACGCGCACGGAGGTCGCGGTGACCCGGATCGCGCTGTCGTGCATGATCTTGTGCGTCTCGTGGACCATCTTCATCTCCTCCTGGTTGTAACCGTTCGCGGTCACATCGGAGTTGTGGCTGAAGAGGTTGAAGGCGTAGGGATGGGGCAGCACGGAATGCTGGAAGGTCTGCCCGGCCAGATAGGCGGCGGTGCTGTGTTCCAGTTCTTCCATGGCCTTGGCACCCGCGCCGCTGGCGCTCTGGTAGGTGCTGACCACGATCCGCTTGATGGGCGAGAGGTCGTGGAGGGGCTTGACGGCCACGAGCATGATGATCGTGGTGCAGTTCGGGTTCGCGATGATACCCTGGTGCAGCTTCACGTCCTCGGGGTTCACCTCGGGAACGATCAGCGGCACATTGGCGTCCATGCGGAACGCGCTGGAGTTGTCGATCACGACCGAGCCCGCCTTCACGGCGGCGGCGGCGAATTCCTTGGAGCGGGAAGCACCGGCGCTGAACAGGGCGATGTCCATGCCCTGGAAGGAGCTCTCGGTGAGTTCCTCGACTTTCAGCGTCTCGCCCCGGAAGACCATCTCGCGGCCCACCGAGCGTTTCGAGGCAAGCAGGCGCAGAGACTTGACCGGGAAGTTACGCTTCTCGAGCGTTTTGAGCATCTCGGTGCCCACCGCGCCGGTTGCGCCGGCGACGGCGACATGAAAACCTTGGGCCATGCTGTCACCTCGCGGGTTGGGAGTGTCGTTCGCCGGAGTCGGCACAGCGCCTTTCCTAGTCGAACGAATCGAGCTCATACTATAGCAGAACTCTGTGGCAAATCATGCCGAACCCGATTGTTCCGCGTCGGGTTCCCCTCCAGTCCCATCCGGACCCGTTCCTGGCCCTTGGCCCAAATCCCCCCGGATTCCGTTTGCGGGCTCGTTCCGCCTGTGCAATATTCTGAAGACAAGGAAGAAAGGAAGAATCCCTTTGTCGCTATCCCAGCGGCCCCGCCAGCACTGTTGCCTCTCCCGGAGGATGGCGGTCTGGAGTTGTGGCTTTTCGGCCAGAGGCCGATCCCATTGTCGCCTTCGGGTCGGTTTCTCGGATTCCCGGGACACGGGCGCAGTCCCGCTCCCCAATGAAGGAGGCACGACGATGGCGAGCAAGACACGTTTCGCGGGATATCCCTCGGCAGTGGTCTACGAACTGCCGGACGGCAAGAAGCCCATCCAGCACCTCCTTTGGGGAGATTGGCTGCGGCTGCTTGAGGGTACGCAGGACGGATTCCAGAAGGTCCATGCGCGGGGAATCGATGGCTGGATGCGCGAGGCCGACATCCAGACCGATCGGTTGCTGGAGGTGGTGTTCGTGGACATCGGGCAAGGGGACGGCTGTCTCCTGGTCACCCCCGGCGACAAGCATATGGTGATCGACGCGGGCGTGGGCGACAACATGTACCGCTTCCTCCGTTGGCGGTACGGGCGCTTCGAGACGCCGTGGCAGTTCGAGGCGGCGGTCATTTCCCATCCGGACGCGGACCACTACAAGGGATTCGCCGATGTCTTTGGCGATCCGAACGTCACCTTCGGCACGGTGTATCAGAACGGGATCATGGAGCGCAACGGCTCGGACTCCCTTGGCGCGAAGACCACCTCCGGCCAGCCGCGCTATCTCACCGATCTGGTCGCCACCACGGCCGATCTCGCGAGTTTCCTTGCGGACCCGTCCCGTTGGCAGAAGAAGCAGTACCCCAGCATGATCGAGGCGGCGTCTCGCGGCGGGAAGTTCGCGGAATACCGGATGCTGAGCACTGCGGACGACTATCTGCCTGGTTATGGTCCCGGCGGCGATCTCACGGTCCAGGTGCTGGGGCCGGTCGTCGAACAAACGGCGGCAGGCCAACCGGGTCTGCGCTGGTTCGGCGATGTCGGCAAGACGAAGAACGGGCACTCGGTCGTGCTGAGGGTCCAGTACCGGCAGGTCAGCCTGCTGCTCGGGGGCGACCTGAATATCCCGGCCGAAAACCTGCTGCTGAACCACCACACGGGGTTGCCTGCTCCGGCCGCCAGCGCCGAAGAGGAACGCAGGTTGGTGGAGGCCGCCCGGCGGGTGTTCGGCGTGGACATCGCCAAGTCCTGCCACCATGGCAGCGCCGACTTCTCCTCCACTTACCTGGCCGCCACCCATCCCCTGGCCACCGTGATCTCCAGCGGCGACGACGAGCCCCATTCGCACCCCCGCGCCGATGCCTTGGGCACGATTGGGCTTCACTCCCGGGGGGTGCGTCCCCTCATCTTCAGCACGGAGCTTGCCCGGTCCACCAAGGAATCGGTCACCCATCCCAACATCCTCCGGGGCCAGTTGCGGCAACTCGCGCAGGAGATCGCCGACACCCCGACGGACACTGCCAAGAACCAGAAGAAGCGGGCGAGTCTGCAGCTCCTGCTCAGCATCGAGCGCAGTGTCGCCGTGTTCGGCGCCATCAACGTCCGGACCGATGGCGAGAAGGTGGTTCTCGCCCAGAAGATCGAGCGTCCCCGGGGCAAGGACAAGAAGTGGGACATCTACCGCCTCGAACCCCAGGGAGGCGTGCTCCAGTACGTGTCGAAGTACTGATCCGGCTGTCCCGTATGGACCCAGCTGAGGGCTGTGGTGCGTACCGCTTTGTCCCTTGGGTCCTCTCCCGCCCCGGGCGGCATGCCGCCCGGAGCGGGACGGAAGGCTAGAACTTGATGGTGGCGAACTGGGACAAGTGCGCCTCGTTCTTCTTCAGCATGGCCTTGACCATCTGGCGGATCTCGTCGAGCGAGCAGACGGCGGCGGTGAGCGGGTCGTAGCAGATGGCCTGGAAGACCAGCTCGGGATTGCCGGAGATGGCGGCCTCGACGGCCATTTCCTCGACGGCGATGCTGAGGTTGTTCATCGCGGCGAGCTGGGGCGGCAGGGCACCCACGTGGATGGCGTTCAGGCCGCGGCGGTTGGCGACCACGGGCACCTCGACGCAGACATCCGGGGGCAGGTTGGTGATGAGCCCGGTGTTCGGCACGTTACCATTGAACTCGTAGGGCTCGCCGCCCATGAAGGCGTTGATGATGGCGGCGGCGTACTCGTGCCCGCGCTTGAGGTTGAGGGGCGCGGGGTTCTCGAGCCAGTCGGTGATCTGCTTCTTCCAGGTCTTGACCCGGCCCTTGTAGTTCTTCAGGATGTAGGCGTACTCGCCGGGGTTCCAGCCGGTGCCGTGGGTGCAGTACCTCTCGATCAGGTCGGGCCGCTTGCGGAACCACCAGTTGTACTCGGAGTTGTGGCCGCTCGACTCCGTGATGTAGTAGCCGAAGGCGAGGAAGAGCTCGTTGCGGACCTGCTCCTCGTTGTAGACTTCCTTGCGCTTCATGGCCTTGCGGATGAGGGGGTAGGCGTCCTCGCCCTTCCACAGGAACTTCAGGTAGTGGGCCTGGTGGTTGATGCCGGCGCAGACGTAGTCGATCTCGCTCATGGGTGCGCCGATCCACTTGGCCAGCATGCCCGCCGTGCCCTGGACGCTGTGGCAGAGGCCGCTGACCTGGATGGAGGTCTCGCGCTGCATGGCCCGGCAGAGCATGGCCATGGGGTTGGTGTAGTTGAGCAGCAGGGCCTTCGGGCAGAGCTCCTCCATGTCCCGGCAGATGGAGATCATGGTGGGGATGGTGCGCAGGGCGCGGAAGATGCCGGAGGGGCCGCGGGTGTCGCCGACGTTGGTGTCCACCCCGAACTTCTTCGGGATCAGAATGTCGTGCTGCCACACGTCCACGTCGCCGCAGAGGATGGTGCAGACTACCGCATCCGCCCCTGCCAGGGCCTCGCGCCGGTCGGTGGTCGAGAGGACCTTCGCCGGGTACTTGCCTTCGGCGACGATCCGGTTCACCGCCTTGGTGATGTACTCCAGGCGCTCGGGATTGATGTCCATCAGGGCGATGGTCGCATCCTGGAGCAAGGGGAAGGTGAGGGCGTCGGTGACGAGCTTGCGGGTGAAGCCGAAACTGCCCGCGCCGATGAAGGCGATCTTGGTCATCGAGAGGACTCCTGCTGACTTCTTGCCGTCTGCGGTCCACCGGTGCCGTCCGCGCGGCACCGCCGCGAAACGGTCGCCAATATACGGGACCGGGGATGGATGTAAATGCCAGCCCGCATCCGCGGCATCCACATCAGCGCAGGAACTGGTCGGATTCCACCCGCCACGGCACACCAGGCCGGATCAGGATCAGGTTCTCGCCATGGATGAAGCAGTGGAATCCGCCTGCCATGAACGCCTGGAAGATGCGCATCGCGGCCCCCGGCCGGTCGCCGTCGGGACACTCGAAGATGCAGACCTTCACCTTCGGCACCCAGGCCGCCGTGTCGGTGGAGAAGACGTCGAACTCCGCCCCCTCGATGTCGAGCTTGAGGATGTCGATCTCCGCGAGACCGTACTCCGCCATGAGCGTCGGGATGCAGACTGCCTTCACGGCGTCCTCGCCGGTCTTGCTCGCGCTCTCGCTGACGCGGAACTGCTCGTAGGTGTCGCCAGGCGTGATGGTGAGGTAGCAATCCCGGTACCAGAGCGCGCAGTTCAGCGGCACGGTCGCCGGATCGGCACCGACGTTTCTCTCCAGGACCCGGAAGTTTTGCGTGGATGGCTCCAGGGCGAGGATGCGGGCGTCAGGGTGGAAATGGCGGAAGCGGATCGTCTCGTCGCCGATGTTTGCGCCCGCATCGATGATGGTCCGGACCGGGAAGTCGGGGGAATCCAGGATCCGGTAGCCGGGCTTGTAGAAGTGGCTCATGACCCCGGCATCCGCCGCGCCCCGGAAGAACACCTCTTTCCCGGTCGGACGCAGGGGCACCGACACGGGCTCCGGCGGAATCCTCCGCCGATAGGTCAACAGCAGCCGCAAGGCTCCCCTGAACCCGAAGTTGGCGATGCAGATGGCGTACCGCCGGAGCGAGTCCCCGAGCCGGAGCAGAAAGCGGAGGAGGAGGTTGTCTGGCTGCTGCGTACACTGCATCAAGCGAGTTCCTGGCTGGTGGAACGGGAACCGGAGCGTTCCCGTCAGTGCCCTGAGTGGCACTGGCGTGAAATGGTCGCCAATATACGGGACCGGAAACGGATGTACATGCTTCGGTTTCGCTCTGCCGCCGGAAAACGCGACCAGCCCGAGCCGAATGGGC
>QKCY01000146.1 GCA_003245525.1 Victivallales bacterium | reverse complement strand
GCGGGGCCTACGCTTCGTGGAACACGATATCCATCTCGTTGTTCTTCTTGGGCTTCAGCTCGTAGGTGCCAGCTCGGGTGATGACCAGTCCCTCGACGGCACCGGCCCGGGGCAAAGCGTAGCGTCGCCCCGGGTTGCCCCCGCCCCGAAGGGCAGGCCAGCGGCCTGCGGCTTCCCGGGTCAGCGGCATCCACCGCAGGCATTCAGCCTGCTGGTCCGGGAGAAACGTCATCCTGGGGCGTTGCCCCAGGCTCTGTTCCTCTGCCCCTACGGGGCGAAGGCAAGAGTGCCATGAAACCGGGAGGAACGATCAAGTCATGCAGCACGGACTATGCTGCATACCAGCACATTATATGATACTTATTGTCGATAGAAAGAACAAGGTTTGAGATGATAACAGAACGTGATGCACACTGGAATGTCGCGTCCCGGCTGGGGCGCTCCAGTCCCCTTGCCTTGCCCACACCCCCTGCCGCGATCCAGTCGGCGGGGCCTACGCTTCGTGGAACACGATATCCATCTCGTTGTTCTTCTTGGGCTTCAGCTCGTAGGTGCCAGCTCGGGTGATGACCAGTCCCTCGACGGCACCGGCCCGGGGCAGCGTGTCCATGATGGCCTGTTCTTCCTCGGCCTCGATGTCCTGGTTGAAGTACAGGCTGACTTGTCTGCCGACCTCGCCCATCTTCAGGATTGCGACGTTGTGTTCCAGGAAGACCAGATCGTCGTAGGCGTAGGTGATCTCCCGGTCGGCGGAGCTGACGGCCTTGCGGATGAGTTCGAGCGGGCGATAAGGAATGTCCATGTGCGATGCGTCCATGACCTGAGTCTTGTTTGTCGGAATCCGTTCTCCGGCCATGCCTCTGTCCACCACGGTAGGATGCCACGGCCTACTCTTGTCCCAGACTGCCACCCGGTCAAAGGAGTTGCAGGTTTTTCTGGTTCGGGCGCGGAAAACGGCCTCATTGGCCGGTCCAGGCCATCCCTCTTCGCGCCCCAGACAGCAGAAAGCGGAGCCGGATCGTTCCGGCTCCGCTCTGGTTGCGCGCTAGCCCGGCAACGGGGCGTCCCGTCGGCCGAGCACTCAGAGGTTCCCTCGGATGCTGTCCGTGCGGCTTGTCCCGCGGTCGCGCCAGACGAAATCGATCAGGTCCAGCCCGCCGAACAACCTCACCCCGAACGACCTCTCCTGGTTGCGGCTCCGGGCCGACTGCTCCAGGTCAACGGCCGGTCGCGCGGGCGGCCGGGTGCTCTGCGTGGTGACGGAGGTGACCACGGGGGGAGCCGGACAGACCTGGCTACGGCAGGTGCCGGGCTGCGGCCTACACGGCGGGCAGTACACCCGCGGACGCTCGACCGTCTCCGTGCGTTCCGAGACCTCCATCGCCAGAGGCTTCTCGGCGATCCGCTGCTCGGCGACCCCCCAGAACCGGCTGCACTGGGCGGCGATGTCGCTGTGATCCTGGGCCCCGATCCGGGGAATGGCACATGCCGCCAGCAGTCCGGTCGCGACCAGCATAGTGTGGATTCGAGTCTTCATTGGTCTGTCTCCTTGGCTTGGGGTTGACCCTTGGTTGCGGTCGGCCGATGAACGCTCGGCCAACTGCGATCCCCCAAAGCAGAGGCAGTGCCAACCCCCGGAAAGGAACGGCAACAGGCAGCCGCACCAGCGCATTTGTGCTGGCATCCGGGCTCCAAAGCAAAGTGAGGACGACACAGCAATGAGGACACAACGGCCACCCATGTACATTCGCTGTCCAGCGACCGTTGTTCATACCAGCGGGGCGTCCTCGCCCCTCCTTCGCCGCCAGGGCAGTGGAAAGCGTCCGGGAGTACTACAAACCGACGGGAAGAGCCTGGGCCGTAGCCACAAGTCGCGGTACATGGGTGTGTTTCAGCAGGAACCCCTATATACTATGCCTGCATGTTGGGTTACCCACCTGCGACGCGGGCCCCGCTCATGGGCCATGACTAGGATAGGCGGAGAACGGTATTGAGAACGGAACGTTGGCTGCACCGTCTGCGGAATTGCTGCCTGGGGGCGGCGCTCGGGATCGGAGTGACTGCGCACGTATCTGCTGGAGACCCCATGAAAGACGCCGATTACGGGACTGAACTGACTTGTCTGGCGACGATTGAGAGACCCCAGGTGATGGACGTTGTCGTCTCGGGCGACTACCTGTTCTTCCCCGGACGGGAGCGGCTGTACGTTGCCGATATCACAAACCCGACCGAACCGAAGGTCGTGGGCGAATGCCCGTTCCGCGGAACCGGGCGGCAGATCACGGTGCGCGACGGTATTGCCTACGTCACCGCCCGCGCCAACGGCGTGTTCATCTTCGATGTGCGCAAGCCCGACAAGCCCGAGTTGCTGTGCCACTACGACTGCCTCGAACTGGCAACCGGGATAGAGGTCCAGGGCAACCTGATGTTCATTGCGCAACGTCAGTTCGGCGTCGAGATCGTGAATGTCGCCGACCCGCGCAACCCCGTCTACGTCAGCAAGATCAAGACCGGCGAGGCCCAGTCGGTCGATGCCCGGGGAAGCATCATCTACGTGGGCGACTGGGGGGTGTCCAAACTGACGACCATCGACATCAGCGATCCGTATCACCCGAAGATCGTCTCGTCCCTTCCCATGGACGGTTACGGGGATGGGGTCTGCATATCCGGCGACCGGCTCTACGCATCCACGGGGCACCACTCGAGGAACATGGGCGCGTGGCAGAACGAGGGCGACCCCGGATACGGCGCCGGCCACGGGTTCGAGGTCTTCTCCATCAAGAACCCGGCGGAACCGGAGTTTCTGGGCCGGACCAAGTTCCCGAAGTTCTACCATCGCGGGGGCTACGACATGTGGACCCCGGTTGCCGCTGGCGACTCCATGGTGTGTTGCGTCGATACCTTCAACGGCATCTTCCTGGTCGATGTCTCCGATCCGGCCAAGCCGAAGACCGTGGCCCGCTACAACGAGCTGGTGGCGGGGGCCGCAGTGGTCGACGACATCATCTACGCCGCTTGCCCGAAGGTTGGCTTGAAGGTGATATCGGCGCCATCGCTCGTGCGGCGCTACGACCCGGACCGGGGGGCGGAACTGGCGATGCCGGTCCGCTCCCAGGAGATCCCAAAGGACCATCGCGTGTACCGCCCCGGCGGCCAGATCTGGGCGGCGGATTTCTGCGGCGACTATGCCCTGGTGGCTGCGGGCATGAAGGGACTCCGGGTGGTCGATCTTTGGCCCGAGGTCCGGGAAGTGGCGACGGTCGAGACCGAGGGCTTTGCCGTGCATGTCTCGGTGCGCGGCGACACGGTCTACGTGAGCGAGAACACCAGCGGCCTCTCGATCTGGCAGCATGCCGGCGATGGCAGACTGGAGCCCCAGGCGCGGTTCATGCCCGAGAACAAGGCCGCCGTCCGCCAGTGCCTGACCTATGCGAAGGGCACCCGCGCCATCGTGCAAGCGGACAACGAATTCCTGATTCTCGATGTCTCCGACTCCACCCAACCCCGCCAGATCGGCAGATACTTCGACAGCATCGTCTACGGGGACCAGATGTCGCATGGCGACGTGGAGGATCGCTACGCCTGCGCCTGGAGCCACGTTCACGGGGTGCGGTGGCTCGATCTTGCGAAGTCCGGCAAGGAGATCGACACCGGGATCAACCTGAACGACCGCTACCAGATCTTCGCCGGAATCGCGGCGCGCGGCGACCATTTCCTCTGCCTCCAGCCTGGGGGGTACCGTATCGTGAAACCACTGGACACCGATTACAACGCGCAGCCGCTCCGCCAGTACTCCCGGTACTTCGAGGGGAAACCCACGGTGGTTGGCAATGCCCTGCTCGTTGCGTCCCGCGTCGGCTCCGCCGTTGCCATTGTCGACATCAGCGACGTGGAGCAGCCCAAGTTGCTCCGCGAGTTCCCAACCGCTGGCAACCCGGGCATGGTGTCCGTGCGCAACGGCGCTCTCATCATCCCCGACGCCTACAACGGCCTGCTGATCTACGACGATTTCGTCAAGAACCTCGACTTGGGCGTAGATGCGAAGGCGCTCCTGGGCGAGTAGTCTGCGCCAGTCCGCTTCTGAACAGAAAGCACCATAGCCATGACCGACAGTACCAGAAAACCGTGTGTTGTATGCTGGTCCGAGGCGACGGCCCCGGCCGATGTCTACCCCGCCGATATCAACACGGCTGTTGCCGACGGCCTGAAGCTGGCGCTTCCCGATTGGGAGGTGGTGGTAGCCGGGCTGGACGATCCGGAACAGGGGATTCCCGCCGACCTGCTGAATCGCTGCGATGTCCTCGTCTGGTGGGGGCACAAACGCCATGGCGCAGTGGATGATTCCCGGGTTGAGCAGATCGTGCAGCGCGTGACCCGCGAGGGTATGGGCTTCGTTTCGCTGCACTCCGCACACTTCGCCAAAGCGAACATTGCCCTGATGAGCCAGAGCCCGACCGATGCCGCCCTGTTGGACGTGGTGCGTCCGCAAGGCCGGGTGGCTGCCTGGGGTGCCTACGTCGGCGACAGCCTGGACCTCACGATCAAGTCCACCTGTCCAGAGCATCCGATTGCGGCAGGCGTGCCGGAGGAGTTCATGATCGTACACCATGAGCGCTACAGCGATCCGTATGCCGTTCCCCCTGCCGAAGCAGTGGTTTTCGAAGGCGATGCCGTGCTGAAGGACGGCAGCATCGACCACAGTGCGATTGGGTTGTGCTGGACAATCGGACGGGGACGGATGTTCTACTTCCAGGCCGGGCACGAGACCAACCCCGTGTTCTTCGATCCGAACGTGCGCACGATTGTGGCAAATGCCGTCCGCTGGGCAAAGGCATAGCCCGGCCCTGTTCCGCAAGGGCTTGCCCCGCAGAGCGATTGCATGGGAGCGGAACTGACCGTGGCGCAACCCCGCTGTCGGTAGGATGAACGCATCTCTTCTGTTAGTCTGTGGAACACGGCGGCCTTCCGTTGGCGGAAGTAAGCCCAGTTCAGGGAATAGCCTTGGTATTCGAGCCCTCGCCAGAGGGCGCTATATCGTAGCCCACGGCGGAAGCCGTGGGAGAGGCGGAGAGTGGAAACTGAGCCCTCCTCCGGAGGGCGGCATATCGGTCCTTGGCCGTCAGTCCAAGGTGATGCCCCTGCGCGGGCTGACGCCCTTGCGGTATGTGTCGCCTCCCTGCGGGGGCTCGGAATCAAATCTCCTCCGTACCCAGGGCTCACGCCACTGGGCTACGATATGCCGCCCACCAGAGGTGGGCTCAAGACGTTGCGGCCGAACCGATTCCGTCATTCGCCTGGCCCGGACCTTTGGGATTGGGTCGCCCTTTCAG
>QKCY01000249.1 GCA_003245525.1 Victivallales bacterium | reverse complement strand
CCGGGCTGGAAGGAGAGCGTCTGGCGAAGCGACCAGCCAGCGGCTTCCGGCTCGTCGTTGTAGTCGGTCAGATGCAGGTTCGCCTCGACGGCCACGGGGACCGAGAGCGTGTTCCGCAGGATGGCCTTGACCTGGCCGTTGCCGTCGGGGCGCAGGATCTTGGGCTCGCCGTCCGTCTCCAGCTCCATCGCCAGGGCGTTCACGGCGGGCATGGTCACCCGCAGCGAGAGATCCTCCAGCCGGACCGTCCCGGCCATGCCCTTGGGCGAGCGGAACTCCAGGCCCTGGAGGCAGAACAGCGGGAACTGCCGGTTGTCTCCCGGCTTGGGCGAAGGCAGGACCAGGGGCAGTTCCATGGTCGTCCGGTGCTGGCCGTCATTGTCCGCGGCCAGCCACTTCACGGGAAACGGGAGGCGGTGGTTGTTTCCATCTTGGTCCACCACGCGCAGGGTCACTTCGTCGATGTCGCAGTCCGTCGCGGTCACCGATGCGGTCAGTTCCGCCTTCTCGTACGCGGGGAACTGCGGCGCCAGGACACCGTTCGGCGACCAGCCCGCCAGGCAGAACCGAACCCCGGCGCTCCGGCTTCCCGCTTCGGGCGTGATCTGGATGCCGGCGGCGGCGAGCGCGACCTGGGTCCCAGTGCCAGAGGGCAGGAGCAACGGTCGCCGGTCCGCCTGCAGGAACGATGCGGCGAGCTCGGCAGTGGCCGTCTGCCGTCCCGCAGCGGCCGGATCGGCTGCCACGGCTTCGCAGGCGATGGCGTCGAGGAACACCTCGCCCTCGCCACTGCCCGGCGCAAAGGTGAAGGTAATGCCGAAGGTAGACAGGGGCAGATCCAGCCGCTGGTTGGAGTCCTTGCCGTGCATGGCCGTGCGCGTGAAGGCAGGGGCGGCGGAATCGACCACGAAGTCGAGCGTCCACTCGCCCGCGTGGTCCCAGCGCACGGTCCGATCGAAGTAGAAGGTCTCGCGATTCTGGTCCTGCAAGCGCAGCGAGCACTGGCGGACACCAACCGGACCGGGCGTCGTCAGCTTGACCCTGAAACGCCAGACCGGGGCGTCCGGCAGGGTCGGGACCGTGCCGCTGTAGACGTGCATGTAAGTGGTGAACGCCTCGTCCCAACCCGCCCGCAGGGACGGCTTGCCCGTGACCGGGTTCGCGGCATAGTTCAGGTGCATCAGGTTGGCCTGGCGGTTTTCGCTCCACCAGGAGAAGACGGGCTTGTCCCGGCTGAAATCGTATTCGAACGACCGCGCCGACACGACGGCCAGGCAACCCAGAAGAGCCAGAGACCGAATCGTCATCACCAGGATTCCTCGTTGCTCCGGGCAGGGAAGACGCTCCCCGCCGAAGCGACGAAAGTAGCGTGGACTGTGCGCAGCCGCAAGCTGGCCGCCTGGCTCTCTCCCAAGGGATCGCCGGGAGGGCATTCCCCCCGATCAGCGCCCGGTGTCGTGGCTGAGAGTCGCACGGTCGTCGCGGAGGACGAGGCGGTAGCGGTCGCTTCCCCTGAGGATCTCGAAGGCGAGAATGCCGTCGGGCGTCTTGGCCTGCCTGAACCCGGTGACTGTGGGTTGGTCGCGATAGGGCTCGATGAGGGCCACAAACCGGGTGGCCTTGCCCCGACGACGGACGACGGCCATGGGGCAGGGAACCGGCGGATTGTTGGCCATGCCGGTGCCGAAGTAGAGCTCCGTGTCCGGTTCGCCCAGGACTAGCAGGCGGACATTGGCCTGGTCCTGGGCGAAGGTGACGGACCAATCGTTGCCGGTGGTGGCGGCCTGGATGTCCTTCAGGTGCTGGTAGCCATCGCGGCTGCCCAGGGGCTCGTTGCGGGCGGCCGTCTTCAGGTCCGGTTCCACGGTGCCGAAGTTGTGGTAGAGGTAGTCGTAGGTGTGCTCCTCCGCCGACGTGGCCTCGAACACATCGAGGACCATCCCCCCGAATAGGGCCACCCGGCGGCGCAGCAGGGCGCCGGGATAGGCTTGGTCGGTGCTGGCCTGGCCCACGGCCAGGTCGTCGGTGAAGCGGGTGAATTCCAGCGTGCCGGTGGTGGCTGCTTGGCTGCGCTGGTCCACGCAGACGGTGTTGTGGGCGAAGGTCTGGCGGTACCACGAACCATGGAGGGGAGCGCCGTACGCCAGCCGGGCCGGGTCGGGAGCCAGTTGCTTGCCCAGACCGAACAGGATAAGGGCGAGCTTGTCGGGATGTCCATGGCCGCCGCCGTGGGGACCGTAGTCGAGATGGACATAGAGCTGATCATCGCCCTCGCCCTGGCGGAGGACAACCGCGCCCAGGCCGGGGAAATCCCGGCTGGCAAGGGCCTCGGTTGGCGCGGCGGGCAGTTCGTCCGGTCCCCAGAGCAGGGCTTCGAGACTGCGGCGGTCGCCGAACTGGGCCACGGTCAGAAACTCGGGCCGCTGGGTGCGCGCATAGGCCAACTCGTAGAGGGCATGCCGACCCCGCAGGGAGAACACATCGCTGTCGTTCACCGCCGGAAAGGTCAGATCGGGGAAGGTGTACTGGAGCGGGGCATCGAACAGGGACTGGAAACGGGGATCCTGCCAGTACTCCATCCCGGCGAAGTGGGCGAACTCGGCGGTCCACTTCAGCGCGTCCAGGGCGTAGTAGTGATAGGCCGCCGTGCCCTCGTACCAGAAGCCGTCCGGCAGGATGCTGTTGCCGAGTTGGAACTCGAACCCGTTGCGGGCATCCCGCAGGGCGAGCGAGACCAGTTCCACGTCCTGCAGGCAGAATCCGATGGCGCCGATACCCGCATTGTGCCAGCTCTGCCAGTTGCTGATGCCCGCCCGGTTGCGGCGGATGGTGGCCGCGACTTCCCGAAGAAAGTCAGTGGCGATGGCCCGGTGATCGGCCGCCGAGAAGCAAGGCGAACTGTAGACGAGGTCGTAGCCCCAGCACAGTTCGGTCGCCGCTACGGCTTCGTCGAGGGTTTGGGCGTAGATGCGGGCCCCGGAGTTGCTCACTTTGCCCTGGCTGTTGTGGAGCGGCAGGCTCTTGTAGACGGCGGCATAGCCGAGGAGAATCTGGCGGGCATGTTCGGCATAGGCCTCCTTGCCGGTGAGGGCATAGCCCAGTCCCAGATCGCGGACTTGGCTCCAGTACCGGCCGTGGCGGTAGCCGACGAGCACTTGGTCGTAGGGCCAGCCGGTGTAACTCTTGCCGCACTTCTGGCAGACGTGCTTGCCGTCCACGGGCTTCAGCCGGCCACCGCAGGCTTTGCAGACGTAATGGTGGCTCCACTGGCCGCCCTCGGCGGGAATGTCCACCTTGTCCGCCAGGGCGGCATCGGCCCGCTTGATGCACGCCGCCACCTGTTCCTTGGCCCAGTCGAACCGCCGGGCCCGGTCCTTGGCGCGCTGGTACACCTCGGGACCGCCCAGCAGGAAAGGATGGGAGCACTTGGGCAGCGCTAGGGCCGGTGCCTTGGCTCCCTCCGCCACCAACCGGACATCGTCGAAACGCAGCACCGTATCCGGCAGAGGGGTGTTGGTCCAGCCGTCCGCGTGGAAGGAGCAGTAGTCGATGTGTTGCCAGCCGAGCGGTTCGCGGGTACCGACAATGTCCTGGTCGAAGGCCAGGTCGAACTTCTTCCAACCGGTCCAGTTGACCGTGAAATGGAGAAAGTAGTAGTCCCATTCCTTCGCGCCGTTGGCGGGGTTCTCCGAGTTGCAGACCAGGGTGAGCTTCTGGCCGTTGGCCTTGGCCGAGTGGAGCCAGAACACCAGACGGCGGTAGGGCGAACAGTCGGTCGGCAGATCGGGAATGCGGATGGTGGAATGCTCGGCGAGGTTCTCCCAGCGGCCCGAGGCCTTGCCCACCTTGGCCACTTCCCGGTCCCGGACCAAGCCCGGCCACACGGCCTTCTCGAAGTCGCCCAGCACCAAGTCGTCTGCCACAGCCCCCACCAGGGACAGGAACAAGAGACCGACCAGTACCCGGAGCATGAGCGCGTTTCCCTACTGCTTGTGGCACAACGCGAGAAAACCGTACCATGCCGCCCGCGCGCCCAAGCGCAAGGGCTCCGGCGCGGCAGGAACGCTGGGAATGGGACGTATGGGACCTATAGGAGAGGATAGGTTCCCACAGCCTTCCTTCCCATCCGTCCTATGTGTCCCATACGTCCCATTCCCGGCTAGCGCACTGCCAAAGACGCGCAACAGAACGCATCATCTCGGCAGCCAACCGGCTTGGCTGCTCAGTACCAGAAGATCGGGAGGCCGGTGGTCTGGAGAGCAGAGCCCCGGACGGCGGCAACGTGCCCGTCCATGTAGCCGACATTCAGGATTTCGTTATGCGGGGGGAAGGACGAGGACGAGGAGCACATGTTCCACACCGAGCGATGGTACTGGGTGCCATCGTGCTCCACCGGACAGGCGCGGTCGCGGACGCCCGTGGCCTCGAAGATGAGTCCTCTCTCGGACGGCTTCGTCACCTTGGCGCCCATGATGGCGTTGCCGGCGCGACTCTCGCAGATAGTGATGTAATCGAGATCACCGTTGGCGGCAGTCTTGCCGGTTTGGGCGAAGTTCTCGGTTCGGTTCGTGAACGAGGGGCAGTCAAAGACTTTCACGTCGCCGGTATAGGGGTACCAGAGACGATACCAGTAGTTGTCCGAACTCGGCTCCCAGCCAATGGCAGTCACCTCCTGGTTGTCCCCGGTGTACATGATGGCGGCCAACATGACCTGCTTCTGGTTGTTCACGCAACTGATCTGGCGGGCTTTGCCCCGTGCCTGGGACAGAGCAGGCAGCAGCATGGAGGCCAGAATCGCGATGATCGCGATGACCACAAGCAGCTCGATCAGCGTGAACCGACGGCTGTTCCTCGATGTGCTTTTCATTCTTTGGCTCCTTGTTCTGCTTGGCACGACTACGGCGACTCGGCAACATGATACTACTAAGGTGATATTAGGAGCCATTTAGGGGCAATGCAAGCCACTTGGCGCAGATTGGGGAGCCGGAGTGGGAGCCAGCCCGTCCGGCAACTCGTTAGGAGGGAATGAAATAGGACTTATAGGACTTATGGGACGGATGGGACGGATGGGAGAAGGCAGATCCCCATGGCCTTTGCTCCCATAGGTCCCATAAGTCCCATAGGTCCCATTCTCTTCGGCTCTCGATGGCCCCAACGGCAGCCGTCGCAGGCCGGGAAAGAAGAACGGCCTGCGGGATCACCCACAGGCCGTTTCGTGGTCGGAAGATACTGGCGACTACTTGTTGTCCCAGGAGTTGTTGGGATCACCGTAGGCCCAGCCGTCGAGCATCGGGCCGAGGAAGTTGACGATCCGTTTGCGCTCGGCATGGCCGTCGCAGTAGCCGGCGATGAGGCCGCCGTTGTGGCGTCCCACGGGACGGCGCGTGTAGTTCGAGTCGGTATTGCTGTAGTACGTGGAGCCGCTCGTGCCAGTCCAGTTCCCGGGCGGCGTCCACTGCCAGTCGGAGGAACTGGAGGCGTAGTCGTTGAACTTCTCAGGGTCGGTCAGGCCAACCACACTGCCGCTGCACTGGGCGGCATCCACGAACATCGAGGTCGTGGAGGGACCCACGATCTGGCCGAGGGTGTAGGAGGTGGTCCAGGCGCAGATGTTGAGGTTGGTGGCATAGCCGCGGCTGAAGTTGGAGGCGGTGGGGCAGACGTAGACCTTGGCATCGCCCACGTAGTTGATCAGGTTGTTGTACCAACGTACCGGGTTGTTCGGCGTGTAGTACTCCTTGTTGTCGTTGGTGTACATGGCCATGGACAGGTTGAGCTGCTTGACCTGGTTGGTGCAACTG
Source organism: Victivallales bacterium (assembly GCA_003245525.1). Classification (GTDB taxonomy): domain Bacteria; phylum Verrucomicrobiota; class Lentisphaeria; order Oligosphaerales; family Lenti-02; genus Lenti-02. The sequence continues at coordinate 12,298 of QKCY01000249.1, read as the reverse complement.
ATCTCCCGCGCCTTGGCCCGGGCCTGCTGGAGGGCGGGAAGGAGCATGGAGGCCAGGATCGCGATGATGGCGATCACGACCAGCAGTTCGATGAGGGTGAAGCGGGGAGTGGGCCTGGGAGATGCCATAGTGCATGCCTTTCCTTGGATGTCGGAACCACTGTAGACAGTCAGGACCTGTCGCTGTCCTTGGGGGACAACAACTTTTACTTGTGCCAGCCTATCCCTTTCCCGGGAGTCCCAGCTGGATCTTGAACCAAAATACGAAATTATCGGTAGCAGCCCAAGAGCCGACTTTCAAGGCCGCGCTTCCTCTTCACCCGGAACTGGGCGGATTGCATTCGCGGGCCGTACCGGATAGTTTTCCCGACGCGATTGCGTTGCCAACCGGAGAATCCCCCATGCATCGTCTTTGCTGTGCCGCTCTTGCCCTGGGTTTCCTGTGCAGTGCCAAACCGAGTTGGGAGTTCGATTCCCACGGCAACGTGGTGCTCGGCGGCGATCTGGCCGGGATCCGGGCCGTGGTGAACATGCATGGGCCGAACTGGAGCAACGCCACGGCCATGGGCATCACGGCCAGCGAGCGCACGGCCACGTCCGCCGCAGGCGCGCTGGACGCCCCCGCAGGCTGCCAGGGGAAGCTGGACTTCTCGGTGGAGGTCCGGCCGGTCGGCGACGCGGTGGAACTGGCCTATGCGCTCCATTTCACCGAGCCCACGACGATCACCGGGGCCTACGTGAGCCTGTTCCTGCCGGTGGACCGCCAGATCGGCCAGCAAGTGGCCCTGCTGCGCAGCAAGAGCGCGGGGACCTTCACCGAGGATATCCAGGGCACCGTGGTCTCGGGCCAGGCACCGGGCCTCTTCATCGGCGGCGAGGATGGTCTGGCGGTGGCCATGAACGCGGTCGGCCCGGTGATGGTCCAGGACGGCCGGAAGTACCATAGCACCGAGTACGAACTGCGGTTCGCCCTGTTCGGCAACGGGCCGGTGCGGCCGGGGCTCGAAGCCCGCCGCGTCTTCCGCCTTGCCCGGACCAGTGCGAAGGAGGCCGAAGCCATGGTTGCCGAACTGAATCCACCCCGCGAACTCCGCGACGGTCAACCCTATCTGCTGCTGGAGGAGGACGGCACGCTCCAGGTGCGCGATGCCCGTCGCCGCCAGTTGGTGGACATTCTGTTGGCCGCCCACGGCCCCAACTGGAGCTATGTGTCCCAGGGGGGAAAGAAGGTCGCCACGGTGGGCGACGACCGCAGCCGGTCGCTGGCGGGCTCCCTCGAGATTCCCCAGAATCCGGCGGGCACCGTGCTCGACTTCGCCGAGACGGTCAGCGAGACCGGGCCGCAGCAGGCCCGATTGGCCTATCAGTTGAGCTTCCCGAAGGGGGCCACGCTGAACGGCTACCAGGCCTCCTTCACGGTGCCGCTGCGGGTGTATTCGGGCAAGTCCTTCACCATCGTCGCCGACGGCCAGCCCGGCCAGCCGACGGTGATCCCCGCCACGCTGGGCGAATCCTTCCTGTTCAACGGCGAGGCCCGTGGCTTCGCGCTCGCGACCGGCGAGGCCGAAAGCCTCCGGGTCGTCGCCCAGGAACCCATGCGCCTGCTGGTGCAGGACAACCGGGGCTGGGGCGGCGACTCCATCGAGTTCCGTTTCTGCTTCGCCCGGATCGGTCAGCAGGACGGCCAAGCCGCCAGCGTTCCGGTCGGGTACCAGACCGGTGTCACCTACGACATCGCCCTGCCGACAGATACCCAGATCGTGCTCAACCAAGCCGCCAGCCCCTCCCGCACCGACACCCACGACTGGATTCCCTACACCCTGCCCTGGGATAGCGCCCCGGTCGACGTCTCCTTCCTCAACGCCAAACCGGCGGGAAGCGAGGGTTTCGTCACCGTCCGCGACGGTCGGTTCGTCCTGGCGGACAGCGGGCGGGAGATCCGCTTCTGGGGCACCTGCTTCAGCGCCGGGTCCAACTTCCCCAGCCACGAGCAGGCGGAGAAGATCGCCCGCCGCCTGGCCTCCTTCGGCATCAACATGGTCCGCACCCACCACGCCGACGCCTCCTGGGCCGAACGCCACTTCTTCCCGAAGGAGGTGGACGACACCCGCCACTTCGATGCCGAGAACCTGGACCGCTTCGACTACCTCATGTACTGCCTGGAACGCGCGGGGATCTACATCTATCTCGACCAGTTGGTCAACCGCAGCTTCAAGACCGGCGACGAGGTGGATGCGGTGGACCAGATCGGCGTCTGCGGCAAACCCTACTCCAACTTCGATCCCCGCCTGATCGAGTTGCAGAAGGAGTTCAGCCGGAACATCTGGACCCACGTGAACCCCTACACCAAGCGGGCCTACAAGGACGACCCCGCCGTCGCCCTGATGGAGTTCGCCAACGAGAACGACCTCTTCACCCAGACCGTGACCGTGGAGCCCTACCGCACCCGTCTGGAGGCCCGCTACCGCGCCTGGGCCGCCGAACAGGGCGTGACTCTGCCCAAGGAGCCGGTGGACTTCACCAAGAGCACGGACTCGCTCATGCGCTTCCTGATCGAGGTGCAGGCCAACTACTACGCGGAGATGGGCAAGTACCTGCGCGAGGAGGTCGGCGTGCGGGTCCCCATGACCGGCAGCAACTGGAGCCGCAACGCCGCCCTGCTGCTCTCGCTCGACGCCCTGCCCTACACCGATTCCCACGCCTACCACAACCATCCCTCCCGCGAGGGGGTTTTCGGCAACACGCCCATGCTGGGCGGCTCGGGTACGATCATGGACGGCCTCGGCTTCCAGGCCCGGGTCGGGAAGCCCTTTTTCGTCAGCGAATGGGACGAGCCCTGGCCGAACGAATGGCGGGCGGAGCTGCCCCTCTGGATCGCCGCCGTCTCCGCCTTCCAGGGCTGGAACGGGCTCACCGTCTACACCTACCGGCACAGCTCGGCGGTGCCCGTGGACTCCATCACTGGGGCCTTCGAGACCTTCAACGATCCGGCCCGCTTCGGGCTCTTCCCCCACGCTGCCCTGATCTATCGGCGGGGCGATTTCAGCGAGGGCAAGGAAACCACCGTGGTACGGGTTCCCCGCGCCGTGGCGGAGTCGGCCAAGAGTCCGTCCCCCTGGTCGAGCCGGGCCTACCGCGGTCTGGCCGAAAGCCAGCGGTTCCGCACGGATTTCGCCACCGGGCTGCCCTACGACCAGCCCATCGTCGAAGGCGACAAGCGCGAGAGCACGACCGGGCAGATCCGCCACGACATCGAACGGCGACTCCTGCTCCTCGATTCCCCCCGCACCCAGGCCATCAGCGGCTTCCTCAAGGAGGTAGGGACGGTGCAGACCAGCGGGCTGACAGTCACCGGCACCAGCCTCTTCGCCACCGTGGCCGCGAGCGCCCTCGACGACCAGGAACTGGCCCGCTCGGGGCGCGTCCTGCTGACGGCGGTCGGCCGGGCCGAAAACACGGATTTCGCCTACAACCTGCTGCGCAACCGCAGGGTTTCCTCCGGTAGCGGCCCGATCCTGGCCGATCCCATCCGCGCCCAGGTCGCCCTGCGCACCAGCCAGACCAATCTCCAGGTCGTCCCCGTCGCCGCCGACGGCAGCCAGGGCAAACCCCTGCCCAGCCGCTACGCCGACGGCACCCTCCAGTTCGAGATCGGCCCGGCGGCCAAGACGATCTACTACCTGATCGAGGCCCGCTAGCCCAAGAGGAGGCCAGGCCATGTCCAGCCCGATCCTTGCCCAAGCCCTGAAGGACCAGTTCGGCGAGGCCTTCGACGTGCTCGCCGGTTCAATCCCCACCTTCACCGAGGCGGAGTGGCAGACCGGTCGTTCGCCCTTTGACGGACCGGCCCGCTGTGTGGCCCATGCCCTCCTGTGCGCCGAATACTACACCCGGTCTGACCGGGCGGTGTTCATGAGCTTCGGCAAGCCCCTCTGGCAAATGGAAGCGCAGGAACTGCCCACCCAGGCCCGTCTCTCCGCCTATCTCGATGATATCCGCGCCATGACCATGGATTGGATCGACCGGGTGGACGACGTCGGTCTGGACCAGCCCTGGGGCGAGGACGGCCGCTCGGGCCTGGCCTGCATCATCTATGCCCTCCGCCATCTCCAGCACCACACCGGCGAAGCCTGCGCCTACCAGAAACAGTTCAACCATCCCCAGGACCAGTGGGGCTGATGGAATGCAGAATGCAGAAGTAAGAATGCAGAATGGGTTGGGATGATGCCGGGGCGGCATGGTGCCGCCGGAGTATCGCGGACCGCGAGATAGACTCGGCAGCCAGATCCGGCACTCCAGCGGCGAGGCCCACGTTGCCGGGAACAATGGGACCCAGGAATGCCCACCCCGGAACGCCGATCTCCTGATCGGCTGTCCCTGTGCCACTACCGAAGAGGGCCGATCCGGAGATCGGCGTTCCGTAATGGCTGGCAGACTCGACATTTGCCGATCCCGGACCATGCTACAGCGTGAGTCCACTTCCGCTGTCATCCCAGCCCATTCTGCATTCCTACTTCTGCATTCTCCATTTCCAGGATTCCTGCCATGACTCCTCGCGCGAATACGCTGTCGCTGTATCGCCGGACCGGCTACCAGTGGATGCCGGTCTCCTTCAGCCTGTGTCCGGACATGCAGCAGAAGATGAAGGCGGCGGTTCCCGCCGGGGTGTCGCTGGGCGAGTACTTCGACTACCCCGAGGGATTTGCCCAGGCCGGGGTGCCGGGGCCGAAGCGGATTCCCTGCGAGACTCCCGACTGGCGCTCCTTCTTTCCCGAAGAACTGCATGAGTCCACCACCTTCAGCGATTACGGCGTGGCCCACGAGGGCGGTCACGAAGGCACCCACCACCTCTTCCGCATGCACCATCCCATGGCCCAATTCGACTCGCTGGAGCAGATGCAGGCCTATCCCTGGCCGGAGTGGGACTGGGAGGACATCGACCCTATCCGCGCCGCCGTGGACAACGCCCGGTCCCGCGACCTGCCCACCATCGCCAGCATGGCATGCAGTGTCTGGGAAACAGCCTGGTACATCCGCGACATGACCGTGCTGATGATGGACATGAGCATGGAGGACGAGAAGGCGGTCTACCTCCTCGACCGGATCACCGAGGACAGCGCCCGGCGCGCCCGCGCCCTGGCCCAGGCCGGCGTGGACCTCATCGCCATGGGTGACGACATCGGCATGCAGAGCACCATCATGATGAGCCTGCCCATGTACCGCGAATGGCTCAAGCCCCGCCTCGGGAGGGTCATCGCCGCCGCCAAGTCGGTGAAGCCCGACATCCTCATCCAGTACCACAGTTGCGGCTACGTGGAGCCCTACATTCCCGACCTCATGGAGGTGGGCGTGGATATCCTGAACCCGGTCCAGCCCGAATGCATGGACTTCGCCAAGCTCCACGCGGAATACGGCGACCGGCTCAGCTTCAACGGCACCCTCGGCACCCAGACCACCATGCCCTTCGGCACCGCCCAGGACGTGCGCGACACCGTCTTCCGCAACCTGGACGTCGCCGGGGAGAAGGGCGGCCTCGGCGTCTGCCCCACCCATCTCCTGGAACCGGAAGTGCCCTGGGAAAACGTGGAAGCCTACGTCATCGCCTGCCGCGACTACTCCCGGCAGAAGTGAACCGTAGCGCAGGCGTCCCTCACACGGAGTTTCAAGCCGCTGGTGTCCCGCCTGCCGGGCCTGCGGAATGGCGGAAACAGGAGGCCTCTGGCAACTGTCGGACCCGTCGGACGGGTCAGACCGGTCCGACGTCTTCCTGACTGACCCTACAGGCTGGCGTCCCAGTCGCGGATGGCGGCGACCGTACGGTCGAACTGCTCGTCGGTGAGTTGGGCGTGGATCGGCAGGCTCAGAATCCGGCCTGCCGCCGCCTCGGTAATGGTGAGCGGTCCGGCGGGCAGGGCAATGCGTCCAGCGTAGGCGGGCTGCTGGTGGACTGGCACGGGGTAGTGGATCAGGCTGCCGATGTTGCGCTCGCGCAGGAAGAGGCGCAGCCCTTCGCGGTTCTCGTGCTGGACCACGTACTGGTGGTAGACCGGTTCCGCGCCGGGGGCGACAGTAGGCAGCACCAGGGAGGTGTCGGCCAGGGCCGCGTCGTAGCGGGCGGCGATCTCGCGCCGCTTGGCGTTCTCGGCTTCGAGGTGCTTCAGCTTCACCCCGAGCAGGGCAGCCTGGATCGGGTCGAGGCGGGAATTCATCCCGGCCACATGACTGACGTAGCGTTCCTTCCAGCCGTATTCCTTGAGCAGGCGCACATTGCTGGCGAGCTCCGCGTCATTGGTCACGATCGCGCCCCCGTCGCCCAGAGCGCCGAGGTTCTTGGTGGGATAGAAGCTGAAGGTGCCGAAGGCCCCGAAGGTGCCGACCCGCTGGCCGTTGAGCCGCGCGCCGTGGGCCTGGGCGCAGTCCTCGACGAGCGCGAGCCCATATTCGTCGGCGATCTGCCGGATGGCCACGATGTCCACCGGATGGCCGTAGATGTGGACCGGGAGAATGGCCTTGAGGGTACCAAGATGGCCGTCCTTGAGGGCGGCGCAGGCCACCCGCAGGGCCTGCGGGTCCATGCCGAAGGTGTCCGGCACGATATCCACCAAAGCGGCCGTAGCCCCGGTGAGTTCCACCGCCGCCACCGTGGCGACCGCCGTATGGGACACAGTCAGTACCACGTCGCCGGGACCAACCCCGCAGGCGCGCAGGGCCAGGATGATCGCGTCCGTCCCCGAGGCCACGCCCACCGCGTGCCCCGCCTCGGCGAAGGCGGCGAAATCGGCCTCGAACACATCGAGTTCCTTGCCGCCGATGTACCAGCCGCTATCGAGCACGCGCAGGGCGGCAGCCCGCAACTCCTCGCGGTAGGCCTCGTAGTTGGCTTTCAGATCGGACGGCAGGATGAAGGACGTATCGGCCATGGAAAGCTCCGGGTTCGGAAATGCAGAATGCAGAAGTCAGAATGCAGAATGGGGAAACCAGATTCAGAATGCTCTTCGTGCCAAGCGAGAGTGAGTCAGATCATGAGTCGCATGGGATCGAACGGCCGATCCCCAACCGGGGTAGCAGCAGTCCCGTAGGCCTGGCATTCGGGTGTTCTCCTGGCCTTTCCCTCTGTCGTCAGGTTCCGGCAACCCGCATCTTCATTCTGCATTCTTACTTCTGCGTTCTGCATTCACAGGTATTCGGCCAGGTGCTGGCGGTAGTAGTCCACGGTCTGGCGGAGGGCGTCCAGGAGGGTGGTTCTGGGCTCCCAGCCGAGACGGTCGCGGATCAGGGAGAAATCGGAGTAGTAGTCGCCGATGTCGATCTTCTTGCGGTCGGCGGGGAACTGCTTGATGACGTATTCGCCCTCGCCCGCGGCTTCCACGAGCAGCTTGGCGGTGTCGAGCAGGCTGATGGGCGGTTCGGCACCGAGGTTGAAGGCGTGGCCGTAGGCGTCGTCGTGGGTGGCGGCCAGAAGGAAGGCATCCACCGCGTCCTCCACGTAGTTGAAGTCGCGAAGCTGTTCGCCGCCCCAGACCTCGAAGGGCTTGCCTTCGACGAGCAGGCGGACCCAGATGCCGAGGAAGGTCTGGCGGGCGTCCTTCACCCGCATGCACGGGCCGATGGTGTTGGTCAGGCGCAGGGCGCAGGCGCGGATGCCATAGACGTTGTTGTAGAGGATGTGGTACCACTCCCCGGCCATCTTGTTGATGCCGTTCACGTCCACGGGCCGCAGCAGGTGCTTCTCGTCCACCGGCAGGTAGTCGGGCTTGCCGTACATCTGGCGGGTGCTGGCGAAAACGATGCGGATGTCCGGGTTGTAGTGGCGGCAGGCTTCGAGGATGGAGAGTTGGGCGCGGCAGTTGATCTCCAGATCCGTCTCGGGATCGCGCATGGAGTCCATGTGGCTGGTCTGTCCGGCCAGGTTGAACAGGTAGTCCTGTCCCTGGATGAGGACCTTCATGCTGTGGTGGTCGCGCACGTCGGAGATGTTGACCCGGACCCGGTCCTCGATCCCGGCCAAGTTGGCGAGATTGCCGCCGTAGTCGGGGTTGAGGCTGTCGACCAGAGTCACCTCCGCCCCGCCGCCGACCAGCCGCCGGGCGAGGTTGGAGCCGATGAAGCCGAGCCCGCCGGTGATGAGCACGCGGCGACCGCGGAAATGGGTTTCAAGGTGTTCAGAGGTCATGCTGCATCCGCTACTGGACCAAACTGCCAATTGGCAATGTGGTCTCTCATCAGCTATCCCGCAACCACCGGCACAGCCGCCGCCTATTGCCTGCCGAAGGCGCGGTGGGCGATGTCGTGGCGGTACTGGACGTCCTGCCAGGAGATGCAGGCCACGGCTTGGTAGGCGCGATCCACGGCGGCCCGCAGGTCGGTGCCACGGGCGGTGACGCCGAGGACGCGACCGCCATTGTTCACCAGTTGGCCGTCCACCAGCTTGGTGCCCGCGTGGAAGACCACGGCGCCGTTCGCCTCTGCCTCGTCGATGCCGGTGATCGGCAGGCCCTTGGCATAGCTCTCCGGATAGCCGCCAGAGGCCATGACCACGCAGACGGCGGGTTCGGCGGACCAGACGAGCTGCACTTGGTCCAGGCAACCGTCGGCCGTGGCGACCAGGGCCTCGGCCAGATCGCTGTCCAGGCGCATGAGGACGGCCTGGGTTTCGGGATCGCCGAAGCGGACGTTGAACTCCAGCACCTTGGGGCCGTTCTCGGTGACCATGATGCCGGCGTAGATGACGCCGTGGAAATCCAGTCCGTCGGCCTGGCAGCCGGCCAGGAACCGGCCCAGCACCTCGCGGTTGACCGTTTCCCACAGGGCCTCGGTGACCACGGGCGCAGGGGAATAGGCCCCCATGCCGCCGGTGTTGGGTCCCGTGTCGCCGTCGCCCAGCCGCTTGTGGTCCTGGGAGGAGGCGAGCGGGACGATGGTCTTGCCGTCGGTCAGGGCCAGGATGGAGGCCTCCTCGCCGAACAGGCATTCCTCGATCACCACCCGCGCCCCGGCGTCGCCGAAGCGGCCGCTGAAGCAGTCGCGGACGGCCTCCTCGGCCTCCGCCAGAGTGGTCGCCACGATCACGCCCTTGCCAGCGGCGAGACCATCGGCTTTCACCACGATGGGCGCGCCCTGCTCGCGCAGGTAGGCCAAGGCCGGTTCGGCCGCCGTGAACACACCGCAGGCGGCGGTGGGCAGGCCATGCCGGGCCATGAAATCCTTCGCGTAGGACTTACTGCCCTCAAGCTGGGCGGCAACCTGGTTGGGGCCGACGATGCGCAGGCCCTTCGCCCGGAAAATGTCCACGATCCCCGCGCAGAGCGGGGCTTCGGGGCCGACCATGGTCAGTTCGATACCTTCGCGGCTGGCGAAGTCGGCCAGCTCGTCCAGGTCGGCGACGGGCACGGCGGTTACGCCCTTCATGCCGGGGTTGCCGGGTGCGCAGAAGACCTGCTCCACCTGGGGGCTCTGTTGCAGCTTCCACACCAAGGCGTGCTCGCGACCACCGCCACCAACGACCAAAACTTTCATCGAGTACGCCTCCGGATAGGGGAATGACTGTCCGTATGGATATCTATTGGCCCAGCACGGTGTCCAGGTAATCGCCGACCAGTTGGGCCCACATCAGGCCATGGGCGCTGAGGCCCTTGGGACTGAAATGGATCCCCCGACCGTCATGGTCGCGGGCGTCGCCCACCAAGGTATCGGTGTCCGGACCGCGCAGGGCCACGCCCTCGTCCCACAGCTTCTGTTGGGCTATGCGAGTGCTATCGAAGCTCGGATGCTCCGGATTGTGGTAGGAAACCTGGGCCACGAACCAGGGGAACTCCCAGCCCGCCTCGGCCTTGCTGGCCTCGATCACCGTCCGCAGCTTGCGGGCGTATTCGTCGGACGCCATGCCGACATCGGCCTCGCCCTGATGCCAGAGCAGAGCCCGGAAACCGCCGGGGCCGAGCTGGTTGATGCGGGTCATGGTCCAGCGGAACAGGTCGCCATTGGGCTGCCAGGAATTGACACTCGTGCCGCCATGCCCGGTGGTCGCCACGCCGATGGGAACCTGGAACCGGCCATACATGGCGTCGCCGAAGGCGGGCCAGAAACTACCGCCGCTGGACCGATCATGGGTCCCGGGCTGGGGATCGTTGGCCAGCCGCCAACCGGTACCGTCGAAACTGGACACCATGCCGGAGGCGGACTGGGTCCGCTCCTGGCCGTAGTTCGTGGAATTGGACTGCCCGGCCCCGACGAAGACCTCGCCGATGCCGAACTGGGCCACGGCCGCCGCAGCGACCTCCTTGCCGCCCTGCATGCTCCGGACCTCCAGTTTGTACCAGCCGCCCGCAGGCAGGTCCAAGTGGCCGGAGAAGGAATGGGAGGCAGGCACATAGGCCAGCTTCTGCCAGTCGGCGGGGGCCTTGCCGCCCGTCACCCGCACCTGCACCGTATCTGCCGCCAGATCGGGACGCACCCGGCCGGAGACGAAGACCACGCCCCGTTCGCGGCTGTAGCGCTGGATCACCTGCAGTTCGCGCGGGCTCAGGATGGTCAGGGGGCCTGCGGGGGGACCTGCCACCAGTTGCTCGCTGGCCGCCGCCTCCGCCGCCGTGGCGGTGCCGGGCAGCAGGACCAGTTCGCGGCTAGCCTTGGGGGCGAGCAGCATCTCGCAGATCTGCCGATCGTTCCAGGGCCCCCACAGCCGGGTGGTGCCCTCGATCCGCAGCCGCATGCCCTGGCACAGCCAGGTGCTGGCTCCCCAGTTGTTGCCGACGACCGGCGCAACCGCCTTGCCGTCGGGACCGATCACCGAGTTCGCGCCGGGCTGGAGGACCAGGTAGATGGGCATCTCCTTGTCGGTGCGATTGGTGGCGGCCACCCGGATCGCCTCGGCGGAGAACGTGTAGACCAACGCCGCGCGGTCGGATTCGGCCGTGATCGAGTCCGCCGCGGTCTTGGTCACCTTCAGCGGGACAAGGCCGCCCTGATAGAGGTAGAGCCCCCGGCTGATGTTCACCTTGGCGTCAAGGAATTCCTTGCCCTTGACCTTCAGGCTTTCGAGGCAGCCATCGGTGCCCACACTGGCCTCGTAGTCGCCCCGGCGGATCACCCCGGCGGGTTGGAGCGGCGCCAGAGCGGCCTGCTCCCCGGCGGTTACGGACCGGGCCACCAGACGCAGTTCACGGCTTTCGCCCGCAGGCACATTGGCCTCGCAGACCTGCGTGCTCTGTTCCCAGGGCCAGAGGCGATCCGTGCCTGCGATCTCCAGGCAGGCACCGCCCCGGAACCAGGCGGAGGTCTGGTCATCGGCCTTGCGCGGGGCGGACTGGATCTTGCCAGCCTCGTCCCGCATCGCGGACAGGCCGGCAGGCAGCACCGCAAAGAGCTTCGCCGGCTTGCCGCGCCCGTTGCGGGCGGCCACGGTCAGCCCTTCGTCGGTGAAGGTGTAGCGCAGTTCGCAATCGGTCCCGGTGGCGACCAGCACGTTGGCCTCGGGCGAAGCCAGGGCGGGGAGCTTCTGTGTCCCGCCCTCGAAGAAGTAGATTCCCCGCGAGACCGCCACGCCGGGGGCCAGGAACTCCTCGCCATCGACCCGCAGGCTGGTCAGGCAACCATCCTCGGCCACGGTGGCCGCGTAGTGCGCGCCCGTGGCCTGCCAGGCCTTGCCGTCCTGCTTCAGTTCAGCGGCCCCAAGGACCAGGGCGGAAAGCAGGCCCAGGGCAATCCAGTTCTTCATCGTATCGGTCTCCGGAAATGGGACGAGGCCGAATCCGGGGTCGGCCTCGTCCAAGGATCAAGTGCCGCCCAAGGGCGGCCTGAATCGGTCTAGGCCCTGTTGGCCAACAGCGCTTTGAGCTCGGCAATCTCGGTCTTGAGTGCGTCGATCTCCTTGCGGCAACGCTCGACGCCCCGGTAGGCGGTGATCTGCTTGACGTACTCCCGCTTGTCGACGGCAGGCATGCCCATCAATTGGGAGCCAGGAGGCGTGTCCTTGATGATGCCGCCGCGGCCGCCCAGCACCGTGCCGGCACCCACCGAGATATGCCCGGCCACGCCAGCCTGTCCGGCGAGCACCGAGCCGGCGCCAATGCTGGTACTGCCGGAGATGCCGACCTGGGCGATGATCAGCGCATGTTCGCCGATCACCACGTTGTGCGCGATCTGAACGAGGTTGTCGATCTTCACGCCCTGTTTGATCCAGGTCTTGCCGAAACGCGCGCGGTCCACCGCCACCTGGGCACCGATCTCCACGTCGTCGTCGATCTGCACGAAGCCGACCTGCGGCACCTTGCGGTGGCCGGTAGGCGTCTGCTCGTAGC
>QKCY01000110.1 GCA_003245525.1 Victivallales bacterium | reverse complement strand
GGACAGCACATCGACGGCCGCCGCATAGTACAGGACTCCTTCGGCGCTGGTGACGTTGGCCATGGTGTAGATGCCGGGATCGCAGCAGTCCGGATGCTGCCAGATGCGGCGGGATTTGGGGCTGCCGCCTCGACCGACCAGCAGAATCGCGTAGGGCACGATGTCGTGCTCGGCGCAGTACTGGAACAGCTTGTCGTGTCCCGCCAAGGCCCCCTCGCGCACATGGAAGGTGCGGCCCTGGAAGGTGTGCTCGAAAGTGCCCGGTTCCGCCGTCGGGGCGAACATGCCGTTCAGGATGATGTTGGCGGTGATGCTGCCGACGCCGAGATCAGAGAGGTCCTGGATGGCGGAGGGGACGTAGCCCACGCCGCCCAGTCCCTTGATGGTCCGCAACACCGGGGCGGCGGGGGCATCGGCCGGGGCCATGCCGCTGGTGTCGGTGGCGTAGCAGGCGTGACTCAGCAGGGCGGGGGAGTCGGGCTTGGTCAGCACCCAGCGGCTGTAGGCCCGGTCCGTCTCCGCCGTCGGGAGCCGGGGCAGGGCGAGGTCGAAGGGACCGGCGGGAAGAGCCTGGACGACGGGTGCCTCGCCGTAGTGGTCTAGACTGAAGTACATGGGAATCTCGCGGAGAACCACAGGCTCGGGAGCGTTGCCGTGGAGGCGGACCTGTTCGCGGTCCACGGCGACCGTGTCGATGGTTCCCGGATAGTCGGTGGCGAGATAGTCGCGCCAGCGGGCGGCGAGTTCGCGGTCGACCTGCTGTTTGGCCGCCCGTTCCGCCGCGATGCGCCGTTCCTCGGCGGTGGGCGGACGCAGGTGGATGTTGCGGATGCGCAGATCGACGTTCGCGTGGTGCCCGAAATCGAGCCGGAAGGTGCGGTAGGGCTGGTCCCAGTTGTGTTCCAGCAGAACCGAGACCGTGGCCCAGGTCTCGCTCTTGGCCAGGTTCTGGACGGTTGCGCTGTGGCTTTCCTTCGGCGGGCCATAGAACACCTGGAAGGCGTCGATCCCGGCAGGGCAGAACATCTCGCAGGCCAGGGCATGAATCTGCCGATGGTCGTAGTCCGCCGTCAGGGGCTCGGTGAACACGTAGGGATCGCCACCGGTGGTGTGGACCTCGTAGACCCCCGGTTCCACCTCGCGAATGTCGGCCTCGTGGGCGGAGGCGGGGACCAGGCGCAGCGGGATCGACATGGCGGTCTCCTGGGCAAACAACGGCACGGCGGCAAGGGCCAGCATGGCAAGTGGCAGCTTCATCGGTTCTCCTGCGCGGTTCCGGTATGGGTTGGCACTATCGCTCGCGGGATCGCATCCGTCCATTCGGCGGGTCGCACGGTCGGGGGATGTGGCTATATTCGGCGGGTGTCCCGAGGAGTTCCGTGTCGTTCCGACCAGCCGAAGGAAACCAGGCATGGGTATCTACAATCCCGCTCCGTACCAGCTCGATCTCAGCCAATGGCCGCATATCGCGTGCCCCCCGCCGGGCCCGAAATCCAAGGCCCTGCATGATCGCTGCTGCACCCACTTCAAGGGCCTCAGCGGCCAGGTGAAGCTGTTTCCCGTGGCCTTCGAGGAAGGCAGTGGCTGCACGCTGACCGATGTGGACGGCAACCGCTACATCGACTTCTCCAGCGGCATCTACGTCACCACTCTCGGCCATTGCCATCCAAAGGTCACCGAGGCGGTGCAGGCCTACGCGGGCAAGCTGATGAACTGCCACGATTTCACCACCGAGATCAAGACCCGGCTGGTGGAGAAGATGGCGCAGTGTCTGCCGGGCGACCTCAAGGGCTACCAGTTCTACGATTGCGGCACGGCGGCGGTGGAGGCCGGGCTGCGGGTCTGCCGTGCGGCCACCGGCAAGCATGAGTTCGTGTCCTGCTTCAACGACTTCCACGGCAAGACCTACGGGGCCGTCTCCCTGGCCCACATCCGGTCGAGCGTCTACGGGCCGACCCGCGCGCCCGGATTCCACATGGTCCCCCGACCCGATCCCTACCGTCCGACCTGGACCAAGGCCGACGGCACCATCGATACGGACAAGTACATCGAGTTCTACGCCGAGTATCTGGACAAGGGCACGTCCCACCAGGTGGCGGCCTTCGTGCTGGAACCCATCCAGGGCTGGGGCGGCAGCGTCATTCCGCCGGACGACTTCTTTCCGAAGCTTCGCCAGCTCTGCGACGAGCATGGCATCCTGCTCTTCGCCGACGAGGTGCTCACCAGCATGGGCCGTACCGGCAAGTTCCTCTGCATGGAGCACTGGGGCGTGCTGCCGGATGTGGTCACTCTCGGCAAGGGCTTCGGCAACGGCTTCCCGGTGACTGCCGTGGCCGTGCGCGAACCCTTCATGGAGAGTTTCGAGTCCATCTCCGCGTCGAGCAGCTACGGGGGCAACCCGATGGCTTCGGCGGCGGCCCTGGCCTGCTTCGAGGTGATCGAGGAAGAGGGCCTGCTGGAGCACACCGCCGAGTTGGAGGCCCTGTTCACCGCCCGCATGGCCGCCTGGAAGGACCGCTTCCGCATGGTCGGCGACGTCCGCTGCAAGGGCTGCCTCATGGGCGTGGAACTGGTCAAGGACAAGGCCACCAAGGAACCCTTCGACAAGGCTGGCACGCTGGTTTACCAGAAGGCCTTCCGCAACGGTCTCGCCTGGATTCCGGCCGGCCACATCCTGCGCATGAGCCCCCCTATCGTGATGCCCAACGAGGTCGCCCACAAGGCCATGGACATCATCGAGGAAGCCCTCGACGAAACCGAGCGGGAACTGCTCGGGTAGTCGCGCCTTAGGCCGTTAGGAAGCGCTGGCGGATTACCCGCCAGCGCCAGGCGTCCTGGGTCTCGATCCAGGCCTGGATGGACTCGGCGTCCTGGGGTTCGGCGAGGATGTGGATTTCGGCATCGGTGCAGCGGAAGAGCACCGCGTCGGCCATTTCGCCGCAGACCGGGGTCAAGTTCCGGCGCGCCCGCGCCAGACGGCGCATGGACGCCGTGTGCCGGATGAAATGGTAGCCGAGGACGAACACGAAGGGCAGCCAGAAGGGCCATTGCGGCAGACTGGGGAACTTCAGGATCTGGGCCATCCGTCCGAGCAGGATGAGGAAGGCCGTGCCGAGGAACGAGTAGGAGTCGGACGGGCTGCGGAAGATGCCGCCGATGGCCCGGCGGAACCCGCTGGCGGAGGTGCGGTAGGCGAAGACCTCTTCGTATTCGTAGCTGGCCAGGCCAATGCGCGCGATGTGGCAGAGTTCGTGGGCCAGCAGTTCGGTGCGCCGGTAGATCAGCCAGCGGTCCTGCTCGGCGAAGGCCCGGCGGATGGTGAACAGCGCGAAGAAGTCGGGGAAGAAGTAGTAGGAGCAGCCGCCGAAGAGGATGCCGGGCGGAGTGATGAAGAACCCCGGGACCCAGTCGATGGCGAAATGGAACAGGCGCTGGGTAAGGTCGCGGGGCTCGGCGAAGATCTCCGGCGGAATCCGCTGGTCGCGTTCGACGGTGATATCCTCCACCGTGAACGTGCCCTTGTCGGCCAGCTCCCCGTCCATCTTGCCCACGTTGGCCTGCAAGTGGCGCAGGCGGGTGGCGTAGTCCGCCAGTGATTCCTCGGCGCCGAGGAGCAAGCCTTGGCCATCGAGTTCAACCAGGGCGGCGAGATCGCCGGATTCGGCACGTTGGAGAAGGTCTTCGCTAATCATGCCGGAAAAGATAGACGGCAGTCCGGCAAAAAGAAAACCATGGCAGGCATTGGTCGGATTCGTCAGACCGGTTGCGGCGGCGCGCCAGCGGCGGCAGTCGCGTTGCGAAGCGGAACTCCGCTTCGCAACGCACTCCCGAGGGGTCCGGGGAGGCAAGCCTCCCCGGCGGGGTGACGGGGCAGAGCCCCGGTTAGTCGAGCTGGCCTTCGAGCAGACCCACCGGCAGGGCGGCGGGGCGTTCGCAGGTGCTTTCGAGCTGCACGTGGGCACCACTGGACGAAGCGTCGTGGAAGGCGTGCATCAGGTCCAGCACATGGTAGGCGAGTTCGCCGGAAGCGCGGTTCTTGCGCCCCGTGGCGATGGCGTAGGCCATGTCGGCCACGCCGATGCCGCGCCAGTTCTCCGTGTAGACGTGGGTGATCGGCACATCGCGCCACTGCTTCTCGGGATCGTGGCCGAAGCGGATTTTCACCGGTCCGCCGAAGGTGTTGGGATTCGGCACCAGCAGGCTGGCGAGGGAACCGTGGACCTCGATGAAGGGCAGGGAATGCCCCCAGGTGTCGAAGCTGGTGACGATGGTCCCGATGGCCCCGTTGGCGAAGTCCATGATGCCGGAGACATGGGTCGGGACCTCGACCGCCACCTTTTTGCCGAACTTCTTCTGGCTGGTGATGGTGCGTTCCGCGAAGCTGATCCGGGCCGAGCCGGTGACCCGGGAGACGGGGCCGAGCAGGTTCACCAGGGCGGTGAGGTAGTAGGGGCCCATGTCGAACATGGGGCCGCCGCCGACCTGGTAGTAGAACTCGGGATCGGGATGCCAGGACTCGTGGCCATGGCAGAGCATGAAGGCGTTGGCCGCGACCGGCTCGCCGATCCAGCCGTCGTCGATCAGCTTCCGGCAGGTCTGGATGCCGCCGCCGAGGAAGGTGTCGGGGGCGCTGCCGATGAGCAATCCCTTGGCCTTGGCCAGAGCGAGCAGTTCCTTGCCCTCCTGGCGGCTGACGGTCAGGGGCTTCTCGCCGTGGACGCTCTTGCCCGCTTCCAAGGCGGCCTTGGCCACGGGATAGTGGGCCTGGGGAATGGTGAGGTTTACCACGATCTGGATTTCGGGATCGGCCAGGAGCTCCTCCACCGTACAGGCCACCGGGATGGCGAACTCGGTGGCGCTGGCCTTGGCCCGTTCCAGGTCAAGGTCTGCGCAGGCCTTGACCTCCAGGATGCCGAACTGGGGAAGACGCTTGAAATAGGCGCCGCTGATCTTGCCGCAG
>QKCY01000519.1 GCA_003245525.1 Victivallales bacterium | reverse complement strand
CCGGACAGCCCACCTCGCCGCCACCGTAGAGGCCGAACAAGGGGGAATCGCCGACCGCCGCCTTCATCACCCCGAATTCCTCCTCCAGTCGCTTCTGGCCGAAGAGCACGCCGCGTCGGCCGCCGCAGTCGAAGACAAAGGTCAGATACGGGGCGGGCTGGCCCTCGGGAAACACCGTGCCGAAGGCCTCCTTGCTGCGAGTGAGATACTCCTCCTTGTCGCCGCCGCCACGCATGACGGAGCGTACCTGGAAGGAGCCTTTGAGCAGAATGACCACATTGGTGGCGGTGACGATCTCGCCCGCGACGATCTCTTTGGCAGCGCTCTGGCCAGCGGCAGCACCCACGATTGGCAGGCCGTCGCCGAGGACCTCGCGCAGCCCCTTCACCAAATCGCGGTTCGTGGCCCCCACGTGCTGGTCGCCGAAGGTCAGCAGTACACCCTGCCCCGGCTGGTAGTCATCCTTGAGCTGGCGACCCAGGGATTGGCCGCAGGCGAGCCAGCCGCCCTCGACCTTGGTCGTTTCCTGGACGGCCTTGACGGTCAGCCCCTCGCCGATGGCCAGCAAGGCCACCGCATGGGAGGCGTTGTGCCCCTGGTCGGCGAAGTTGGTGGCCGAAGCCAGGGGCGAATAGCCCTCGCAGCCGTAGATCGTCTCCTTGGGGAAGACCTTGGCAATACCGTCGATCAACGCCGGAGTCAACTGGGATCGCGCCGCGAAGACCACCACCATCTGGGACTTCACGCCAGCCAGAGCCGTCTCGGCCTTCCGCGCCGCCTCCTCGCCAGCGGCGGCGGGATCGGTCAGGGCCGATTCGCCGACCCCGAACCGCGGAACGGGGCCTGCCCAGAGAGCACAACCAAACGTGGCAACCAAGACGGCCCAACGGACAGGATGCAGCTTCATGGCAGACCCCTTGCGTGGCGAATCGGCTTACTCCGCGCGGATGGCCGCACTGCGACCGTGCGCGTCCAGACCCTCGTTCTCGGCAAAGGTGACGATGTTGTCCACCTCGCGCAACAGCGCGGCTTTCCGGTAGTTGATCACGCTCATCCGCCGGAAGAACTGCTCGACGGTGAGGCCGCTGAAGTAGCGTCCCGCCCCGCCCGTGGGCAGCACGTGGCTCGGACCGGCGACGAAATCGCCTGCCGGTTCGGGCGTCCAAGGACCAAGGAAAATGGCCCCTGCCGCCGTCACGTTCTTGGCCACGCGGCCCGGCTGGGCGGTGTGGATCTCCAAGTGCTCGGGCGCATAGGTGCTAGCCAGTTCGGCGGCCTGTTCCAGATCCTTGGCCAGAATCAGGAACACGCCTTGGTCGAGCACCTTGGCCACGCATTCGCTACGCCCCAACTTGGCGGCTTGGGCCGCCAGTTCGCGCTGCACATCGGCGATCAGGGCCTCGCTGGTGGTGACCAGCACCGCCTGCTCGCGCCCGGAGCCGTGTTCGGCCTGGGACAACATGTCCGCCGCCACGAACCGCGCCTCGGCCGTTTCGTCGGCCACGATCATGATCTCGGAAGGACCAGCCACCAGATCGAGCGCCACATAGCCATACACCTGCCGTTTGGCGGCAGTGACGTAGGCATTGCCGGGACCAACGATCTTCTCGACCTTGCGGACGGTCTCCGTGCCGAAAGCCAGAGCCCCGATGCCGTAGACCCCGCCCAGGCGGTAGATCTCGGTCACTCCGGCCCGGAGCGCCGCATAGAGCATGGCAGGATGCACCTTGCCGTTGGGACCGGGCGGCGTCACCATCACGATTTCCTTCACACCCGCCGCCGCAGCGATGGCACAGGTGTGGATCACGGTGGAAATCAACGGCGCGGTGCCGCCGGGAATGTAGGCGCCGATGCGGTCGAGAGGCGCGAACCGCTCGCCAGCGATCACCCCGGGACGGGGCGAGAAGGACCAGGGCTTGGGAATGCGCTGCGCGGCGAAATCCTTCACCTGGCGCACCGCGTCGCGGATCGCCCGTTTGGTCCGGCTGTCCAGCTCGGCCCGCGCGTCCACGATCTCGGCATCGGTCACCCGGAACTGCGCGGGCGTCAATTCCGCCCGGTCGAAGGTCTTGGCGAACTCGACCAACGCGGCATCGCCCTCGGTCCGGACCCGGTGCAGGATCGCCGCCACGCTCTTTTCGATCTCGGGATCGAACGCGGTCCGATCCATCAGCGGCGCGAGTTGTTGGGCGAAGTTGGCTTCGCCATAGCGGATAACCTGCATGGGTGAACTCCTTCTGCGGAGGGGAAATCAGTCTAGTTCTTCGGACGGGACAAAGGCGATGTTCTCGTCGGCCTTCACCAGGCAGAAATACTCGGCGTCCTTGAGTAGCGCGCTGCCATCGCTGGGCATCACGCTGGCGACAGCCGTGCTGGGGACCGTGAATACACCGCCCACCTCATTGACCACGTTCAGGCGACCGCGTTCGATGCTCGCGCGACCCCGGAGGCATTGCAGTTGCACCCGTTCGGTCGCGAGGTCGATAACTTTGACGAAGACGACGCAGAAACGCCGCCCTTCCAGGTAGTCGAGATTGGCTGGCATCGCGCGGTCCCGTTGGCGTGGCGAAAGTATCTGGCACTATACACGCCGAACGGCATCGCTTCACCCGATGGGGGAGATGGGACCTATGGGACGGATGGGACGGATGGGACGGATGGGACGGATGGGAAAAGAAAGTACCAGGCTGTCCCTCGGCAAGACGATAGCTGGTCTCTGGGGGACCCTCCCTGCCCGGCAAGAGATAGCTCGTGAACTGACAGCCCAGCCCAGCCCGCGACGTGGCGGGGAGGTCGCCAGCCAGTCCCCTGCGCCTGAGGGAGTTCCCTGGGCGTATGGGAGAGTCCGGTACCGGGCAGGCCTCCTGCGCGTGGGGAGATTGCCAGGCCATCCCCTTGTGGGATGGTGGGCAGTTTGGAGTCGTTTGGCGGGAACCTACGGCACCTTCGGGCTCCAACCTAACCGAAAGCGCTCCCCACCTTCTCACTCCCCGCCCCAGGCCGAGGAGCAGACCCCGAGTCTAGTTGTCGCGATCCTGGAGATGGCAGGCCATCCAGCGACCGTGGCCGTCGTCCTTCAGTTCGGGACGATCCACGGAACAGCGGTCGAAGCACGCCGAGCAACGGGGATGGAAGGCGCAGCCAGTAGGCAGACGCCCCGGATCGGCCACCTCGCCGGAGAGGTCGAAGGACATGCGCACGTCGGGGTCGGGATTCGGCACGGCCGCAAGCAGGGCGCGGGTATAGGGGTGGCGGGGGTCCGCGAACAGCTCGTCGCAGGGAGCCAGTTCCACGATCCGTCCGGCGTACATCACCGCGACCCGGTCGCAGATATGCCGCACCACGCTCAGGTCGTGGGCGATAAAGAGGTAGGTGAGCCCCAGTTCCTGCTGCAGGTCGTGAAGCAGGTTGATCACCTGGGCCTGGACGGAGACATCGAGGGCCGAAACGGCCTCGTCGGCCACCACGAAGGAGGGACGCATGATGAGGGCGCGGGCGATACCGATGCGCTGGCGCTGGCCACCGCTGAAGGCGTGGGGATAGCGGTTCCGGTGCTCGGGTTTCAGCCCCACCTTGCGGAGCATGTCGTCCACCATGTCGTCCAGCTCGCTACCCCGTGCCTGCCGGTGGATCACCAGGGGCTCCGCGACGATGTCCTTCACCGTCATCCGGGGATTCAGGGAGGAGAAGGGGTCCTGGAAGATCATCTGCATCCGGGTCCGCAACGGCTTCAGTTCGCTCTCCGACAGGGCGGCGGCATCCACGTCCATCCCGTCCGCGAAGCGGAAGCGGGCGCAGCCGGAGGTGGGCTTGATCGCCCGCAGAATCGCCCGGCCCGTGGTAGTCTTGCCCGAGCCGCTCTCGCCCACTAGGCCGAGGGTTTCGCCGGGATACAGGTCGAAACTGATCTCGTCCGCCGCCCGGACCATGCCTATCTGCCGCTTCACGAATCCCTGGCTGAAAACCGGGAAATGCTTGCACAGGTTGCGGACTTCGAGCAAGGGGGCAACGGCAGACGTCATGCGGGACCTCGATAGTTAGCGTTGCCGCTACCATAGCCGGGAAACCCGGGGATGGAATGCCTGCAGTTGGGAGATTGCCAGTTCCTTGGCCTTGGCCTCGATCTCGACGGTGAGGTCGAAGCCGTGCCAGCAGGCGGGAAAGTCCGCGGGATCGATATAGTCATGGTGGGGCTTGGGGTCGCCCTTTCCCCAGCCATTCCTCGGGCTGGAGAGGTGGAACAGGGGCTCGCGGTCCCAGGTGGCGCGGGCCGCCGCCGTGGCCTCTTCGACCGAAAGCCCGTCGGGCAGACAGCGGTGGTGATGGACGTCATAGACCAAAGGCACCCCGGTGGTCTGGCAGACCGGCAACAGGTCGCGGGGCGTGTAGGAGCGGTCGTCGTTCTCCAGGGTCAGGCGCGACCGGATGGCCGGGGGCAACTGCCCGATGGCGTCGGCGAGACGGGCCAGGGCGGCAGGCTTGTCGCCATAGACGCCACCCCCGTGGATGTTCAGCACATCCGCCCCCACCCACTCCGCCACCTCGGCCTGGTAGGCCAGATCGGCGACCGCCTGCCGGACGACTTCGGGGCGGGGCGAATTCAGGAGAACGAACTGGTCGGGATGGAAGGTGAGGCGCAGTCCCTGGCGCTGCCGCTGCTCGCCGCAAGCCACGAAGGCCGCGCGGACGCGCTCGCCGTCCGGCAGATCCGCGACGTCGTACCCCGCGTCGGGATGGGTCTTGACCGGCAGAATCTGGCTGTTGATCCGGAAACAGCCGATCCCGTGCTCCGCGCAGTAGTCCAGGGCACACGCCAACGCCTGGGCGTTGGCCAGGCAGAGGGACGAGACCCTGGCCAGAGCCTGGGCTCGGGGAAGCGCGAGCAGAGCTTTCGCGGTGGTGGTGCGAAACCGGATGGGGGCTTCGCGAAAGATGCAACAGAGACCGAAACGAAGCATCGGGGA
>QKCY01000076.1 GCA_003245525.1 Victivallales bacterium | reverse complement strand
TACTTCGACCAGCGCGACCTCGACCTCCAGATCCTCGGGGCCGGTCTGGGGCCAGCCTGGCGCTTGTCCGAGAACACTGCCGCGGGTATCATGGTCAAAGGCCTCTACATGGACAAGGACTACGACGACTACCTGCGCAGCTGGAGCGGTCTGGTCTGGACCACCTGGCGCACGCCCTGGCGCACGAATCTCCGGCTCGAAGCCGAACTCATGAACCGCGACTTCACCCAACCTGCGGACGATGGCAGCGATGGCACCTACGGCACCATCCGCTTCCAGCCGAGTACCGTGATCGGGGGCAACTTCGTCTCCGGTTCCTTCTCCTACGCCTTCGCCGACACCAACGACTCCGCCGAGTCCTACGACCGGGCCGCGGCCGAGATCCGTCTCCGCCGTCCCCTGGTCCGCCGTTGGCAGTTGCAGGCCGAAGTCTTCGCCTCGGTCCGCAAGACCCTGTACGACAGTCCGGGGCCCTACTCCACGTCCCGCAGACGCGACACCGAATACGTGATGGGCGGTGCCATCGAGCGGGTCTTCCGTACCTCCTTCCTGCGCCTGGAAACGTGGCGCGTGGGCATCTTCTACGAGTATACCAAATCGCTGTCCAATCTCGATCTCTACGACTATGACCGCCATCTGAGCGGCGTGCGTGCAACTGTCGTCTTCTAGCATGGGGACGACCTGCCGGAGAACCGACCATGAACTCGCGGCTCCCTTCCCTCCTGGCTCTCGTAGCCCTTCTCCTCGCCAGCGCGGCCCCGGCGGCCGCTGACCGGCCACGGGCCGGCATCGTGACCGCTATCCGCGGCGAGGTCTCACTCAAGCACGCAGGCGACCAGCCCCAGACCCCGGGGATCAAGACCGAGGTGTTCGAGGGTGATCTGGTAACCACCGGTGCCCGGGGTCGCGTGCAGATCTGCTTCGAGGACGACTCCATTCTCAGCATCGGGCGCGACGCCGCCATCGAGATTCCCAAGTTCCTGTTCGACCCCAGCACCAACCAGGGGGCGATGCAGATCGTGGTCAAGGAGGGCTTCTTCCGGGTGCTCGGCGGCGCCGTGACCCGGATCGCGCCCGAGAACTTCGAGACAGTCGCCGGCACCGCCAGCATCGGCATCCGCGGCTGCTCGTTCGGCGGCCAAGTGGTCGACGGCGTGGCCTATCTCGTCTTCTTCGGCTCCAATATCGGGGGCAACATCGAAGTGACCGCCGGCGGCGTCCGGCGACCGATCGGCACCCCCGGCAACGGTGTCACCGTCCCCAAGGGCGGACCGCCCTCCATGCCTTCGCCCATGGAACGCTTCGGCGTGCAGATCCTCACCGAAACCCATGCGGGAGGCGGTGGCGACGATGGGACCGGTGGCGGGGACGGCGGAGCTCCTGGCAATCCGGGCGGCGTCGTCGATCCCACCAAAATCATCGACGAGAGCCTCCCCGGCCTGATCCCCGACCAACCTGTCCTCCACGGGTTCACCATCGGCGAGGAACTGGAGACCGGATGGCTCTACAAGAATGGCTCCTCGGCCCTGCTCAGCCTCCAACTGACCACCGAGGGCGATCTCCTCAGCGGCGTCGCCACGGGGCAGATGACCGTCAGTGTCCACAGCAACACCAACTTCAGTTTCGAGCGGGCCGACAACTTCCTGCTCCCGATCCTCCTGTTCGACATCGCCGACGGCGCGTTCTCCGATGGCGTGGACCTTAGCGGAAACCCGGCAGTCACCGTCACCGAGAGCTCCATCAAGCCCGCTGCCGAGGCCAAATCCTACATGAACTGGGGCAAGTGGGAGATGACGATCGTCGACCCGAACAGCGTGGTCGAGGAAACGGAAACGCGCACCGTGCGCGGGCTCTGGATCGCCACCGACCTCGACCAGACCGACCTCGGCTCCCTGAGCACCGCCACCGGCGATCTGGTCCTCGGCGGCGATTTCGCGGGCACCTACGAGGGCACGGCCCACTGCCTCCGCAACGGCACCGACCTCTTCGACGGCGCGTCCAGTTTCTCGGTCGACTTCCGCGACCAGACCTTCACCGGCCAGTTCGACTTCAGCGGCACGGAGTGCCCCAGTTTCAGCTATGCGGGGAACGTGGGTAGCGACGGCAGCGTGCAGGGCTCCTGCACCGGCGTCACCGGCGAGTCCGTGATCCAGAGCGAGTCGCTCCTCCAAGGTGCCGTGTACGACCAGGGCACCGTGATCGGTGCCTCCTGGAACGCCGTGACCACCGAGAACTCCTACATCGGTGTGGCGGGTGCCCAGGGCTCGATCTCCGCCGCCAGCACAGGCGGCCAATAGGACCGCGGAACTCCCGACTAGACGAGGAACGAGAGATGAGTGTTTCCCGACGCCTCCTTGCGCTCGGCTCGGTAGCGATGACGCTGGGGATCGGCGAGGCGGCGACGATCCGCATCGCGCCCGCGCCCGATTCCCCCACGGCCCTGCTGGCCGAAGCCCAGGCCGCCGTGCGGGCCGCTCGCCGCGAGCATCCGGACGAGCCCATCGAGGTGGTACTGCCGCCGGGCACGTACGTGCTGGAAGCACCCCTCCAGTTCGGGACAGAGGATTCGGGCACCGCCGGGAATCCCGTAGTCTGGCGGGCCGAGCAGTCGGGGACGGTCCGGCTCCTGGCCGGACGCATGGTGACCGGGTTTGCCCCCGTGACTGACGCCGCCATCCGCGACCGCCTGCCCGCCGAGGCCCGGGACCATGTCCGCGTCGCCGATCTGCGCAGCCAGGGAATCACCGACTACGGCACCATGAGCGGCGGTTTCGGCCAGGATGGCAGCACGGGGCTGGAGGTCTTTGTCGACGACCAACCCACCACCATCGCCCGCTACCCCAACCAGGGCTTCATCCGGATTCGCGAACTGGCCGGGCCCACTGAGGCGCGCGTCCGCGAGACCCGGGGCTGCAAGGAAGGCTGGTTCTACGCCGACGACGAGCGCGTGAAGCGCTGGGCGGGCGAGAACGGAGCCATGCTCCACGGCTACTGGTACTGGGACTGGGCGGACCTCCGCCAGCCCGTCGAGTCCATCGACGCCGCCACCGGCCTCATCAAACTCCAGCCCCCCTACAACGGCTCGGGCTACCGCAAGAACCAGTACTTCTACGGCTTCAACCTGCTCTCCGAGATCGACCAGCCGGGGGAATGGTACCTGGACCGCGAAAACGGCAAACTCTATCTCTGGCCCCCCGCCGACCTGTCCCGGGCCCGCGTCATGGTCACCCTTCTGCCCAATGTGCTGGTCTGCGAGAAGGCCACGGGCATCACCTTCCGGGGGCTGGTCCTGGAGGGCTGCCGCCGGCATGGCGTGGAAATCCGCAACTGCGAGGATGTCCGGCTGGAGGCCTGCACCGTCCGCAACCTCGGCAAATGGGCCGTCCAGATCAACGGCGGCGCGCGGTGTGCCGTCGTGGGCTGCGACATCACCGGTACCGGCGACGGCGGCATCTCGCTCCAGGGCGGCGACCGGAAGACGCTGGCCCCGTGCCAGCACCTGGCCGAGAACAACCATATCCACCACTACAGCCGCTGGAACCGCATGTACCGCCCGGCCCTGAGCCTGAACGGGGTCGGCTGCATCGCCCGCCACAATCTCATTCACCACGCCCCCCATCAGGCGATGAGTTTCGGCGGCAACGACCAGTTGATCGAGTACAACGAGATCCACAACGTCTGCGAGGAATCCAACGACGCCGGGGCCATCTATGCCTGGAACGACTGGGCGGCGCGCGGCAATATCCTCCGCTACAACCATCTCCACCACGTCTACGGGCACGAGGGCAAGGGCTGCATGGGCATCTACCTCGACGACGACTTCTCCTCCGCCCTCCTCTACGGCAACCTCTTCCACCAGGTGCCCCGCGCGGCCTTCATCGGCGGGGGACAGGACAGCGTGATCGAGAACAACCTCTTCATCGATTGCCGCCCCGCCGTCCACATCGACGCCCGCGGACTCGGCTGGCGCACCTATGGCTACGACGAACTGCGCAAGAAGCTCGAACAGTGGCCCTACCAGCAGCCGCCCTGGTCCACCAGGTACCCCGAACTGGTGGATATCCTCGACGACGAACCCATGACCCCGAAGGGCAACATTGTCCGCCACAACCTCTGCGTCGGCGGCCGCTGGGACGACATCGAAGGCAAGGCCAAGCCCTACATCACGGTCGAGGACAACTGGATCGGAGACGAGAACCCCGGCCTTGCCGACCTGGCAATGCTCGACCTACGGATCACCCCTGGTTCGCCCGCTGCTGAACTGGGTTTCGAGCCCATCCCACTCGCCCAGATCGGGCTCCAAGCCAGCCTGCCCCGTGCCTCCTGGCCCGTAGAACACCAGGTGGATGTCCGTGAGTTGAAGGACCACGGTGGTCCCCCGTCGCAGCCCCATCCCCGCAAGCCGGTGATCGTGGCCCAGCGGGCGACTGCCATTCCCGACGGCCAGATTGGGGCCGACGAATACCCCGGCTCGCCCGTTGCCGTGGCCGAAACGCCGGGGCGAGAGCCGATCAAGGACCGTCCCGCCAGCCTCCACGTCGCCTATGACGACACGTTCCTCTACGTCGCCATCCGGGTTCTGGCCAAGTCCCCCTACCGGGTCTCCGAGCCTCCTGTCTGGGGTCAGGACGATGGTCTGGAGGTCTGTCTGCGTACCACGGACGGCAAGAAGCCCGGCCCCACGTTCGTTCTCCACGGCTTCGCCAACGGCGCGTTCGAGAGCGTGACCGACGCCGGGGCACCCCAGACACAAGTCGATGCTCTGGGCAAGGGCACCCGCTACGCCACGCACCAAGGCCAGAACGAATGGACCGCCGAATGGGCCATTCCCCTGGCGGTTGTCGGGGCCAAGCCCGCTAAAACGCTGGGCTTCAACGTCGGCATCAACCGTCCGGGA
Source organism: Victivallales bacterium (assembly GCA_003245525.1). Lineage (GTDB taxonomy): Bacteria > Verrucomicrobiota > Lentisphaeria > Oligosphaerales > Lenti-02 > Lenti-02. The sequence goes on along the minus strand of QKCY01000076.1, from coordinate 73 downwards.
ACCGGCGACTGGCTCATCTGGGCTGGCGCTCTCTCCCAGACCTGGCTCCTCGACAACGCCGGGAAGCTCACCC
>QKCY01000071.1 GCA_003245525.1 Victivallales bacterium | reverse complement strand
CAGTTCCCGGCCTGGTCCCCCGAAGGCTCGGGAGACGGCCTCTGCGCTGTCCGCCACCCGTGGCATGGGTAGCGGGTGCCACATTGGTTTCGGAGGCCCGATTCGGGGGCCTGAACGCGGCTATGCGGATGGGACCGGGAAAGACCGACGAGGGACCGGAGAACCGTCCTGGGAAGGTGGTCCGAAAGCCGAAAACCCAAGGATACCTTGGAGATTTTCGATTTCGTAAGTGGCTGCTATGAGCTCTTTTGAGTCTAGCGCGTCTGCCATTCCGCCACTCCGGCGTGGAGCGTGAAAAATACACGATAGCCTTGACGAAAGCAAGCGATGGGGCTGGAAACGACGCTGGCAGGGCTGTTTGGCTTTGGGGGGACTTCGGCCCGTCGGTTGGGCCTTTCCGCCTGCGGAAGTCGATGGGAGCGAGGGAGAAACGCATTCCGGGGCAGAAGGCGTTTGCCTAGGGACTGAGGCCAGTTTCCGGGGTGTGGGGGAGTTGAGCCGCACTGTGGCCGGGAGCGGGGCCGGCAGCGGGGCCGGCAGCCGGTGCGGCGGCGCCAGCGGCGGTCTTTGCCTGTGGATACCCCGGACCGACGGGAGACCGGAGATCGTCCGGAGCCTCGCCCCGGGGTAGGACCGAAGGGGGTCTGGCGTCGACATTTGCCCTGCTCTCCGGCGGGGGGTACTTTGAAGCAAGGAGGGGGGAGATAGGAGAGGCCGCTTCCGATCTCCTACGGGGGCCTGGACATGAATCCATCCAGGTTGGCAATTACGGTCGCGATGGCAGTGTTGGTGGCGGGGTGCGCCTCGGCACCCACATCGTCCGGCAGAGGGAATCGGTACTTTGCCGATCCCGCTTCCGCCGTCGGCGAGATCGCGGTCATGCTCCGCGAGAGGAACTGGGCCCGGTTGGCCGAGTACTACGATCTTAGCGAGAGTCCGATCAGTCGCGCGACCCTGGTCAGTGGCGACTTCTTCTACACCGACGAGCGGCCCGCGTCCGCGCATCCCGGGGGGTTCTGGCACTACAAGCATCCGTTTGCACCCGGCTTCACGTACCGTGGTTGCCGGGAGCTCGAGACGCCGGGGGTCATCGAGGTCGTCGTTGGGGTGGATATCGATCAGGGCGGCGGACTGGTGCAGCGAGGGATGCAGGCGTTCCTGATGCGCAGGACCGCCAGGGGGTACCAGATCATGCCCCACAAAGCACCGGCTCGCTGAGCTTCGGCAGGGCCCGTCCGGACCTGCTCGCCTTGGGGAAAACCCGATGTCTAGCACAGAGTTATCATCTCACGCGTGTTCATACTGGGCTCTCTTTTGCATGGTGGCGACAGCGATGGGGGGTTACGCCGCGGCGGCAGAACCGGTGGGTGCCGAGAGGATGGCAGCAGCCGTAGTCCAGAACGACAGCGGGTCGGTGCTTGCCCTGTTGCAGGAGGAGGTGGCGGGCGGGGAAGAGGCGTCCGAACAGGCCCTGTTCTGGTACGGCAACGCGCTGTGCGAGGAAGGACGTTGGCCCGAGGCCGTTCCCTTTCTGACCAAGGCCCTGGCCAAGGCTCCGGCTTCACTCGCCACGGCTCGTCAACTGGCAAGAGCGTCGATATGGCTGAAGGGTGCCGAAGCCCCGCTTGAGGCAATCCAGCCAGCCGCGGATGCGTTCCCCGAAGACCCCGTCATCCTAACCATCCTAGGGCGCATCCACTATGCCCGGATGGAGTTCTTCATGGCTGGCAACGGCCAGCAGACGGATCGCAGCCGGGCCAGTCGGGCGAAGATGTTCGAGAGCCTGAACAAGGCGGTCGAGATCGATCCCTCCAACGCGGCGGCCCATCGGTGGCTGGCCCGGGGGTTCTACGCAGACGACCTCATTTCGCCTACGATCCGACACCTCATGCTGGCCAGGGGATTGGAGCCGCTGGGCTACGAGGGTTGGTTCATTCTGGGGCACTGCCTGACCCGAATGGACGAACATGGACAGGCCGCCGAGGCCTTCTGGGGGGCGCTGAACTCCATCGGCAGTCCCCCGGAGGGAACCTGGGTGTCCTATGCGAAGGAACTCCTCGCGTCGGGTCGGCCGGAGGAGGCCCAGCGGGTGCTTCGCGCAGTGTTCAAACTGCACCCGGGGAATGCGCACGTCCGCTACTGGTTTGGGCGGGCGTCGTTCGACGCCGGGGACTACGCCTCGGCTCTCTTTGGCTTCCGCGAGGCGTACGAGGTGGACTCCGCGTACCGGGAGGAATGCCTCTTCTGGTCCGCCTGTTGCGCGCTCGAACTGAAGCAGCCAGAGACAGCCATCGATCTGGTCGAGCAGGCCGAGAAGCGGTCCGAGGGCGGAGTCAGCGCGGCTGCGCGGCTGCACGTGCGGGGACGGGCGGAACTCCAACTGGGGCAGGACAAGGAAGCTGCGAGAGACCTGCATGCGGCACTGCTGAAGGACCCGGGCGACCTCATCTACGCCCAGTGGGCGATTGCCGCCTACAAGCGGATAGGGGATCCATACAATATCGTGAATGTCGCCCTCCTGAGTGGACGCAACGGCCATGCCGACGAGGCCATGGCAGTCCTGGAGGCGGTGCCGGCACTGGGGATGGAGACAGGGCGAACCGACTCGAATGGGAAGTCATACCCGGGTGGACTGGCCAGACACCTCGTCGCCAGCCGGGGTATACTCCATGAGGTCCGCGGGGAGTACCGCACGGCCTCGATGCTGTTCAAGATGGCCGGGCTTACGGGCTACAAGGTCGCGTGGGCCCACCTGTACGCCAACGACGCCGAGGCTGCCCGAACCCTCTTCGGGGGGTTGCTCTGGTCCTCTCGGAAGGGATCCGCGCCAAGGGGGGCATTCGGTCTGGCCTACCTGGCCTTGCTGGGGGCGGATGCGGACGAGGCGAGGAAGCAGGCGGATGCCATGACGCTGCCCGAACAGGAACAGATGGCCCTGTCGGTCCGGCGTTGGGCAGACGCCCTTTCGGGGCAGACGGCCGGGCTCGACATGGTTGACCGGCTCGGGGTGTACGGCAGTGAGTTCGTGGGCGGGTTGGTGGTCTGCGGGCTGATCCCTGGCGGCGCGCTGGCGGAAGTCTCTCCTCCCATTCGGCCGGGCGACGTGCTGAAACAGGTAGGGGACAAGTCCATTTGGCAGGCAAGGGACCTGGCGGACCTCCGGGCGGTGGAGATTGGCGACCAGGCCGTCCCCATACTCGTGAAACGTGGCATGTCCGTATTCGAGGTGCAGGCAAATCCCGGGCCAGCCTTCACGAGGAGTAGCGTCGGGCAGGGCAAGGAGGCCGACCAATGAGTCCGCGACATCTGCTTGGCGTTGTCCTACTTGTGGTTGCCGGGGTGGGCATGCCCGGTTGGGCATCGGGCCAGGGGCTCTTGGATGCGTTGGGCGACGGTTTTGCCGAGGACAAGCCCAGTACGGCAGCACCCCCCGAACCGGCCTCCCGAGAGCCCTCCAGGTCCCTCCCAAATCCACCGGTTGAGACCCTTGTCCCGATGCCGGATCTGGCGAAGCTCGACGCCCGGATCGAGGAGCTCGGCAAGATCACCCGGGACAGCGTCCGGCCGGTCAGCGGCCTGGCCGAAGCACAGGGCCGAATCGCCCTGCTCGAGGATCGAGAAGCCGACTTGGAGCGGAGGGCCGCCGGCCGCTGGGCCGCGGCGGAGTCGGAGGTGAACGCGGGGATAGCGGAACTCCGGAGGAGATGGGCACCGATGGACGAGGGGGGCAAGGTGACAGCCGAGGAACGGGCTGGAGCGATACGCTCGATCTTGGGATCGGGCCCCAGCGCAGTCGGAACCGAGGAGTCGTATGCAGATCAGTGCCGCAGGCTCGCGGACGAATCTGTTGGCGAGAGCGGCATCGGCACGACGGAGGAATCCGGGGTCCCGCAGGGGGGCACTCGGTTGACGGCATTCGCTTTTGACGAGCCCATGCCGGACATGGGACAACGCGCGGCTCCCGACGGAATCGACCTGCTCACGTGGTGCCGACTGCAGGATGCCTATGACCGCGATGTGGCCGCGATGAGGGCGTACTGCCTAGCCCGGGCGCAGGCCCTTGCGAACGAGCAGTCGGCCCTGTTGTCGCCCGTCCGCAAGGCGCTGGCGGCTGCCCGCCAGTATGCCGACCAGTTGTCCAACCGACAGGAGGAGGATTCCGAAGAGGTGAGGCGCGAGATGGCGTGGCGGTTGCACCGGACCCGGCTCGACCAGTTGCGGGCGCTCAGGGACCAGTTGACCCGTATCGCCGACAACCGGCAACCAGCCCCCTCGGGAGAGGGCTTCGCCATATCCAGGAACCCCCTCAATCCGGATCAGACCCTGATCGACACCGCCCGGGCGATGGACTTGGCCGGGCATCCCGGAGCACCCGAGGAAGACCGGTTCGACACTCTGAACCCGGAAGGCCTGCCCCCCCTGTACCCACCCGGGACAAGGATAGTCAAGGAAGATGACACCGTCAGCTACGGGAATCTGGTGAAGGCCAGGATCGCGCAATTGGAGAGTTCGCTTGGTGCCCTCCGCCAGCAGCTCGCCGACGCCGAGGCCAACCTGCGGGAAGAAGACCTGGAGAAGCTCAGGAGCATGTGGCGCGGGGAACTCGCTTGCCTCCGTCAGCGCGGGGTGGCGCACGACCCCAAAGAGAAGGGGGACGCGAAGTACCGGGTGCGGGAGTACCACGACGCTCTCGAGGCAACCCGGCAAGACAGGGCACAGAGACTCCGAGAGCAGATCCGGGGCGAGATCGGGCAGATCACGGCCCGCCTGGCGGCACAACGCGAACGCCTGACGGACATCCGTGAGGCGGATGCCCCAGATCCGCAGTGAAACGCCGGTGGGCAAGCGGAAACGGGAAGATCCGGGAGGGCTGGGAACCCAATCTGGATTCCGCTGTTGCCTTCCATGCCGCCCGGGACCTGGCACGGCTTGGGCAGAACACCGGTCCATAGGCAAACCTGAACGCCGCC
>QKCY01000060.1 GCA_003245525.1 Victivallales bacterium | reverse complement strand
ATTTCTCGGGCGGCGGCCTGCCGTACCGCCCCTTCGAGCTTCGCGAAATGGATGCCAATCGTCCCAGCCAACCAGGAGAAAGTGAATCATGAGAACGATGCGTAACGTCCGTAACTTCGCCCTCTTGAGTATCGCCCTGCTCGGTATGTTCGTCTTTGCCGCCGCGGTACATGCCCAGGAGCATGTGGCGGCGACTCCGGAACAGGTGGTCCAGTCCACCGGCGACGCGGGGGCCGTGCTGATGAGCGAGGGCCGCGGCATCGCCTTCCTGGCGGTTGCCATCACCATGGGTATGGCCTGCCTCGCCGCCGGTATTGCCGTCGGCAAGGTCGGCGCCGCCGCCATGGGTGCCGCTGCCGAGAAACCCGAGATTCTGACCAAGGCCATCGTCTTCGCCGGCTTGGGCGAAGGTATCGCCATCTTCGGCCTCATCATCAGCCTCCTGATCCTCAACAAGCTCTAGGACGGAGTGTCGTCCGGTGTCCTTCCACATCATCGCTGACCAGGATACGGTGCTCGGCTTCCGCTTTGCGGGAGTGACGGGTGCTGCTGTCGACTCCCCGGAGTCGGCGACTGCCGCCTTCGCCGAGGCGAAGAGCGACGGTGCCTGCCAGATTCTGCTCCTGAGCGAGCAGGTGGAGGCGTGGCTGGAGGGCAGTGTCGTCGCCCACCGGCTGGCGGCCCAGCCCCCCTACATTGTCACCGTCGAGAGCGTGTGGGGCCCGGAAGGCAAGCGCAAGAGCCTGGAATCCATGATCTACGAGGCGGTGGGTATTCGCATTGTCGGCGACGATTCCCCAGGGACGAGCAAGTAACGATGAACGAGCAGGAACGCAAACTTCGCGAAGAGATTCTGGACGACGCGAAGCGCAAGGCGGAACGGGCTCTGGCCCGGGCCAAGCGCGAGGCCGAGGAGGCCCGCCAGCAAGCGGCCACCGAGCAACAGGCCGAGCGCGACCAGGCACTCCAACGGGCGGAGGAGCGCGCCCTGGCCCAGAGTCGGTCGATTCTGGCCACGGTGGACCAGGAGGTACGGCAGCGTCGGCTGGCCGCCCGCGAGGAGATCATCGAGCGCAGTCTCGATGCGGCTCTGGCCGGCGCCCGCGCCCTGTCCGCGACCGAGGCCCAGCAGTCCCTGGCTGAACTGCTGGCCGAAGCGCTGGAAGCTCTGGGCGATGGCGCGGTCACCGTGCGGGTGAATCCGCAGGCGGTCGCTGCCCTGAAGGTCGATCCAGCCCAGGTGACGGTGGTGCCCGACGAGACGGTTGGCGATGGCCTCGTGGCCACCAGTGCCGACGGCCGCCGCCAGTTCGACAATACCTACGCGGTGCGCCGCAAACGGCTGCGCGAGCGCTTGCGCACGCTGCTGGCCGACGGCATCGAGTTCTGAGGAATGCCCATGTCCGATCCACAGAGAACCTCGTCAACCCCGGCCTCAGTCGGCGAGATCGTGCGGGTGAACGGTCCCATCGTCCATGCCCGTAACATGGCCGAGGCGGGCATGCTCGAAGTAGTGGAGGTGGGGGAACTGCGCCTGATCGGCGAGGTGATCCGCCTACACGACGGCATGGCCACGGTCCAGGTCTACGAGAACACCTCCGGCCTCCGGCCTGGCGAGCCCATCTACTGCACAGGCCGTCCGCTCTCGGTGAAGCTCGGTCCCGGTCTGCTGGGCAACATCTACGACGGTATCCAGCGTCCGCTGGAGCGCATCCGGGCCACTTCGGGTGCCATGATCGACCGGGGCGAGAAGCCCGAACCGCTGGACGAGGCCAAGACTTGGCCCTTTGTTCCCGCCTGTGCGGTGGGGGATGATCTGGTGCCGGGCAAGCTGTTCGGTCGGGTCCAGGAGACGGGCAGCGTGGAGCACCGCCTGCTGGTGCCGCCGGGCTTTGGCGGCAAGGTGACGGAGATTGCCGCCGCCGGAGACTACCGGGGCGACGAGATCGTCTGCCGCCTGGATGGCCCGGACGGCAAGCAGGAACTGAGCATGTGCCACCACTGGCCGGTGCGCAAGCCCCGTCCGGTGAGCCAGCGCCTGGCCATGGGCGAGCCCTTGACCACCGGCCTGCGGGTGATCGATACCTTCTTCCCCATCGCCAAGGGCGGGGCTGCTGCCATTCCCGGCGGCTTCGGCACGGGCAAGACCATGACCCAGCAGTCCCTGGCCAAATGGGCCGAGGCCCAGATCATCGTCTACATCGGCTGCGGCGAGCGCGGCAACGAGATGACCGACGTGCTCAAGGAGTTCCCCGAACTGGTGGACCCGCGCAGCGGCCGCTCGCTCATGGAGCGCACCATCCTCATCGCCAACACCTCGAACATGCCGGTGGCGGCCCGCGAGGTGAGCATCTACACCGGCATCACCCTTGCCGAATACTACCGGGACATGGGCTACGACGTGGCCATCATGGCCGACTCCACCAGCCGCTGGGCCGAGGCCCTGCGCGAGCTTTCCGGCCGCCTGGAGGAGATGCCCGCGGACGAAGGCTTCCCCGCCTACCTGCCCAGCCGCCTGGCCAGTTTCTACGAACGGGCCGGCATGGTGCGGACCCTGTCGGGCGAACGCGGTTCGGTGTCGGTGATCGGCGCCGTTTCACCACCCGGCGGCGACTTTTCCGAACCGGTCACCCAGCACACCCGGCGGTTCATCCGCTGCTTCTGGGCACTCGACCGCCAGTTGGCCAACGCCCGCCACTATCCGGCCATCAGTTGGCTGGACAGCTACAGCGAGTACCTGAGCGAGATCGCCGCCTGGTGGGAGAGCCACGACGCCCAGTGGCACGACCTGCGCGACACCCTGATGAACATCCTCCAGGAAGAGGTGGGGCTCCAGCGCATCGCGAAACTGGTTGGTCCCGATGCCCTCCCGGACTACCAGCGTCTGACCCTGGAGGTGGCCGAACTCATCAAGAACGCCTTCCTCCAGCAGAACTCCTTCGACGAGATCGACATGTACTGCCCCCCCACGAAGCAGATCTGGATGCTGCGCATCCTGGTCCGGTTCGCCGAACGCGCCCGGCGCGTGATCCAGGCGGGGGGCACGCTGCCGGATATCCGGGGCATGAAGGCCATGACCCGCATCGTCCGCATGAAGAGCACCATCCCCAACGACGACACGGCCGCCATGCAGGCGCTGTACGACGAGGTGGACGGCGAACTGGAACAGTTGGAACGGAGGTTCGCCTGATGCGTGTATCCGGTCTGGAATATCGCGGCGTGAGCCAGGTGGACGGGCCGCTGGTCTTCGTCCAGGGCATCTCGGGCGTCGGCTACGACGAGCTCGTGGAGATTGTGACCCCCAGCGGCGAGGAGCGGCTGGGCCAGGTACTGGACGTGAGCGAGACCGCGGCGGTGGTCCAGGTCTTCGGCGGCACCGACGGCCTCTCCAATGCTGGCACGCGAGTGCGCTTCCTGGCCGAACCCATGCGGGTGCCCGTGTCCAAGCGGATGCTGGGCCGGGTGTTCGATGGTCTCGGTCGGCCCAAGGACGGTCTGCCGCAGGTGATCGGCGGCGACCTGCGCGACGTGCAGGGCAAGCCCATCAATCCCTACGCCCGTGAGTATCCGCGCGACTTCATCCAGACCGGCATCACCTCCATCGACCTGATGAACACCCTGGTGCGCGGCCAGAAGCTGCCCATCTTCTCGGGCAACGGCCTGCCCCACAACCGGATCGCGGCCCAGATCGCCCGCCAGGCCAAGCTGCTGCGGGAGGACGTGAGCTTTTCCATCGTCTTTGCCGCCATGGGCGTGAAGTACGATGTGGCCCAGTTCTTCGTGGACTCCTTCGTACAGAGCGGCGTCATCAGCAACGTGGCCATGTTCCTGAGCCTGGCCGACGATCCCTCGGTGGAACGCCTGATTACCCCGCGTTCGGCGCTGACCTTGGCCGAGCACCTCGCCTTCGACGAAGGCATGCACGTGCTGGTCATCATCACCGACATGACCAACTACTGCGAGTCCCTGCGCGAGATCGCCACCGCCCGCGGCGAGATCCCCAGCCGCAAAGGCTATCCCGGCTACCTGTACAGCGACCTCGCCAGCCTCTACGAGCGGGCGGGGCGGCTCCAGGGCGTGGAAGGCAGCATCACCCAGATGCCGATCCTGACCATGCCCAGCGACGATATCTCGCACCCCATCCCCGACCTCACCGGCTACATCACCGAAGGCCAGATCGTGCTGGACCGCGACCTGCACCAGCGCGGGGTCTACCCGCCGGTCGCGGGCCTGCCCTCGCTGTCGCGTCTGATGAAGGACGGTATCGGCAAGGGTCGCACCCGCGACGACCATCCCCATGTGGCCAGCCAGCTTTTCGCCGCCTACAGCCGGGTGAAGAGCATCCGCGCCCTGGCCTCGGTCATCGGCGAGGAGGAATTGAGCCCCACCGACAAGCTCTACATCGAGTTCGGCAAGAAGTTCGAGCAGACCGTGGTGACCCAGGGCGAGTTCGAGAACCGGTCCATCGAGCGCAGTCTCGAACTGGGCTGGGAAGCCCTGCGCATCCTGCCGCGGGCGGAACTCTACCGGGTGAGCGAAGAGGAACTGGCGAAGTACTTCGACCAGCCCGCGCCGAAGGAGGCCCAGGCGTGAGCCGTCAGAACGTCGCCCCCACCAAGAGCAATCAGCTTGAGCTGAAGCGGGACCTCGCGATGGCCACCGAGGGGTTCAACCTCCTCGAACAGAAACGCGAGATTCTGGTGATGGAGCTGATGCGCCTGTTGGACCGGGTGCGGCGGGCCCAGGCGGAAGTCGCCGAGTGCCGCGAGCGGGCCTACGCCACGCTGCGCCAGGCCGTGGCGCGCAACGGTAGCCAGCGGTTGCGCTCGGTGGCGAGCGGCATCCGCTACGAGCACCGCGTGCGCGCCTCGACCCATGTGGTGGCGGGCGTCCGGGTGCCGGAAATCCATATCGAGGAAGGCGCGTTCCACTCCCAGTTCGGCTTCGGCGGCACCGACACCCTCACCGACGATACCATGGCCCAGTTCCTGGAACT
>QKCY01000358.1 GCA_003245525.1 Victivallales bacterium | reverse complement strand
CCGCCTACCAGCCGGGCACCACCGCCCGCGTGAGCTTCTCCTCGCCCGTCGCCGGACAGGCTCTCGTCTGCCTTTCCGGGCAACGGACCATCCAGACTGTAGCCGTGCCCATCCAGACCGGCAACAACACCGTGGATCTGCCCATTCCCGCCACCGTGCCCTATGGTTCGCTGTTCGTCTCGGCAACCCTCGTCGGTCCGCCCAAAGATGGGCACGATGCCACCCAGCGCTACTTCGGGCTGGGCCGACTGACCATCGTGCAGGATGATCGCCGCCTCGACGTGGCTCTCGCCGCGCCGGAGGAGGTCCGTCCCGGGGATTCCCTGCCGGTCCGCCTCTCGCTTCGTTCGGGCGAGACCCCGGCGGCGGGTACGGTTCAGGTTCTGGCCGTGGACGAGGGAGTGCTGGCCCTGACGGCCTATCGCACCCCCGATCCTTTCGCCTATTTCCATGGCCCCCGGTCCTGTTCGCTCCGCTTCGCCGACGTCTACGACCAGATCTTCCCCGATGTAAGCGGTCAGTTCGGCGACGCCTCCCCCATCGGGGGCGACGAAATGCTGGGGCAGTTCTTCAATCCAGCCGCCGCCCGGGAGGTCAAGGAAGCGGTCGTGATCAGCCGCCTCGTGCGGGTGGACGCAACCGGCAAGGCGGAGTTCACCCTCGATCTGCCGGACCATACCGGTGCCCTGCGCCTGATGGCCATCGCGGTCAATCCCCGACAGGTTGGTTCCGCCGACCGCGAGGTCCGGCTGCACGACCCCCTGACCGTCTTGCTGAACATGCCCCGTGCGGTCGCCCCAGGCGACCAGTTCCAGGCCACGGCAACCGTCTTCAACTCCTCGCTGCCCGAAACCGATGTCGAGTTGACCGTGGAGACGGAGGGAACCCTGAAGCTGGCCGACCAAGCCACCTTCCGCCTGCACCTGGGCAAGGAGCAGCGTCAGACGGTCCGCATTCCGGTCGCCGCCGTGACCGGCCGGGCCGGACCGGGCAAGCTGCATCTGGTGGCCGTCGCGGGCGATTCTCGGGTCGAGGCGCGGGCCGAACTGTCGTGCCGGCCCGCATCGCCCCCGGTCTTCCGTAGCGGGTTCGCGGTCGTCAAGGATGGAACCGACTACGCCTTGCCTGAACGCATCGCCATCTTGCCGGGTACCGGCGAATGCGTCGTCCAGACCTCCGCCGATCCAGCGGTCGAACTGGCCCCCGCGCTGGCTTGGTTGCTCGCCTACGACTATGGCTGTCTGGAACAGACCCTCAGCCGGGCAATGCCTTTGGTGGCCCTGCGCGACCTCTCCCGCCAGTTGTTTCCGGATACGGCGGCAGACGGCACCGAGCGGCAGGTCCGCGAGGCCCTGCTGCGCCTGAGTGCCCTGGAACAGCCCTATGGCGGGTTCGGGACGTGGCCAGGGAGCAGTCGGATCTGGGTGGGTGGCTCGGTATACGCCTGCCACTTCCTTCACGAAGCGCAGCGGGCGGGGTACGCGGTCGATCCCGATTCCCTGGACCGGGCCCGGATCTTCCTGCGGCGGCTGATCGAGAGCTTCCATCGCTATCCCACGGCCCAGAATGGCGAGAGGGCCTATGCGGTCTATCTCCTCGCCACCATGGGCGAAGCGGAACCGGGCATTGCCCGAGGGCTGGCAGAGGACGCCCAGGCCAGCCCCTACGCCCGCTTCCTGGCGGCGGCAGCCTTGATCCGGGGCGGACATGCCGACCAGGGCATGGCCTTGCTCGAACCGATCCTGGCCAAGGACTATCTCGCGGACGCTGATTCCTCGGACTTCGATTCCCTCCCGCGCCGGGCTGGACTGGCCTTGGGGGTGTTGAGCGATTGCCTGCCTGATTCCCCGGAATGCGCGCGATTGGCCGGGCTCCTCCGCGAACTCCGCAACGCGGAGGGGCATTGGGGTTCGACCCAGGCGAACGCCATGGCAGTGTGGGGCATGTCCCGCTGGTTGCTGGCCCAGGGAGGCGCTGCCGGGCAAGGCACGGTGCGCCGGGGAGAGACCTCCTATGACGTCGCCCCCGGCAAGCCTTGCCGGGTGGTTCTCTCCCGTCCCGACGAACCGCTCTCCGTACGATCCTCGACCGGCAACCTCTACGTGTCCTGGCACCTGCGGGGTGTTCCCCTCCAAGCCCCAACCGAGGAGGTGGCCCGCGGCCTTCGCTTCCGCCGGGAATACCTGACCGATGACGGCAAACCCACCACCACCTTCGCCCAAGGCGACCTGGTGAAGGTGCGGGTGGCCTTCACCGCCGGCGAGAGTGTCGACCGTTTCGTGTTGGCAGATGTGCTGCCGGGGGGGTTCGAGGTCGAAGACTCCTCGCTCGCGACCCGCACGACGGCGGAGGCCAAACGCCGGAATCTGTCCGTGGACGTCACCGAGAAACGCGACGACCGCCTGGTGGTGAGTGGCCATCTGTCCGCCGCTGCCGAACCCAACCCCGGAATCTACGAGTACTATGTGCGCGCCGTCACCCCTGGACGGTTCGCGATTCCGCGGTTGGTGGCGGAGAATATGTATGCGCCCACCCAACGTGCCGAAACGGGCGGCGGAACACTGACCATCCGCCCCGTGCCGTAAGCCTGCCGAGGACACCTCCATGCGTCTTTCCCAGCCTCTGCGCCCCGTGTTCCGTACCGATGCCCCGAAACTCGCCGCCAAGTACGCCATGGCGGAGGAGAAGATCCAAGCCAACGTGCAGCGGCAGTTCCCGGTCGGGGACACCGCCTACTCCCTGCCGATCCTGATCGAGGGAGCCTACTACATCGGGGCCTGGCTGGAATGCGCCCCGCTGGAAGGCCTGGTCTATGGTCGGCTCTTCGACCTCGCCGTGGCCCAGGGCAATCACCAGCTCTTCTTCGAGACCCAGTCCGCCGAAGGCCAGATCCCCTGCTGGATTCGGCGCGGAATCTCCGGTTGGGGCCAGATCCAGATGGTCGTTCCCATCGCCCGGACAGCCTGGGAGTTCTACCAGCTTACCGGCAATGCCGCGTTCCTGGAACAGGCCTATCAAGCCTGCGCGCGCTGGGACGATTGGTTGGCCCGCTACCGCGACCGCCAGAGCATGGGGCTGGTCGAATTGTTCTGTATGTACGACACGGGGCACGACCACAGCACCCGGTTCACCCATTTCAGTCCCGACCTGCCCAACGAGTGTCCCGCCCCCGACAACCCGGAAGCCAGCGCCACCGACCGGGGCGACGCCCGCGTCTGCAAGCCGGTTCCGGGTCTTCCCTGGCATGCCCCCGATCTCTCCGCCACGCTCTACGGCGGGCGCGTAGCCTTGGCCGAGATGGCGCAGGAAATGGGCAAGGCGGATGCCGCCAGCCAGTGGCGGGAGAAGGCGGAACGTACTCGTCAGGCCATCATGACCCAACTCTTCGACCCCGAGACGGCCTGTTTCTACGACCGTACGTCCACCGGCGAATGGAACTATATCCGTTGCGATTCCCTGACCCGCGTGCTCGGCGAAAAGGTGGTGGATCAAGCCCTCTTCGAGGACATCTTCCAACGGCATATCATGGACCCCGAGGGCTTCTGGCCCGCCTACCCCCTGCCCTCCGTGGCGGTGTCCGATCCCCATTTCCACTTTGTGCCCAAGAACAACTGGGGTGGCCCTACCCAAGCCCTCACCGCCCTCCGTGCCCCGCGCTGGTTTGAGCACTACGGCAAACCGGCGGAGATGGCCGAACTGGCCCGCCGCTGGATTCAGGCCCTGGAAATGGCCCCGGACTTCCCCCAGCAAATCCATCCCCACACCGGCGAGGCCAGCCCCGACGGCGGCTATGCCCCGGCCATCCTCACCCTCTTCGACTATGCCGCCCGGCTCTACGGCATCACGGTGGAAGAGGACGAGGTCTGCTGGAATTGCCGCCTCCCCGATGACGCTACCCACGCCGAATACCGCCTCCAACTCCCAGCCGGCGAGGCCTGTCTGAACACGACCGCTACCGGCTCGGTCCTGCGTCTGGGAGAACAGACGGTCGCCGAGATTACCGGCACTTGTCGGTTGGTCACCGACGCGAACGGCAAGCCCTTGCGGTTCGTCGGGACCAACCTGGAACCTGCCACGGTATCCGCTCCCGGCCTGCTCCCGGAAACCCGGCTCCTGCCGAATCAGAACGTGAAAATCACTCGCCGCGACTGATCTCTGCAGGCCAGTCGCGGAGCGCCTCGGCCAGCAACTCGCGCACCTTGGGAGCGGCCTGCTCGACGAAGGTCTTCGCCAGAAACGCGCCGTGCTCGGCGGTCGCCTCCTTGGCGTTCACCGAGCAGCCGTCGCGGGCATGGATCAGTTCGCCCTCGGGCAATTCCGCCAAATCCACCAGTTCGGGACGGTAGTGCAGCAGCAGCGAGGTCTCGTTCATGCCCGCATGGTCGCCGCCCCGCACATTCACCCAACCGGCCGGTTCGTAGTCGGTGATGGCCAGCACCTTCGGATAGCGATGCTTCTCGGTGAACTGGGCAACGCCCTCCCGCACCGCCTCCACATGCTTACCCCCATAGTGCCCCATCAGCACCACGATCATCTTGAACCCCTCGTCGTACAGGTTCTCCAGATGCTCGAAAACAAACTGGGTGACGAGCGACTTCGAGAACTCGAAGGTGTGATGGAAGCCCATCCACGGCTTCATGGTCTGGTAGCCGCAATACACCGGCGGCAACACCACCCCACCCGTCTCGCCACAGAGGTCCAGGGCCATGTGGTAAGCCTTCAGCGTGTCCAGACCGACCGGATTGTGGACCCCATGCCACTCGTGCGCCCCCCAGACCAAGTAGGCAATGGGAGACTCCCGCAGCACCGCATTGATCTCGCGCGGACGCATCAGTTCGTACTTCATGGTCCAGTCCTCGTAGAATGGCTGAGACAGGGCACCGGTTCCTGCACACAGCAGAATCTAGCAGTCCCCAGCACCAGAACCAATTCCCGAACTGTCCATGCCTCCTCGCCCTGCGTGACTGAGCTCCCCCTTCCGCCAAGGCCCATCCGCCA
>QKCY01000288.1 GCA_003245525.1 Victivallales bacterium | reverse complement strand
GAACGGGTCCGGGCCATGGGCCGGGGCACACCGGCCGAGCCGGCGGATTGGGCCGACCGCGAGCTCTGGTTCCCCATCTACCGCGAGGACCGGTTTGTCGGGGCGACCGGGGCGGGAGACACCACGATCGCGGGTTTCCTGGCGGCGTTGCTGCGGGGAACAGGCATCGAGGACGCGGGCAGCATGGCCAATGCCGTGGGGGCCTGCAATGTGGAAGCGCCGGACGCCTTGGGCGGAATCCGTACCTGGGACGCCACCCGTGCCCGCCTCGCCAAGGGCTGGGAGCGGGTGTCCCCGCAGATCGCCGATCCGGGCTGGAAGCAGGATGCGGCAGGACTGTGGCACGGACCGGCCGATGCGTGAAGCCGCTTGACCGGCGCGGGTCGTGGAGTCACATTTTCCGGCTCTCCGGCAAGACATCACGCAAAGGAACCCACGCCATATGTTGGCCAAACAAGTCAAGAGCGGGGCGGTCATCACCATCAACGATGCCCCCCATATCGTC
This sequence comes from Victivallales bacterium, assembly GCA_003245525.1. Lineage (GTDB taxonomy): Bacteria > Verrucomicrobiota > Lentisphaeria > Oligosphaerales > Lenti-02 > Lenti-02. The sequence goes on along the minus strand of QKCY01000288.1, from coordinate 17,799 downwards.
GAGAACGTCGAGAAGCATACGCCTTCCGCCCGCGGTGCGGCCACCCTCTACAAGATCCGCGCCCGCAATCTGCTCACCCAGCAGAAGACCGATGCGAGCTGCAAGGGTGAGGACAGCTTTGCCGAACCCGACTTCCAGGCGCGCGCCGTCCAGTACCTCTATCCGGATGGTGACGACTACGTCTTCATGGATCTGGAGACCTACGAGCAGTACCCGATCACCGGGGACATGGTGGGCGACGACCACTACTACCTAGTGGAGGACATGGAAGGCGTCTCGGCCCTGGTCCTCGAAGGCCGTGTGGTCGGCATCCGGGTGCCGGAGACGGTCGAGCAGCAGCTCGTCCAGTGCGATCCGGCCATCAAGGGGGCCAGCGCGACGGCCCGCAGCAAGCCCGCCACGACCCAGACGGGCCTGGAAATCCAGGTGCCCGAGTACATGGAGAACGAAGAGATCGTTCGTATCGACACCCGCACCGGCAAGTTCCTGGGCCGCGCCTAGGCCTCTGCCGCGACCGTTCCACCGAAAGAAGAAGGGCATGAAGGCGCTGAGCCTTCATGCCCTTTTCTGTTGTCTAGCTAGCGGGCGCTACGGTGTGGTGGGATCGGAGGCGATGGTCTCGTACTGCGCGAAGCGCTTCCATTCCACGTGACCGTCCAGGTAGGCACCGTTGCAGCCGCCCGTATGGTCCGGCCCCTTGCGGGAAAGGTTGGAGAGGTTGATCCAGTTCCAGCCGTTCACGGCCATGCTGCCTTCGGCGAAAGCGAGCCGCTCGCTGACCTTCTGAACTTGGCCGTAGGCATAGCCGCGGGTATGGACATGCTCCGACCACATCTCGCCGAAGCCCGTGTCGGGCGGGGTCAACTGCTGCGGGAAGTTGACGCCATAGCCGCCGGTGTTGGCCGGGCAGACATACACCTTGCGGTCGCCGACGTAGGACGCCAGGGCATCCCAGTAGGGCGGCATGCTCAGCGAGTTCGAGTTGGTCCAGGCGGAAGCCAGCATGCGATCATTGTTGTCGTCCACGTACATCCGGAAGGCGAGCATGACCTGTTTCTGGTTACCGACGCATTGGATGGAGCGAGCTTTGGCCCGGGCCTGTTGCAGGGCCGGGAGGAGCATCGAGGCCAGAATCGCGATGATCGCGATGACCACCAACAACTCGATCAGGGTGAAGCGGAGGCATGTTTTCAGAGGGTTCACGGTCATGTCCACGGTTCCTTGTTGTCTAGATTGCCGGATGAGAAGCGCTCGAAGACGGTCTGGATCTGGGTGGAAACACCTGTTCTCACACTAAAATAGCACCCCTGTCCAGTCCTGCTATACCACTCGTGCCTAGCAGGAAGAAACCCCTTGGGAGACGGTCATTTCCATCCAAGATAAAAGAGGCTATGGGATTGGCATCGGTCGCCAGAAGGTGCCAAGGAGCGAGGTCTTCTCACCCGGCTGGTCGATCTGGTAGTAGACCGTGAGAATTCGCCCGTCGGCCAGTTCGGCGGAAGCGGGGTAGCCGAGGTCGCCATCGAGGGCGGCGGCGAGGCGGATCTGGTGGTCCGCTTCCCAGGTCTGCCCATTGTCGCTACTCAGACAGGCATACTCGCCGAAGGGTGGCAGACGGCGGCCCCAGACGCAGAGCAGGCGGTCGTCGCGCAGGCGGAGCAGGTGGGGCGGGTAGCCCAACAGCGGGGTGGGGTGGGCGGTGGTCCAGGTTCTGCCGCCGTCATGGCTCTCGGCCTGGCGGAGGTAGCAGCCCTCCAGTGCCCGGCTTTGCTTGGGACCCGTGCGGTAGTGGAACCGGAACATGGCAACCAGAGTGCCGTCCGTGGCTTCGACCAGGTGGGGTTCGTAGTACTCGTTGGGATCGTCGTCGGGATTCTGCGGGATGGTGGCGACGACCTGCCACGAGCGGGCATCGTCGGTGGATTCCTCGACCACCATCTCGATCACGCCATTGGCCTGTCTGCGACCGACCATGAGCAGGCGTCCGTCGGCTAGCTCGATGGGGCCGTGGGGAGTCGTTCCGGCATGGCGCACGGGATCGAGCCAGGTCCTGCCGCCGTCCTCGGACCGCCGGGTCCAGTAGCCAAGCCACTGGGAACGGACGTCCGGAGTGAGCGTACCGGCATGGAGCAGCCACTGCCGGGCCACCGCGTCGCCTGCCGCCGCCCGTTGGCGACAGGAGCTCTCGAAGGCGAGGGAGGTGAACCAGTTGACGACCAGCGTGCCCTGCCGGGTCTCGATAATTCCGGCGTCGCGGTCGTCGAGGGGCGTATTGCAGATGACCACGGGATCGCTCCAGGTCGCGCCGTCGTCCGTGCTTCGCACCAGTTGGACCTTTCCCCACGGGCAGACGTGCTGGTCGCGGTCCCCGGAGAAGACCACCAGCAGCTCGCCGTTGCGGCGGCGGCAGACGGTGGGCCAGCCCAGATAGCGCCCTGGTTCCTTGGCGATAACCTTGGTCTCCAGAACCGCGGCCCCGTGCTGTTCGCGGGGCACCTCCCAGGACGCGACCACGCGCCAGGAGTCCAACTCCATAGCCTGCCCGGCAACGCTGACCCTGGCGTACTCCACGGCCCCCTGGCTGGTGTAGACTCCGACGCGCCCGCCGGACAGGGCGGTGTCCGTGGCCGTCAGCATGCTGGTCCCGTCCAGCAAGACCTCCAGTTTACCGTCGGTGACCGAAGCCCGGGCTTCGTACCACTGGTTGGGCTTGATGGACACCCCGCGTTTGCGGGCGAGTTCCAGTCGCTCATTGCCCAGCAGGCGGCTCAGAATGATCTGGTCGTTGCGGGCGTCGTAGTGGACATGGTACCCCGAACTGGAGTCTTGGGAACAGAGAATCAGGCCCGCGGCCTGGACTCCCGAGCCAATATCGCGGATACGGAAGCGGACGTCCAGCACAGGCGAATCCCAGGCTCCCCCCGCGAAGAACGCCCGGTTCAGGCGCTCCGGCTGGCTTTGTACTAGATTCCCATCGGCAACGGCCCAGTCTCCCCCCACGAACACCCAGTGCGCGGCATCAAGCGGAAGCTCCTGATCCGGAATAGGCTGGGCCTTGGTCCACAGCGTCAACAGCAACATGGCGGCAAAGCAGCGGGCAATCGGAGTCGTCACGGCGGCCTCCTTCGTGGCAACGTGATCGTCTAGCCCAGGACGCGGGCCAATTGGGTCCGGAACGCTTCCCGCTCATAGGGCTTGCGGAGGAAACCCACCGTCGGCAGTGTGGCCAAGGCACCCTGCACCCGTTCGCGCCCATAGGCACTGGAGAGCAGGATGCGGGCGGCGGGATCGATGCTCAGAATCTGGCGGGCCGCCTCGACCCCGCCGATGCCGGGCATGCTGACATCGAGAATGTAGAGCCGGACCTGCTGATGCTGTTGGCGAGCGACCCCCACGGCCTGTTCGCCGTCTTCCACCACTTGGGCCTGGAAGCCGAGCAGGCGCAGCATCCGCTTGGCAACATGACGCACCCCCTCCTCGTCGTCGGCCACGACGACCAGTCCTTCCCCGTGCCAGTCCGCAACCACGGCAGGAGGCTCGTCGATGACGGCAGGGCCAGAGGAACTGACCGGGAAGAAGACGGTGAACCTGGAGCCTTCCCCGACGCTGCTCTCCACCGTGATCGCCGCCCGGTGGGCGCGGACAATGCCGAGCACGCCCGCCAAACCGAGGCCCCGCCCCGCGAATTTGGTGCTGAAGAAGGGATCGAAGATTCGCTCGATCATCGCCGGATCGATCCCGCATCCGGTATCCTGCACGGCGACGAAGAGATAGCGTCCCGAGGGCAGGTTCTCGTGCAGCAGGGTCCGGCGCAGGAAGCTCTGGTCGCAGTTCCGGATGCCGGTGTGGATGGTGTAGCTGCCGCCCTCGGCCGACAGGGACTCGGCCGAGTTTGTCACCAGATTCATGATGACCTGGCGAAGTTGCCCCTCGTCGGCATCGATCAGCGGCAGTCCCTCGGTCAGGTCGAGGACGAGGCTGGCGTTCTTGGGGACCGCCGCTTCGAACAGCGGCAGCATGGAGCGGACGAGGTCGTTCACCTGCAAGGGGGCGATGTGCAAGGCGTTCTTGCCGGCGTAGGCCAGCATCTGGGACGCGAGGTCGGAGGCGGCCCTGGCGGCCTGCCGGATCTCCTGGGCGCAGCGGCGACCCTCCTCGCTGAGTGAGTCCTCCTCCTCGGCCAGGAACAGATCGGTGTTGCCGAGAATCGTCTGGAGGAGGTTGTTGAAGTCATGGGCGATGCCGCCGGCCATCAGCCCCAGTCCCTTCAGTTTCTCGGACATCATCATCTGGCGCTCCAGCCGGCGGCGGTCATCCATCTCCCGCTGCAGGTTGGCGTTCGTTTCGCGGAGTTCCGTCGTGGCGGCGGCAACCTGGAGCTGGAGTTCGTCCCGGGAGCGGACCAGCAACTCCTGGGCCCGGATGCGGTCGGTGATGTCGGTCGCGCTCGTCAGGAAAAAGCGTTTGCCGCCATCCTCGATGCCGGTTATGGCCAGATCCACGGGCACGGTGGTTCCATCGCTGAGGTATGCCTGAGCCTTGGGCACTTTCACCCGTTCGCCCGGGGCGGGGGTAGGCAGGGGGTCGGAGAGCTGGAAGAGACTGGCCGTGGCCTTGCCGACAAGGTTTGCTGCGGACTGGTTGAACAGCGCGGCTGCCGCCTGGTTCGCTTCCACCACGCGGTGGGTGGCGTTCTCGAGGAAGATGGCGATGGCGGACTGGGAAAAGAGGGTTCGGTAGCAGCGCTCGCGGTCGCGCAGTCGTTCGTTCTGCTCGGCGATACGATCCAGCATCTGGTTGAAGCTCTCCACCAGGACGCCGATCTCGTCGTCGGCGCGTTTGCAGGCGCGGGCGGAGGAAGGGCCTTCCTGGGTGGTCCGGTCGGCTACGTGGGCGAGCTCCAGAATGGGGCGGGTGATGATGCGTTGGAGAAGCCAGGCCACCAGAGACGCCAGGGCAATGGCCAGGAAATAGAGGCAGATGCCCCAGTAAATGATCTCGCGGATCCGGCTGCGGAAGCTCTCCAGGCCGCAACTGACCCAGATGGTGCCCAGCCGATGGCCGTCCACTTCGATCCGGCTTCCCAGCAGAAGCTCGTCCCGCAGCCACACATGGTCGTCGCCACTGGGCAGGGCGTCGGGGAACAAGGTGGCCGGGTGGTCGTGGAAGGACTGGGAGACGAACACGGTGCCGCTGGTGCTCTTCACGGCGACGCAGCGTAGGTCGGGAACAGCCTTCAGTGGTCGGAACGCCATCTGGGCGTCCTCGGGGACCCCGAAGGCCAGCGGAGCTGCTACGTTGGTAGTTGCCATTCTGGCCAGCACGCGGAGCTGGTCCACGAGGTCTTTTCGCGCATTGGCGTACTGGGTGATCACGAGGAGCGCGACCGGGAGGAACACGGTGGCGGCGCTGGTCAACGCGATGGCCAACCGAATCTTGCTGCGGATGGAGCGTAGGCGGGGCACCATGTCAGTTGCCTCCCGCCGCAGCCGGCACCGCCTCGGCCAGCTTGAGGAGCTGGCTGGAGATGTGCAGCTTGGTCTGGTTCAGATTTGCCAAGGAAATCCGGAAGCGCATCCGCGCATCGCGGACAAAGAACTCCACCATCCCTCCCGCCTGGCAGAAACCCGGGTCCGGAGACAGGGTGAGGATGGGACGGGAGGAGGTCTGGCCGAGAATCTCTGCCCGGGCTTCGGTGCCGAGCCCGCTACAGAACAGAACGTCGCAGGCCGAGGGGAGCGATTCGGTCTCGCCGAGCTGCACGATCCGCACCTGGTGTCCGCCAACCTTCCGCTTGCTGAGGGCGGCAAGGGCGGGGAAAGGACGACCGGCGACAGCGAGGACGAAATCCGGGCGTTCGGCACCGGGTGCCGGGGGAGGCCATTCGGTGAAGAGGCAGAAGTTGTAGACGAAGGCGGCCAGCAGCGCGTCGCTCTCTGCCGCCGGGGGAGCTTCCTGGCCCAGGCTGGTGATGGCCAGGGCAACGGCCACGACCCAGAGGACCCGGCAGAGACCTGCCGGGGACCGGAAGTGGCGGTTGCGGAGATTGGATACTGGTTTGGCCATGTTGCCGGTACTAGAGTTGAACGACGAGCTGGATGGAGAAGGACCGTTCCACACTCGTGCTGGCAGTGGGAATCAGACTGGAGGGATAGTACTCCGGGTGACTGTTGTCGAGCAGATTCTGCCCGGCAAGCATCAACTCGTAACGCGGGGAGAGATGCCAGCGGAGGCTCGCATCGAGGGTTACGTACGACGAGACCGTATAGCTGGCCACGTCATTGATCGTGTCCACATATCGGGCCCAGAGATTGAGGTCCAGATCGCGGGTCAGGCGGAAGCTGGACAGGAGGCTAGCCTGGTGGCGGGGGGCGTCCCTTTCGTCCCAGGCATCGTCGTAGTAGTCGATCCCGCTCCGGGGGTGTTCATGCACGCGCATGAACGTGTAGGCGAGGTCGAGCCGCCACCAGTCGGTCGGCTGATAGCGGAGGGCGGCTTCCCCCCCGTAGATCGAGGCGTCGAAGCCGTTGACGGCGACCAGCTCCTCGGCGAGGGTTCCTGCGGTGCCCTCTGCATATTCCAAGGTAATGAGATCGCTGAAATCATGGTAGTAGAGGGCCACATCCAGCGAGAGCCGGTCGGTGAGAAGGAAGCGTCCGCCCACTTCGTACGCGATCAGTTCCTCGGGGCGCAGATTGGGCGAGCCGAGGAAAGCGGCCGTGTAGGGCCAAGGGCCCATCATGCCCTGGAGCAACCAGCGTTGCGCGGTGAACTCCATCCGGGAGGGAACCCGCACCGCCCGGGAGACGGCGGCCCACCAGGTCTGGCGGGCGGTGGGCGTGAAGGCGAGGCGGGCAGTGGGCTGGGGTTCCCAGCCATTGCGGTCGGTGAGCTCGAAACGGCTGCCCAGAGTCAGGGAGAGCCGCTCGGGCACGAGGGTGATCTCGTCCTGGACAAAGGAGGAGAGGGTCTGGATGCTTTCCTGCTCGTCGTCGAACTGGATGTAGGGGGAACTGCCGATATGGTCGCGGACCAAGCGGTAGCTGGCACCCCACAGGATGGTATGGCGTTCCTGCCAGGTCGGCAATCGGTGCTCGAACTCGATGGCATAGCTTGCGCGCCGGTCGCGGAGACTTAGTTCGTTGCGGTCGTCGTACTGGCCATAGGCGCGGATCGCCCAGTAGGCCGGTCCGCCGAGGGAATGCCGCCAGTCCGCCATGAAATAGCCGCCATGGGCCCGCATGTCTTCGGGCAGGGCGATGCTTCCCGGCCATTGGACCGGGGCGGCGGGATCGGTGACCAGCAGGGTCTGGCCAAGCCTGCCCCGGTAGTAGTCGCCCTGGACGGTCACCCGGTCCTCCGGGGTGGCGTCCCATTCCAGCCGCAAGCCGGCCCGCTGCTCCCGCCAGTCGTCGGCGGCATCGATCCCGAAGCGTCCCTCGCCCCCGTCCCGGTCGAAGCCTTGCACGTACGCCCGGTAACCGACGGTCTCGTTCAGCCGACCGGCCTGTTGCAGGAGGCCATAGGCGCGCTCTTCCGTTCCGGTGCCCAGGGTCAGCCGGGTATAGGTCGCCGAGGGGACGGGTTTGGTGATGATGTTGATCACGCCGCTCACGGCGTTCGATCCCCAGGCCGCGCCGCCGGGGCCACGGATCACCTCGATGCGTTCCACCTCCGCGATGGGGATGTTCAGCAGTTCCCATTCGGTGCCGGAGAAGAAGGTGCTATAGACGCTGCGCCCATCGATCAGGACCTGCATCTGCCGGGCGAAGCGTCCGTCGAGTCCACGGGAGGAGACAGCCCACTTGTCCGACTCCACGCGCGCCACCTGGAGGCCGGGAGCGAGACGCAGGGCTTCCGGCAGGCTCTGGACGGCGGTCCGGCGCAGGTCCTCCGCCGTGATGACGAAGACGGCCGCAGGCGTGTCCGCCAGGGCGTTCACGGTGCGCGTGGCCGTGGTTACGGGGATGTGCATGAGCTGCTCGACACTGAGATCGAGCAACGCCTCGGTGGCCAGTTCTCCCGGGGAGTGGGCCAGGGCAGAACCTGCCGCCACGAGCAGGCAGATGGCAACAAACGGGCCAGGAATCGGCATCGCACCTACCTCTCCGGTTGGTTGGGATGGCCGGCTACAAGAATGGACTGGAGAACAAAGCGCGTGCCGTCGCTCTCGACGGCCTTGTCGGCGAGCAACTCGATCCGCAGGCGGTGTTCGCCGGGAAGCACCCGAGGCAGGACCCCGCGCGCGGCATAGCCGCCCCAAGTCCCCGAAAACCAGGCGTCGAAGACGCAGGGCGACAGGTCGTCGAGCATGAGCTTCACCCGTCCCATGTCCTGGCGGATCCGGTGGAAGATGAGGGTGAACTGCTCGCCAGTCAGGTGGTATTCGAGGACGCTGCCAGGGCTGTCGGCGGTCCAGACCGGCCCGAAGGGACCCTTTTCCGCCTGCGTCCAGCCCACGTTGGTTGCTGGCGCCAGGGTGGCTGCGTTGTACATGGCGGTGAACTCGAACAGGTCGGTGTGGAGCGGAGCTGGCATGGAGGGGATGGGGGGGAGCATGCCATCGGCGGGCAACTGGGCGAGCAGACGGTCGAGGACCGCCGTGACGAAATCCGCGCAGAGCTTGTGCCCCGCATCGTTCGGATGGACCTCGTCGGCGATGATGTCCTCCCATTTCAGGCGGCCAGCTTCCACGTCGGGCCACATGGCGTCCCGGAAGCTGACCATGGGCAGACCGTAGTGCTTACCGACAGGGATATGGCGGGCCTGGGCGTTGCTGCCGCCGCGCGCCATGGTGAAGAGCAGCATCATCCCCGGTTGGCGGGGCGAGGCGAGGATCTGCCGTACCAGGCCCTCCAGCGTCTCCGCCGCCAGAGGCGTGTCAGGATCGTTCACCGCGTACTCGGCGACCACGAAATCCGGTTGGGCTCCCAGCAGATGGGCCTGGACCCGGTGGGTGCCAAGGTTGGAACCGGTCGCTCCGATGCCCGCGTTGACGAAGCGCACGTCGCTCTGCGGGAAATGTGTTCTCCACCAGGCACCCACCTGTTCGCCCCAGCGCCGGTCGGGGGAAGACGCCTTGGCCCCTTGGGTAATGGAACCGCCGATCACTCCGATGGTCACCGTCTCGCCCCGCCGGGCGCGGTCGAGAGCGTGTTGGATGCGGACAGGGCTCCCTTCGTCGACCAGCGAACGGGTCAGAAAAGGGGTTGCGCCAATGGGGTTCTGCGGAGCGTTGGCCTGGGCCATGTTCGTTCCCCGAATAGTGAGTGCAACGAAATGCGTTGGAACTGGCTTCGTGCCGCCGGTGCCATCTGTTTCATGCCCATCGCAGGGAAACGAGCCACCGGGATGCCAAATATCCCTCCACTGGCCGCGAGGTCAAGCCCATGGCTGGGGGCGACGTCATTGCGGTGGGCCGGGATTCAGGTTTTGTCAGCGGTAGAGATTGCGTGGCCGCGAGGCCGGGCTATAGTTGGTGCCTACCGTCGCCGTCCCTTTTGGGACCTATGCGGCAGCGACGCTGTGAACCGGGTCAGGCGGGGAACCGAGCAGCCCTAAGCAGTAGACCTGGGCGCTGTAGGACACCTGATCCGGGCGGCGGCGGTACTTTTTCTGGCCGAGTGCCAACGCGGAGGTGCCGCTGGCCGTCCCCGTTGGCCTGCCATTCGGGATGCGTGGAGATTCTCAACCCGCCAGCGAGACCGACCCCATGGCCTACCAAGTACTTGCCCGGAAATGGCGTCCGCAGACCTTCGCGGATGTGGTGGGTCAGGAGCATATCACCCGCACGCTCCAGAACGCCATCCTGCAGCACCGGGTGGGGCACGCCTACCTCTTCGTGGGGGCGCGCGGCATCGGCAAGACCACGTCGGCCCGCATCTTCGCCAAGGCCCTGAACTGCGAGGCGGGGCTGGTGGCCGAGCCCTGCTGCCGCTGCCAATCCTGCCTGGAGATCGCGGCGGGCAAGTCGCTCGATGTGATCGAGATCGACGGTGCCTCCCACAACAAGGTGGAGGACATTCGCGATATCCGAGACAACGTGCAGTACACGCCCGCCCGCAGCCGCTACAAGATCTACATTATCGACGAAGTCCACATGCTCACCCCGGCGGCGTGGAACGCGCTGCTGAAGACCCTCGAAGAGCCCCCCGAGCATGTGAAATTCCTGTTCGCGACCACCGAGCCGCACAAGGTGCTCCCCACCATCGTCTCCCGCTGCCAGCGCTTCGACCTGCGGCGGATCGCGGTGCCCCTCATCGTCGGCCGCCTGCGGCAGATTGCCGACCACGAGGGCGTCTATGTGGACGACGGGGCGCTGGCGGCCATTGCCCGTGCCGCCGACGGCGGGATGCGCGATGCCCAGTCCATCTTCGACCAGATGATCGCCTTCTGCGGCGGTCTCACGGCGGAGGATACGATCCGCGAGTCCGATGTGATCGATGTTTTCGGCCTGGCTTCGGGGGCGGAACTGCGCCAACTGGCCGTGGCGGTGCTGGAGAACGATCTGGACGCTGCCATCGGGGTCGTGCAGAGCCTGGCCGAGCGGGGGCGCGACCTGGAGCGGCTCTATGGCGATCTGATCCAGTTCATGCGCAATGTGCTGATCGCCGCCATCGCCAAGGCTCCGGCCAAGTTGCTGGAAGTGAGCCAGAGCGAACTCGACGATCTGCTGGCCATCGGCCGGGCCGTCGATGCCCGGCTGGTGCAGCGGGTGCTCCAGGAACTGGTGAGCCAGGAGTGGTCCTTCCGTTCGGCCCTGAACAAGCGCGTCTACCTGGAAGCGGCTCTGGCACGGGTGATGCTCGAAGCCCACAGCGCCCAGCTCGACGACGTGCTGGCCCAGCTCAACCTGATTCGCGAGGCCGGTTCCTTGGAGAACCTGCCAGCGCCGACTGCGTACACCAAACCCTCGCTGCCGCCACCCCCCGTCGCGCTGACCGAGGCGGTGGCTCCCGCTCCCGCCCCGGTGCCAGCGAAACCTGTGGTGGTGGAGCCCGAACCGGAGCCCGAACCGGAACCGGAACCCGAACCCGAACCCGTTCCTCCCCCGGCTCCCCCACCGGTGCGCATCCCGGAGCCGGAAGCGGAGCCGGAAGCAGAGGCGGAGCCGGAAGCAGAGGCGGAGCCGGAAGCAGAGGCGGAGCCGGTTCCCGAACTGGTCTACGAGCCGGAACCCATGCCGGAACCGGAGCCGGAAGTGGAACCGCCCCCCGCACGGGAGGAAGCGCATCCTTTCCGGTGGTCGGACTCCGGAGGCGAGGCTCCCCGGGGAGCCTCCCGGTCTGATTTCGAGGCGCGGATCGCCGACGAGCCAGCGCCGATGCCTGCCTTTGAGATGGTCGAGGGGGAACTGCTCGAGGACGATCCGCTGGCAGCCGATCTCGGGGTCGCGTCGCCGCCGGTCGCCGTGCTGGATGCTCCCACGGCCAAGGCGAAGCTGCTCGAAGGGCTGGGGCATTCCGAGATGGGACGGGCCCTGCTGCCGCTGGTCGAGATGCTGAAGCCCACCTCCTGCCGGGGGCTGGTTCTGCAGTTGGGGTACGACGAGTCCATCTCTGCCGAGGATCTGTCCCGGCTCCTGTCCAAGGACACCCAGATGCTCCTGCATGAAGCCTTGCAGGGTGCCGTGGACAATCCCAAGGCGAAGGTCCTGGTGCGGCGTTGGCTGACGGGGCTTTCCGACGAGCAGAAGCCCGGTCTCCGCCCCGCCACCGAACGCGAGGAACAGGACACCCGTTCCCGGCCCTTTGTCCAGCAGGTACTCGGTCTCTTCGGCGGCGAACTCATCGATGTCCGCATCAATGAGCGCAACCGGGAGTCGCAGGGATGAGCGCCAACGACAGCTACCCTGAGGCCTTGCGCCGGTTGGTGGCCTATTTCCAGCGGTTGCCGGGGGTAGGGGGGCGGACGGCGTCGCGCCTGGCGTTGGCGCTGCTCGACTGGCCGGAGGAGTTGCTACAGGGCTTCGGGCAGGAACTGGCGGCGTTGCGGGCCAATGTGCATTGGTGCCACGAATGCGGCAATCTGGCCGACGGCGAGCGCTGCCGGATCTGCGCCGCTCCCGACCGCGACCGCTCCCTGATCTGCGTCGTGGAAGTGGCAACCCAGATTCCGGTGTTCGAGTCCTCGGGCTGCTACCGGGGGCTGTACCATGTCCTGGGAGGCCGCCTGTTGCCGCTCGAAGGGGTTGGACCCGAGAGCCTGCGCATTGCCGAACTGCACGACCGCCTCCAGGGCGGCGAAGTCGCCGAGCTGATCCTGGCCACCAGTCCGGACGTGGAGGGCGAGGCCACGGCGCATTTCCTGGCGGCCGAGTTCGCCGAGGCGGGGGTGCGCATCACCCGGATTGCGGCCGGGGTGCCGGTGGGGGCCGACCTGAGCTATGCCGACGCCGCCACCATGGCGCGCGCGCTGGGCGGTCGGCGCAGCTTCGACTAAGCCATGCGGCCACTGCTCCGCCATGCTCTGCGGTTCGGCCTGGCCTGCCTGCTGCTGTTCGTGGCCCTGGCCCTGGCCCGGGCCACGATCGCCTTGGGGGGCGCCACCGAAGTGCGGCGGGACGGGTTGCCGGCCCTGTTGGGCTTCCTGGGCGTGGTCGGCGTTTTCTGTCTGGGGTTCCGGGGCCGCCGGGCCTATATCTTCGGCCATGAACTGACCCATTGGCTGGTGGCCAAAGCCTTCCGCCGCCGGACCGGGGCCTTCCGGATCGGGAAGAACGGGGGCAGTGTATATGTGGAGGACCCCAATGCGGTCATCACCTTGGCCCCGTATTTCGTGCCGTTGTTCTCGTTGATCTGGATTGGCCTCTATGGGGTCTATCTGGCCATTGCCGGCTACCCGTCCAACGGGGCCAGCTTCCTCTTCGCGGTGGGCTTGGGGGCGACCTATGGCTTCCATGTGGCGCTCACCGCGTGGGCTCTGGCCCTCGGGCAGCAGGACCTGTTGCACTGTGGGCGCCCGCTCTCGGTGGCCATCATCGCCCTGGGCAACGTCGTGATCCTGTTCCTGGCGGCAGTCGTGGTTTCCGGTCGCTGGGGAGCCGGAATGGTGCTCCTGGGCCAGTGCCTGCGCGACCAGTGGCAGTTGATCGGGCGGGGCCACGTGGCGTTCTGGCATGGGCTGCGGCGGATGCTGGGGAAATGAGGGGGACCTGATCGACGATCATTGCCTGGTGTTGACCGCCGACCCGGAATTGTTACATTCTTTCCCTACGTGTCACCATTGCGAGTGTTGCCATGCCGTTGCTGAATCCTCCTGCCTACCATACTGCCGAGACCAACCGTCCGGGGCTGGCGTGCCGTCTGTTTCCCTGGGTGCGTTTCCACTTCTACCGGAAGACGATTCCGGTTCTGCTGCATGGTCGTCGGCAGGCGGTTCGGGGAGAGTTCGACGACCAGGCCTTCGCCGGACGGGCCGAGGATATCCTGCAGGCGGTCGAGTATTGCGGGACCAAGGTCCACGTGACCGGGATCGAGCACATCGTGGACACGCCGGGAGCGGTGGTCTTCGTCGGCAACCACATGAGTATGCTGGAGACCTTCCTGCTGCCCGCCGCGATCCTGCCCTACAAGACGGCGGGTTTCGTACTCAAGGAAAGCCTGGCCCGGAACTGGCTCATGGGGCCGGTCAGCCGCGCCCAGGAGGCGATCACGGTGGGGCGGGAGAACCCGCGCGACGACCTGGCGAACGTGTTGCGGGATGGCGCGGAACGGCTGGAGCGCGGGCGCTCGGTGATCATTTTCCCGCAGGGGACCCGGAGCGCGGATTTCCCCGTGAGCCGGTTCAATTCCCTCGGCGTCAAGCTGGCTCGCCGGGCCAACGTGCCGATCATTCCCTTCGCCCTGAAGACGGACTTCCTGGAGAACGGCCGTTGGCTGAAGGATCTGGGTCCGGTGTTTCCCGACCGGGATGTGCATATGGCGTTCGGTCCGCCGATCCTGGACTGTGCGGACCAGCGGGCCGCGCAGGAACGCTGTCTGGGCTTTGTGTGCTCGACCCTCCAGGGCTGGGGGGTGCGCTGTGTCGACTGAGACGGCCAAGTCAGGGCAATCCCACTGGGGACCCCGCGTCATTGTGGCGTTGTTCCTGGCGGCAGCGATAGTCGGGGGAGTCCTGGCTTTGCGTGAGGAGCATTCGGGGACCGTGGCCTCGTCCATGGGCTCGGCGGCTCCCGAAGCGCGCTTCTGCACCAACCCCGGCGCCACCACCCCGCAGTTGCCCATCTGGGCGGCAGTCCAGGACGATACGGCGGGGGCCACGTTCCGGTTGCGGACCGAGACCTGGCGGCAGCCGACCCAGTTGCAGGCGGCCTTGTTGGCAGGCGAGGGGGATTTCTGGTTGGGCCATACCGAGGGTTTCGCGCGAGCGCGGGCCTTGGGGGCTCCCGTGGTGCTGGTGGCGGTCACTGGCTGGCGCAAGATGAGCGTGGTCAGCTTCGACGCTGCCGTCGTCACTCCTGCCGACCTGCTGGACCGGACTCTGCCCTACGCCCCCAAGGGTTCCCCGGCCGTTCCCCTGCTGCGGAGCCTGTTGGGAGCCGAGGCCGAACGGGTCGCCTTCGAACCCTTGGACGGCAAGCAGATCGCCATGCTGCTGGCCCAGCACAAGATCGATTCGGCCCTCTTGCCCGAGCCCTTGGTCTCCACCATGCTGGCCAAACTGCCCGATCTGCACCTGTCTTTCCTGCTGGAGGACGCCTACGCCTCCCGAAACCAGGGGCGGGCTCGGATCCCCTGGGCGGGGCTGGCAGTCAACGAACGGTTGCTGCAGGTGTACCCCGAACGGGTTGCGGCTCTGGTGGCCGCGATGCACACCGCCGCCGGGCGTCTGAACGTGGATTTGGACGCGGCGGTCAAAGTGCTACCCCCGGAGTTTGCGGACACCGTCTCTCCCGCCGCCGTCCGCGCCTCGCTGGACCGCGACCTTATTCTGGTCGAGGACGCGGCGGTCGTCCGCGACGAACTGCGCACCTATCTGGAACTCGCCGCCCCCGAAGCCTTTGCCGAGGGCGGGGCGTGGTTCGACCAGGGATTCCTCTGGGACGGAATGCAATCAAGCGACTGATCGCTTGATTCGCCACCTGGGCGTGCTAGTTTCAATCATACAGTTGGGTACTCTGCGCACGACCGCCACAGGTCGATGTCGCCAGCCTGGAGGATGGAGCAGAATACCCGCGATCTGGCGACGCCTCAAAACAAGGGAGAGGGATCCATGACGTCCGCCACCTATCGTTCACGCGCGCATTGCTTCACCCTGATCGAACTGCTGGTGGTCATCGCCATCATTGCGATCCTGGCATCCATGCTTCTGCCCGCCCTTGCCAAGGCAAGGGAGAAGGCGCAACAGGCCAACTGCGCCGGCAACATGAAGCAGATCGGCCAGGCTGCCTTCATGTACACGGGCGACTACAACAATCGCTTCCCGCGGTCCCTGTACAAGAACGGGTCGCGCTGGGATGCCATTCCCCACGATAGCAGCAGTGCCCCCACGGCCGAGGGCGACTACGCCAACTGGAAAGACAACCGTGCGGTGAAGGTGTCGGAACAGGTTCGCGACGGGCGTTTTGCCAAGATGCTACAGTCCTATACGGGCAATGAAGTGAAGGTCTTCACCTGCCCCACTCTCGACTGGGAGATCAGCCAGAGCGATATCGACGATGGCTACATGGGGTTCCTCAATGGCACCTTCGTCTTTGAGGTCAACTACTACTACGACGGCAAGATGCTCTCCTCCCTGCCGTCGACGTCGTCAACGGGTCTTCTCTGCGATGCCATCTGCTGGCAGCCTGCTGGCGCGGAAACCTACATGTACGGCGCGACTCCCGATCGCCTGACTCCGACCATTCACTCGGGCGCGGCGGTCAATATCACCTATGCGGATGGGCACGTTGAGAATGGTCGCGCGGGCGATGTCTACAACGTGTTCTGGAAGAACCCCCGGGAGGAGTAATCATCCTCTAGGAGTTTCGGCCCATGTCCCACCTCAAGATCGGCTTTGTCGGCGTGGGCGCGATGGGGCAGTGCGCCCATTTGCGCAACTACGCGATGCTGGGAGAAGAGTGCGAGGTGGCGGCCTTGGCCGAACTGCGTCCCGAACTGGGGCGTCGGGTGGCGGCTCGCTACGGGGTTCCCAAGGTGTATGCGGACGCGGGAACCATGCTGGCGGCGGAGCGACTCGACGCCCTCGTGGCTTCCCAGCCCTTCACCCGGCACGGAGTGCTGCTGCCGGAGTTGGCGGCGTCCGGTCTGCCGATCTTCATCGAGAAGCCGTTGGCGTCCTCGGTGGGGGTGGCCCGGAGCATTCTCTCCGTTCTGGCCGCCAGCGGCAGCCGGGTGATGGTCGGCTACCACAAACGGAGCGATCCGGCGACCGAATGGCTGAAGGCGGAGTTGGACCGTTTGCGGGCTACGGGCGACTGGGGACGGCTGACCTATGTGCGCATCACCATGCCTGCGGGCGACTGGATCGCCGGGGGCTTCGGGGACCTGATCCGGACCGACGATCCCGCGCCTGCCTTGCCGGGCGATCCGCCGGACCCCGATCTGACGCCCGATCAGTTCCGGGCCTATATCGCCTTCGTGAACTACTACATCCACCAGGTGAACCTGCTCCGCTTCCTGTTGGGCGAAGATTACTCGATGACCTACGCGGAGCCCAGCGGGGTGCTGCTGGCCGCCCGGAGCGTATCCGGGGTGCCAGCGGTCATCGAGATGAGCCCCTACACCACCAAGCAGGGCTGGCAGGAATCGGCCTTGGTCACCTTCGAGAAGGGCTGGTTGCGGCTTGATCTGCCCGCGCCGCTCGTGCGCAATCTGGCGGGGACGGTCACGGCCTTCGACGCCCGCGATGGGTTGACCCGGTCGCCCCAGATGCCGCCGGAACACGCCATGCTCCGGCAGGCCCGCAACTTCCTGCGCTTCGTCCGGGGCGAATCCGCTCCCTGCGAGGCGGCGGAGGCCTTGCGCGATCTGGAATTGGCGCGAGACTATCTGCGCCTCCGCTGATCGCCAACCCCAAGGAGTTCCTCCCATGCCGCTACGTTTCGCCAAGGAAACGATTGCCGACGAACGGTTCGAATCCGCCGCCTTCTGCGACGTGGACGGCGACGGTGTGCTGGACATCGTTTCCGGCGAATGGTGGTACAAGGGCCCGGATTTCCGCGAGCGTTTCCGGATTGGCACGGTCCGGGCCGAGGGCGAGTACTACGACGATTTCTCGACCATCGCCCTCGACGTGAACGGCGACGGTCGTCCGGACTTCATCACCGGCGGTTGGTGGGGCAACACCATCCGTTGGCGCGAGAATCCCGGCGTGCCGGGTGCGGAGTGGCCGGAACACATCATTGCCGAGGTCGGCAACGTGGAAACGACCCGCGCCTGGGACGTGGACCGCGACGGGAAGCTGGAGATCGTCCCCAACACCCCCAACGGTCCGTTGCGGGTCTACAAGCCGCGCCTCGATGCGGCGGCTACCTTCGATGTCTATCCCATCTACGAGGGCAAGCAGGGACATGGCCTGGGTTTCGGCGACGTCTCCGGCAAGGGGCGGGGGGATTTCGTGCTGACCGGCGGCTGGCTGGAAGCGCCCGAACAACCCTTTGCCGAGGAATGGATCTGGCATCCCGAGTTCAACCTCGGATCGGCGAGTATCCCGGTCATCGTCACGGACCTGACCGGGAACGGCGTGGGCGACCTGATCGTGGGCCAATCCCACGCCTACGGTCTCTCCTGGTGGGAGCAGGTCCTGGAGGATGATGGCAGCCGGCGCTGGATTCACCATCCCATCGATCCCTGCAAC
>QKCY01000548.1 GCA_003245525.1 Victivallales bacterium | reverse complement strand
CCGCCGGAGCGTGGTCAGACGCGCCGGGGTGTTCATGGGACGCAACCTACACCGCCAGCTCACGCGGGCGGAAGTCGCGGCAGCGGCAGGGGTCTCGGAACCGCACCTTGCCCGGCTGTTCCGTCAGGTGACTGGCGAGACGCCCGTGCAGCGACTGACCCAGATGCGCATGCTCTTCGCCAAGCAACTCCTGGTTGGTTCGTCTCTGTCGGTCTCGGACATCGCCTGCGAGACCGGGTACTCGTCCACCAGCCACTTCAACGCGATTTTCCGGCGCACAACCGGGCGAACACCTTCCGAATACCGCGCACGCGGCGTTCGCTCGGATGGATAAATATCGTTGGCATCCGCCCGCGTGCTGATCGGATACCGCGCATGAATGCACGGATTCGGCAGTTGTCCGAGGGACGGGAAACTCCTATCGTGACGTGGGCCCGAGCACGGCCACGCTCATCGGTTCCACGTACTCACGCGGTTAGGAGACAGCTCTCATGTTCATCTCGATCTTCAGCGACGAACTGGCGTTGGACGTCACCGAAGCCTTGCCCATTATCCGCTCCTGGGGGCTGACGCACGTCGATTTCCGGAGTCGGATCTTCGGGAAGGAGATCCACGCGCTGTCGGCGGCGGAGCTCAAGCAACTCAGGGCGCTGTGCGATGCCAACGGCCTCGCCGTGGCTTGTCTCCAGTCGTCGCTGGCCAAGGTGCATCTGCCGGGCGGGGACCGCTGCCGGGCCGAGGAGCAGAAGCTGGAGGGGCTGATTCGGGCCGCCGATGCGCTGGACTGCCGGTTGATCCGCACCTTCCACTACTGGCAACCCCAGGACGCCGAGTTGCAGGGCGCGCTGGCCGTGCGTCCGGACGAACTGGCCAAGGTTCTGGAGCTGTTCGCGCCGCTGGCCTCCCGCGCCAAGGCGGCCGGACTGCGCCTCGCGTTCGAGAACTGCGGCGTCACGCCAGCAGAAGCCCGCACGGTGGTGGATGCGCTGGGGGTCAAGGACTGGGGCGTCGCGTGGGACGTGGCCAACGGGTGGGACTGCGAGGAACGCATGGCCGACGAGGCGGCGTTCGTCCGACTCATGGCGGAGCGCTCGATCGGGATCCATGTCAAAGCGCGCCGGGCGATTCCCGGCCTCAATCCGCTGTCCGATATCCATTACGAACCCATCCTGTCGCTGTGCCAGGACGTCGGGTTCTCCGGTCCGGTCTCCATCGAGACGCACAACCCGGACAAGACCGTGAGCAACGAGGAGATGTCCCGACGCCTGGTGAACGTGATCAAGGCGGCGTGGCCGTCGGCAGCCCCCGGGACGCAGGCCTACTCGTCGGCCCCGAAACCAGCCGTCTCCCGTGCGTGGGAGGAAGATCCCGTGCGGTTTGTGGTGGTCGGGCTTGGCATGGGACACAACCGCAGTCGAGCCGTGACGGAGACTCCCGGCACCCGCTTGGTTGGGGTCTGCGATCTGGTGGAGGAACGGGCGAAGCGGTCGTCGGACGCCTTCGGAGTCCCCTACACGCTCGACATCCAGGAGTGGCTGGACAAGGACGAGGTGGAGGTGGTCTACGTGCTGACCGAGACCGGTCGCCACGCCGAGATCGCCATCCGCGCTCTCGAAGCGGGCAAGCACGTGATCTCGACCAAACCCATGGAGGCCAGTCTGGAGGCGTGCGACCGGATGATCCGCACGGCGGAAGCCAATGGCCGGCTTCTGGCCGTTGATTTCAACCGACGCTTCGGGACGAGTCTGAACGCGCTCAAGATGGCGGTTGCGGAAGGCGATCTGGGCCGCCCGCTCAGCGCCACGTTCTCCCTGAAGATCCAGCGCACGATGGACTACTTCCGCGAGAACGGCGGCTGGCGCGGCACGCGCCGCTGGGACGGCGGCGGGGTGCTGTCGAACCAGGCCATTCACCACATCGACGAAATCCTGTTCGTTCTCGGGATTCCGGAGCAGGTTCGGTGCGACATCTGGACGCAGGATCACGACATCGAGGCCGAGGATCTGGGCACGGCAGTCTGGCGGTACGCGAACGGCATGGTCGTCACCTTCACCGCCACCACCAGCTTTCCGCACTCGACCTGGTATTCGCACTTGGAGATACACGGCACCGCGGGTGCCTACTACGAAGTTGGCGGCGGCCCGTTCGGGAAGCCCGAGACCAAGTGGTTCCAGGGGGGGAAGTGGACCGAAACGGCACCGCGGGCCGTGCCGTGCGAGTGGCTCAATGCGGCCGACAACATGGCTGCGGCGCTACGGCAAGGCGCGCCTCTGGTCTGCGACGGACGCGGGGGACGTCGTACCCAGTCGGTTCTCGACGCGATGTACCGCTCCGCGTACGCAGCCGCCGGGGGTTGGGTTGGCGTGGCGGCGGATCTCCCGTAGACGCAGGCCGCGACTTGGCCAGACGGTGCTGCGGGGCGTCTGGCCGACCCCGGCGCGCTGTCCGGGTGCCCGGAACCGTGATTTGGCCGCTACAGCGAGACGGGCGCGTCCGACGAATTCGTGGATCGGCCAGGCATGATGCGCCTTTCGGCGGGACAAAGCTGGTAGGCGAGCTAGGATAACGGGGTCGAGCCCGCATAGCCCATAGGGGATCACGGAAACATGAAGAACGCCAGATTCGACAACCACGCGGATAGTCTGCTGCCCGAAGGCAAGACCTGGAAACTCGTCTGGAACGACGAGTTCGACGGACGGGAACTGGACCGCTCCAAATGGAACTTCCGCCTCAACTTCTGGGGCAAGCGCTTCCCTGCATTCACGGACCAAGGCGTCGAGCTGGACGGGAACAGCAACCTGCGCCTGCATCTGGTGAAGAACGCGGATGGGTCCTTCTCCTCCCCCCACCTACAGACCGGCGGCATGACCTTCGACAAGCCCAGAGACACCAACGGCTTCTGGCCCTTCGGCGAATGGGACGAGCCCAAGTTCCTGCATCGCTACGGCTACTACGAGATCCGCTGTCGCTTCCCGAAGTACGACGGCTGGCATTCCGCCTTCTGGCTGCAAGCCCCCGGTATCGGGAGCCATCCGAACGCGGCCTATGGCGGGGTCGAATGCGACATTATGGAGAACTACCGGCTCTACACCGAGAACAAGATGATCGGCGGCAACATCTGGGGCGGCTACGGGAAGAACGTGAAGGGCTCCCGCCATTTCCGCTGGGACCATGTGGAGACGCCCGATGGCTGGCACTACTACGGCGTGGACTGGAGCCCAACCGGCTATGCGTTCTACGTGGACGGCAAACTGATCGGCCGCGTCTCCCCGAATCCGGAGGACTTTGCCCCCGAGTACGATGCCGCCGGCAATCCCTGCGGCGGCGTGCTGACCGGGCCGGTCTCCCAGGTCGAGCAGTTCATCCTGGTATCGACCGAATGCCACGGGTACCGGACCGAAGGCAAGAGCTGCGAACTGCTAAACCAGGCCGTCCTGCCGGACTACTTCGAGGTCGATCACGTCCGTGTCTTCGATGATCTGGACATGCAATGCGTAGCTGCGTCCGCAAGCGCTCAGGCGACGGACGACGAAGGCCAGGACAAGCCCGTCTTCATGTTCTAGCGTTGCCCGACTCCGCGGAGCGGAGCGTCCCTCGCCCGCATGTATGGTATACTCAGGCCCTGTCCAGAATGCAGGAAAGCAAGACTTGTGAATGCCCCCCGACTCGCCGTACTCGCCATCGCGCTACTGACATCCGTCCTGTCTGCCGGTAGCGCGATCGTCCACAAGGACATCTCCTACCTGACCGAGCCCACGGACGACGCCTACCGCGAGAAGATGTCCAAGCTGGACCTCTATCTGCCCGAAGGGGCAAAGGAGTTCCCGACTCTGGTCTACTTCCACGGCGGCGGCCTTACCGGCGGATCACGGGGCGGCCCTACTCACCTGACCGAGAAGGGAGTGGCGGTGATCACGGTCGAGTACCGCCTCTATCCGAACTGCCAACACCCGGCGTACCTCCAGGACTGCGCGGCGGCGACAGCCTGGGCATTCAGGCATATCGCAGAGTACGGGGGCGACCCGGACAGGATCTTCATCGGCGGGTATTCCGCAGGGTGCTATCTGGCGGCGATGCTCGGGATGGACAAGCAGTACTTGCAGGCCGAGGGAATCGATGCGGACAAGCTGGCGGGCCTCTTGCTGCAGAGCGGTCAGATGATCACTCACTTCACCGTCCGCAAGCAACTCGGCTACAACGTGCAGCAGGGGGTTTGCGACGAGAACGCCCCGATGTACCACATCCGCAAGACGCCGTTCCCGATCCTCCTTCAGTGCGGCGACAACGATTACCCCTCCCGCCAGGAGGAGAACCGGCTGTTCGAGTCGATGATGATCCGCTACGCCAAACAGCCCCGCGACCGCATCGAGTACCGCGAGTACGAAGGCACCCACGGCACGCTACCCAAGAATCCCGCCTTCCAGCGCGACACCGACCTCTTCATACTGGTGAACTCCGGGTTGCAGAAGCCCGAGTCGATCCCGCAGGTTACCACGCCGATCCAATCGGTCGTCGCCGATGAGACCGGACGGGTGACCGCCATCACCGTCGGCGAAACGGCCTACACCCGGCTCGTGCCTCCCGCCTCCACGCAAGCGATCACCGGGGGTAACATGGGGACGTTGGAGGAACTGCCGATCCCAGGCACCTTCGCCGAGGCCATAGGGGACGGACTCAATCTTCGCACGTTCGCAGGGAACGTGGACTTCAAGGCCCAGTTCGGGGATGCTTTCACCGACACCAGCCTGATCTTCCTAGCCGACTACACGGCCGGCCAGGACACCGACGAGCCCCGGATCTACGCCATCAACGCCAAGGGCTTCCGGTTGGGTGCCCCCTTCACCTTCCCGACTCTCCCCAATCTGCCGGACCTGACCCCGGCGGCGCCCTGGCATTGGGGCACGAATGGCGACCATGGAAGCGGCGTGATCTCGGGGATCGCCTTCACCCTGAAGGACCTCGGGCTGGACAATCGCGATGCAACGGGCATCGAGGTCGTCGCCCAGGGCTTCGATGTCGCGCTCATCGGTCTGGCCACGCCTGGGAAGTAGGGGCCGGTACCGGACCGGGTCACGCACGCGGACCGGGTTCAGTCCTTCTTGCCGCTCTGCGGGAACTCCAGGCGACCCGCATCCTGTTCCTGCCAGGTCTTGGCGCTCGTGCCTTCCCAGCAGTGCCACTCGTCGAATTCGCTCTGGTATACACTCGCATTGAAGGGCACGGTCGTGTCTCCCTCGGGCTTCAGTCCCAGGGCAGCGAGGGGGATTGCCCATTCCGCGCGCCAGCCACGGGGTTTCCCCGCCGACCCTTTGATCGGCTTCACCGCAAAGCGCACCGCCTCCCCGAGGCTCTCGGCCGCCGCCGCAGGCGCGCCCGCATCGGTCACGCTGCGGGTGGTCCCGTTCACAAAGCCCCGCACCACGAACACCGCCGGGTGACCGTCGGGCGTCTTCCCCGCGATACAGATCTCGACCCCGTCGTCCTCGCCCCAGACGCTACCGTCGCGAAGCACCGCCGGATTGAACAGCGACACGATGACCCCCACGTAGAGATTTTCGCCATCGCTCGCGCACTTCAGGGACGCAGGCGGACCGCAACCGGGCAGCCGTGACGGTTGGCGATCCAGGTTGTACAGCTTGCCGGGCCACTCGGCTACCGTGATCTCGCCATCGAGGACCGGGGCCTTGTCCACCCGGGTCGCGAGAACCGCCTCGGACTTGCGGGCAAGGGCGCGCGCCTCCGGCTTGTCGCCGCCAATCGTGCAGGGCTGCGGCGCGGCACCGCCGGCCGAACCGCCCCGGAAGACCATGTTCCCTTCCCAACTCCTCACGGCGTTCGGTTGCGTCACCTTGAACTGCCCGGGAACAATCAGGGTGTTGCGCTCGAAGGTACACTTCGAAGAGCCCTGGAAGGAGACGGTCATGTCGCCATCCGCAACGAACACATTGTCGCGGACGACCGTGTTGTAGGTGATGTGATTGTGGGTTGGGGTCGGCACGCCCACCGCGACATTGCGCTCGATCACGCAGTCCCGCGCCCCCTCGTCGAGGTAGTAGGCGGAGGCCCCGTAGCCCTTGCCGACCACCACCACGTCTCGGACCACGTTGCCGCGGATCACGCATGCGTTCATGCCGCCGTAGATGGCTGCCCCGTCGTGCATCACGCGCATCACCCGGTAGATCAGGTTGTTCTCGATCAGGTTGCCCTTGCCGCCACTGATGATGCCGGAGTACGGGGCGTCGTGGATCTCGTTGCGGCAGATGCGGAGCCCCTGCCCTCCCATCATGGATGCGGCCGCGCTGGGATAGTAGATGCCGACATGATCGATGTGGTTGTCCGCTATCTCCGTGTCCGTTCCCGAGATCTTGACGCCCAGTGCGCCGATATGGTGGACGTTGCACCCCGCCACACGGCAATGGGAGACATTCTCCGCCCGGATGCCCAGCCCGCCGATCTCGCGGATATCCAGGCGATCCAGCACGCAACCGTTGGCCTGGTCGAGGGCGACCGCTCCCGGGAACCCGGCCCCGCCGAATCCCGCCGTGTGCAGGGGGGCGGTCGTCCCGCTGAAAGTGAGATTGCGGATCGTGATGTTCTGGGCCTTCTTCTCGGGAGCACCCGCGATCCGGACGATTTCCTCCATGGCCGGCGCAATCACCTTGAGCGCCGTCATGTCCTCGCCCTCCTGCGGCCAGTAGACCAGCCGGCCTGCCGTGCGGTCGAGATACCACTGGCCCGGCCGGGTCATGCCTTCGCGGGTGTTGAGGATCACGTAGGCGCGTTTGCCGCTGGTGCCAGCCGGTGCATTCGGCTCGGAGGAGAAGATCAGCGCATGGTGCTGGGTGTCGTTGCTGGCGACGCCGACGAGGGACGCGCTCCAGGTGTGGAACATCCGCACCTCGGCGTTGCGCACGTCGAGGGTCGCGGGAATGTCCTTGGGGTCGTAGGGCATGGTGACCAGCTCTTCGTGGGTCGGTTTGCGTTCCCAGAACCCCATCAGGGCGGGCAGCATCTTCTGGTTCCATGTTCCCGTATTCTGGAACGCGCCGGTGGCCGGGAGGCAGGCACGGTCGGCCAGGCGGCCATCGACTACGAGGGCACGGAAGTCCCATTTCCCCTCCTTCACGCCCGGCAGTTCGGCGTACCACAGGTGGTCGCCGTCGCGCTGCCATTCCGCGATCCTCGGGCCGCCATACAGCGTGGTCTTCTGCCTGTCCTCGCCCTCGACGATGAGCCCGTTGTCCCGCGCATCCAGTCCGAGTGTCCGGGGCAGATAGTAGTCGCCCGGCAATGCCACGATCCGGCGGATGGTACCGGCGGGGGCCTTGCGGGCCGCGTCGCGCGCGGCCTCGAAGGTCGCCAGCGGCCGTTCCCTCGTGCCGGGGTTCCCGTCGTCTCCCTGGGGATCCACGTAGAAGACCGCGGGCGCATCCCCGATCCGCTTGACCGTCAGTTCGAACGCTTGCGGCGTCGCCAGCGCATACATCCGCGCCCGAAGATCATCGAGCCGCTTTTCCAGTTCCGCCTGGCGATCACGGTTCTGCCGGTAGATCTCGACCGCCTGCTTGCGCCCCTGGTAGTTCTGTCCGGGGGGCTGTCGGCACTTCTCCAGCCATGCGTCGAGGGTCTGGTCGACGGCGGGCGTGTCGCTCAAGTCGGCCCCCTCCTGGCGCGCGATCATCTTGCACGCGGCGATCTTGCGCAGCGGCACCGTGCCGGCATGGAACTCCGCCATGAGAGGCAGGAGCTTGCGCGCCTGAAGCTGATTCGGCGTCTCCAGGGCCGCCACGTTGACCCCGTCGGCGAGTTGCATCGCTGTCCGCTTCGCGATGGTCGTCCCGTCGGCCTGCAACGCATACTCGCCGGGAGGAAGCCCAACGATCCGGATGATCTCGCGATTCGCCGCGTCCGGCAGGGCCGAACAGGCCGCCAGTTCGGCGTAGCTCGCATCCGAGGGAAACGGCAGCGCCAGTGGAGTGTACCGGAAGGAAACGGTGCCCTCGCCGCGTTTCAGGTCCTCGACCGTCGCGTTCTCGGTCTGGACCGCCTCGCCCTGAACCGTGACCGATGCCGGATGGTCGAACGCGCCAAACGCCTGGAGCATCTCCAGCGCGACGATCAGATGCCCCGTGCGACTCGGATGGAGCCGGTCCTTGCCGCAGAACTCGTGTTCCGGGCTCTGCTGCATGATCGCCGTCATTCCACTCCAGAGATCCACATACGGGACCTGGGTAGCAGCGGCCAGCGCCTGGTAGCGCTCGTTCAGTTCCTTGAATCCGATCTCGTTCAGGTACCGGTAGTTGGTGGATGACGTGGTGTTGTAGGAGTCGTATGCCGTGAGGGAGAACAACACGGGCTCGGCTCCGGAGGCCCGGATCGCCGCGAGGCATTTCCTCATCTCCGCCTCTGCCCCTTCGATTGCCGCCTGTTTCTGTGCCGTATCCTCCTGGGTCGCGTAGGAGCTGCGGGGAAGGCTGTTGCAGCCCATCAGGACGCATACGCGCTGCGGTTTGAAGCGGAGCGCGTCGAAGTCCAGCCGGTACATCGCCCGGCCGACTGTGTCGCCGCCAACCCCCGCGTTCACGACCCTCAGCCCCAGTTTGGGCATCCTGCAGGCCAAGCCAAGCTGCACATAGGGCAGGTACCAGCCGAAGTCGGTGATGCTGTCGCCGAAGAACACGAGACAGGCGTTCGCCTGCCACTCCGCAAGCGGTGCCCTGGCACCCGTCTCCGGCGCGTTGCCCGTGGGAGCGGCACTTGCCTCCACTCCCAGCCACAAGCCAAACACGAGAGCCCAACTCCAGGCGAAGGCCCGGCCCAGTTCCATCGGCATCAGTCCTCCGGTACGTCGGCTCGACTGCATGGCTTCATTCCTTGTGTCTGGCGCGGCTCTGTTCCGCAATCGGCCGACAGAAATACAGGTCGGCCTGGTCCCAGTCGAACCGCCAGAGGCGCGAACTGGGGAACCGTGCCGGCAGAGATTCCGACAGGAGCCCGAAGGTGTGAAGGTTGGCCAGGAGACTATGGGTGTCGGGACGGCTCGCCGGGTCCTGCCAGCGGGCAAAGAAGCTGGCGACAAAGCGGTCCGCCAGTTGGTTCAGTAGGTCCAGACTCTCGCTCCGGCGGCAATCAAGCTGGGCCGACAGGCGACCGATCAGGTAGACCGTATCCATGGTCTTGAAGCCCGGATGGTTGCCGTCACGACCGAACGGGGCGCCGGTGGCCAGGTTGTCTCCGAGCACGGCCAGCGCGTAGTCCAGGATCTTCCCGGCCTGGTTCGGGAGCTTCCCGGCGGCGTTGTGCAGGACCGTGAAGGCGAAGCTGTGGCCAAGCTCGCCGGCACCGCCGGGCCAGAGACCCGTCTCCGGGTCCTGCTTCCTGGCTATCTCCTCGAAGAACGCCGCGGCATAGTCCGGATCGTCGAGGCTGACGAGGACCGGAATCAGTCCCAGCGTCTGGTGGCAGTCGGAGTTCTCCGCAAACCAGTGGCGGAGCCCGGCAATGCTCAGCACGGAGCGTAGGTATTCGGGGAAGGCGAGCATCTGCCCCCCCAGTATGTTGAAAGCCCGTGCGGTCTGCCAGAAAGCATGGCCGCGCTTGTGGCAGTTCGGCTGGTCGTGCAGGTACTCGCCCGATTCTGGATTCTGTTTGGCCTGCAACCAAGCGATCCACGGCTTGCGTCTGTCCTCAAGCTCCGGCAGACCACCGACGCAATGGGCAATCCAGGCCGTATCCGTCCCGCTCATCAGGCAGGGCGAATGCGTTGGCGTGAGGCGAAACGTGCCAGCGGAGCCGTCGCCGACCCACAGAGTATCCAGCCATGTCAGGATGTCGGAGCGGAGTTGGTCGAGGTCGGTTGCCATGAAGCGAATCCTCATTGGGGACGAGGGTGACCGTAGGCGGTCTGCCAGCGTCGGGCAAGCCGGAAACGAGAGATTCGTCCACTCTCAAGAGAGATAATGGGATCGGCAACCCGCAAACCGGACGAACCAGATTGGATTTGTGCGAGCACAAGGCAAGGTACTGTGTTGCCATCACAGCCCGGGCAGCCCCACGTGCCGCCGCGACCTCAGGAACCAGTCAGAAGAAAAGGCGAGAGCCATGACGAAACCCATTTCCGTCCAGCTATACAGTGTTCGCGAAGAGATGAAGGAGGATCTTTGGGGGACGATCGGCCGGATCGCCGCGATGGGCTATGTGGGCGTCGAGCCCTGCGGCGTTCCCGGCGGCGACGTGGCCGAAGCCGCGAAGAGAATCAGCGACCTGGGCCTTGTCGTGTCCGGCTACCAGGCCGGCACCCCGGTCGGCGACAAGAAGAACCAGCTCCTGGACGAAGCCGAGGCCCTTGGCACCAGCCGCATCGTCTGCCCCTACTACTCTCCCGACAGCTACAAGACGATGGATGCCCTCAAGCAAGCCGCAGCCCTCTTCAACGAGGCCATCGCCAACTGCGAAGAGCGCGGCATGACCTTCGGCTACCACAACCACGCCTTCGAGATCGACAGCGAGATCGAGGGCAAGCCCGCTCTGCTGCAACTCGCCGCCCTCTGCCCCAAGCTCTACTTCACGGTAGACACCTACTGGGTCACCGTCGGCGGGCAGAGCGCCCCCGAGTTCGTCGCCGCCCTGGGCCCCCAGGCCGACCTGCTGCACATCAAGGACGGTCCGCTCGTCAAGGGCGAAGCCCTGCTCGCGGCCGGCACCGGCAAGATGAACTTCCCCCCCATCGTCGCCGCCGCCACCGCCGCGCGCTGGCTGATCGTCGAGCTCGACCGCTGCGACACCGACATGATGGAAGCCATCGGTGCCAGCTTCAAGTACCTCGTCGACAGCGGGCTCGGGCACGGCAAGTAGGTCCGACCTCCACAACGAAGTCCCGCGCCCGGTGCAGGACGGCCGGGCCGAGACTCCGCGTCGGCTCAAATGAGACCGTACGATGTCCCCCATGGCGGGGATGCCGTACGGTTGTTCTGTCTCTTCGTACCCCGTTCCGTCGTCCTTCGCGACCAGTTGCCCTCGCGCCTTCCCCACGGGGCAATCCGTCCGCCATTCCCGCACCTCTGGGCTCATGCGCAGATCCCGAGCATGCGTCAATGCCCCCCCGTCAACCAGAAGCGTTCTGGAGGCCGGCTTCTGGTTGCCCCAGATTGCCGACCAGAGCCGAGCGGCATGGGCCACGCCGATGCCAGGCAACGACTGACCGCCTTACCCAGCCCCCCCGCGGGGGATCGCCGCCGCTCCTGCACCACTATGTGCGAGTCCGGAGGTGGGAAAACACTTCGTGCTCAGAATGGCCATTTTGGTACCGTTTGGTACCACTTTCGGCTTGTTGCGGCGTGAGGCGGGCTTATCTTAGCCAAATCCGATACGGAACCCCCCGCGAGGCATGGTTCACCGGGCTCGATTCTGCAGCCGGCCAAACGGGGCAGCAGGGGTGGTACCACTTCAGCGGTACCGACTAACAAAAAGAAGTAACTTCCCATAGGGTACAGGAGGAGAGAATGGCAGGCAAGAGCATCAAGTTGGAGACTGGCACGGTATACCAGAAGGAGGTCGGCGGGTGTTACTTCTTCCGCTACCAACTCAACGGGCAGCGGAAGGCCGTGAGCCTCCAGACCAGGAACCTGAAGGACGCCGTTGCCAAAGCCAAGGAGATGGCTCCGGTCGTAAGGGCATCTTCCCTGGAAGTGGTGGCTGCCCACGTGACCCACGCCAAGAGCTGGACCAAGGACCAGAAGCGTCTAGAACTGGCCAAGGCATGGCCTACCTACGACAAGCATCCGGACCGGGCTCGGCCGGCCACCGTCCACATCTACCTGCGCTACCAAGCCTACTTCGAGGAGTTCGTCGCCTGGGCCGTCGCCAAAGGCTACCACTTCCTCGACGAGATCACCGAAGAGGTGGTCTCGACGTATGTGGATGAACTCAGAGACACGGACATCAGCGTCGATACCCACAACAAGAAGATCGCGCGCATCTCCCACATTGTCCACACGTTGAGCGAATACACCCGGGAGACCACGTCCGACTGGACCAACCGCGCCTTCCGGCGCAAGGACCGGGAGGAGATCGGTCTAGGTGCGCGGCGTCTTCCCTTCACTCGCGAACAAGAGGAGCAGCTCTTCGCCGTTCTGGAGGACCCGCGCAAGCATTGCAAGAACAAGCCGGAACTACGGGTCCTGTTCCACCTTGGGGCCTTCACGGGCCAGCGCCTCAAAGACTGCGCCCTTCTCCAGTGGCACAAGGTCGATCTCCCCCGGCAGCGGATCAGCATCACGCAGTTCAAGACCGGCAAGGAAGTGCTGATCCCCATCGCCCCCCGCCTGCTCACGGTCCTGCGCGAAGCCGAGGAATGGCGCTGCAACAACTACGTGCTCCCCGGAGTGGCCGCCCGGTACCTCCGCAAGAGCGACATCGGAGCGGCAAACGGACCAGGTTTCCTCAACGTCGATATCCGCCGCGTCATCCGCTGGATCGGCCTCCAACCCAGCGAAAAGGTCGACGGCCGAGGCCGTGCAGTTACCGTCTACGGCTTCCATAGCCTCCGCCACAGCTTCGTCTCCTTCTGCATCGACCACAACATCCCCAAAGCCGTCGCCGTCTCCATCCTCGGAGCCGACTCCGACATCATCGACCAGTACTACACCCACGTCGGCGAAGCCGCCCAGGAACAAGCCATCCAACTCATCAGCGGTACCGGCATGTCCCTGAAGCAGCGTCATGAGGCCCTACTCCTGTACCTCGATAGCATCAAAGAGAAGTCTCCCGAACTGCAGGAGGTGGAGAGGATAGTGAGCGACAAAGCATCTGGCTCCCCTTCCCCACGATGACCGCCGTTCTGCCTTTGCCGACAGCCCGAGAGCAAGTGCCCATGGAGAGCTACAATGGCTCCGTCATTTCCCGGTCATCATCGAAGATAAGCTGCAGGAACATCCCAAAGAACACGGCGAGGCACGAGAGCAAGAGCAGCATTCCTGGGAAGACAGCTACGCCTCCCCAGTTCGACGACGACGCTGCGGCCAGGCCATAGCCTTCAGAACTATTGGTCCTGATGGAATCTGCCCCATTCTCCCCGTCAGAATGTCCACGCCATATGTATGCTGCCCGCAACCTTCCCCAGAACAGCGTGCCTTCAAGCTCGTCAAGGGGCTTAGGCGGGGTATCCTTCCGCCCAACAGGGCGGTCCCTGGGGAACTCGAGGCCCTCGCTGTGTTTGCCCTGATCACCCACGCCAGGCAGTGCTCCGGCGACTGGCTCTGGGGAGGGGGCCAGTTCCTTGGCGATGACCGCCTCGCCGATAGCAGACATAGTGACGAGACCAAAGTAAAGAGACATGACCATCGCCAGGCTCAATACGAGAAGGGCGCGGCCGAGGGAACGAGCGGCATCATGAGTGATCCGATGTGTCTTGGCTGCGGTGAAGACGAAGGACACTAGAAGCAAAAGACCACCAACTGCTATTGCCCTGTAGACGCTGAAATGAACGCAGACCCCCCAGAAATTCCCCCAATAGGTCGTCAACCACCCGAAGATAACCGCGAAGGCCATCCTTGGGAGGGCAAGACGCAGGAGCATAAAAGGAAGATGCGGGGTGCTTCTTTCCCGCCGGGAATCACGCCAGGCTCTCCATCCGACTGCACAGGAGATAACCGCGAATCCAGCCACAGGAAGGCCCATGATCACCACAAC
The DNA here is from genome assembly GCA_003245525.1 of Victivallales bacterium. Taxonomy (GTDB): domain Bacteria; phylum Verrucomicrobiota; class Lentisphaeria; order Oligosphaerales; family Lenti-02; genus Lenti-02. Next base: position 4,635 of record QKCY01000548.1, on the reverse strand, counting down.
GACCCATCCACATAAGTCTGTCGGTCCTTCCTCAAACGCGCCCGCGCCTGCGGTTGAGAAGCACCAAACCATTGCGAGTATGACAGCCCATAGAGCACGCTTGAACGGGTGGTAGGGGAGATCGAAGCGCACGGGCACTTGGCCGTTCCCCCAAAGGCGGTTGATCTCCAAGGGCCCGATCTCTGTGTGGGAACTGTCTGTACTCGGGATGTCTTGCCCCCTGGATCCGCCCGTTGTCGCACCTGCGCACCTGCGGATCTTTGCTGGCGACGCATTCCATATGAACGAGACCATCTGGGTCAACCTCGTGGGTAAGAGAAGCAGGGGAAGCAGTAATGAAAGGCCGAGAGCTCCAGTTATGGATGGACTGGCGCATCCGAGAATGAGGAGAGGGAGAAGAACGAAGACGGCGAACAGGCGTACCAGCCACTTGCTCCGGAAAAAGGAGCCAAAGCGCAGCATCTGGGCCGCCGCGGCGGCGTCCAGATCATACCGGGCGAGGAACCAGATCACAACACGAGCGGACCGCAGCATTGCCTGCTCGCCAACCTGGTCGTCGCGCCCCGGATACTCGCGTCCGGTCCGCTTTTCGCCCTCGTCTGCTTGCCTATGGAGGCCTTCTTGATGGGTGCCCGTTTGGTACCAGACATCACCACCCACGTTTCCCCAATCACTCCTGCCACTGTCGAAGACGATGCGTCGCACCTCGTCCTCGATGGGATGGAACCATCCCATACCTGACAGCAAGACATCCTCCGCCCCTTTTTTCATACACGTCCTAAGCCATCCCTCCCGCGCCCGGACGAGCCACATAGCGGCATCATTCACGATGACATCAGGGGCGTCGAAATCGGGTTCCCTCTTCTCCATGCTACCCAACTGCGAGGCTTCGTGGTAGCATTGCCGTCGCCAGTAGAACTCAGCCCTGTCACGAATCGCGTTGACAAGAGGATGAGAGAGAAGTGATTGACTAATCTGACCAATCCCTGGGCAACTCGCGAAGGCTTCTGTATGTCCAAGATCGAACAGGAAGTCAAGGAAGAGAATCCCGCAGGTTAGCTCGTCCTTCTGCAGTCCCCAAACACCAAGCGTGCTGTAGCCGACTGCAGGGAGACGACCGATATGTTCGTCGGGTGGCGACACGGGCAGGGACCTAGACCGGGCCAGCTGGAGTATCAGGTCCTCCTTTCCCGCCAGATTGTTCGAGAAACCAAGGTGGAAGAACGGGACCTGGTCTCCCAGATTGACACACGCTCCTTCCTGCTGAAGCGCTTCAGAGGACTCGGAATCGTAGAGCCAATACCACGACATGGCCTCACTCGTTAGCTTCAGGCAGGGCAACCGCCCGGTCCCCGAGACCTTGCACTTGTAGACGAAGACGTCTGCAAGTCGCATGCCCGAACGGAGGATTCGTGCCGCCTCCTCATCGCTGTAGAAATGCCCTTCCATGCGTTCTCTCCGTTAGGCCTGCATCAGCAAGCCTGACCGTTGCTTGCGGACCCATTCCCGGAGTGCTACAGACTCGCCTCCTCCCTCGCCGCTCACCTTCCGAGCTTCATTCTCTATGAATGCCAAATCTTGGAGCATGACCTCTCTGGCGTGGGACATGTGCCAACCGCGCAAGCGGAGATAATTCTCAAGGTAAGGGAAGATGGATTGGAACACTTCCGGGGCCATGCTGAAACAGCATCCCTTCATATGCTGCTTCACAGTCCGGCTTCCGTTCTGGCAATCTCTCAGAAGCGTGACAATGCTCCCTTTGTGCTGAGTTATGTGCCGGTGCGCCTCCCTCCAGAACTCCTCGGGATCTTTGCCATCTGACTGGCTTAGGGAACGGAGAGAGAACCCATCCTCGATACCTCCTGTTATCTGGTGGAAGTAGGACAGTTGTCTCCTCATGAAGCGCAGCAACTGCCAGCGGAACAGCTCCGGTGTGCATACCGGGTCGGCGCCAGCCGAAACAAAGCACCCTTCACCCACTGTCTCGATACCGCCCTTGGACATTTCTGTAGCGAAAACACCCGGAAAGGCCGACATTGGAAAACACCAATACGCCCCAGCCGGTCCGCGGTTTCTATCCGGATTGAGATCTCCGTCCCGACCAGAGCCCTCGTCGGAGCCAGACCTGTTCAGCCAACTGATCAGACTGGTGCCCTTCTGGCGCTGACTCGCACCATCCACACTCTCCACAGCCAAGAGATAGTCCACCAGAATCATGTCGTGCATTCTGGCAGGAGATGAGAGCAGCCTCTTTGCTTCAACCAAGGACGAAACACAAGTGAAGTCCGGACACTCGGTGCAGGGAAAGGTAGTTCCGATAGACTCTCGTTCAGGTTCACATTTTCCATTCAGAGCGTAATACACAAGAAAGCCCTTTGACGGGGCATAGCCCGTTCTGCGACAAGTCGCATGTGTGGGTGGGGGCCTCAGCCCCGCCGAATCCTCTAAGCCAGCAAGGGGAGAGCCAGCATAGTCGTCGAGAATGAGAAGCCGCCATGGTAAGCAAATATCAGATTCCCCCTTGGCATTGGAACCGGATAAAGGCTGAGAACTTGTGAGTGATCTGAGTTCCGTCATCTCGTCATCGGCGACCCTGGTTGCTTCGCTCTCCGAATGGAAGGAATGCAACGAGACATGCCTCCAATGGTCGGACATATCGACCAGGTGCTGAGATCCCAGTTCACGTATGGCGTAGTCTAGGTATTCGAGGGCCACGCGCCGACTATAGAGCTTCCACCGATGCCAGCGCAGGACGTCGCTGAAGACCTCGAAGCGACTCGTTAACCTGTCGAGGGGGATATATCGGTGCCAGATGCTGCTGTCCAGGAATGGGGCCGCCCCACTCTTGGGCAGTTCCCCCACATCAACGTACAGGATTGGGCGCATATGGTCTGCCCACTCCTTGACCCCTTTTCCGGCAGGGCACTCCTTGCGGTAGGGGTGGGGGATCCATTCGAGGGGCCTCGCGCTCGTTTTCCTGACCTGAAGGAGGACAGCGGTCACACCTGGCAGCAGCTCGCCATTCCGATGCTTCGTCCTCTGTTTCTCCCACCATTCCGCGATGTCGGAACCACGCCTCATCGCCCTCTTTTCCAACCTCTTGTAGTTCTTCCCCTCCTCCCAGATAGATAGGAACTCCCACCTTGGCATCAAGATGCCCAACACATTCCTGAGAGCCTCTGCGGTGCATGGCCTCTCTGTGTCTAGAAGCAGAACTGGTCTGGTGTCTTCTTCCATATCTCCTCCTTGAAGCAGTCAGCTCGTTCGTCCCCGCTTTGCCCTCCGGGGCCGCAGACGCAGAGACACATCATAGGCGCATCGCAGCACCGGATCTGCTAGCGCTCGCTCGCGAGCAGACGCGGGCATAGCGGAGAAGATGCGTTTGATCAGATCAGCCCCTTGGCTAGCGGTGAGAGTCGCATCGCCAGTAAGGAGCCTCGTTGCGGGATGAATCCTGACCTCTCCTTCGGGGCTTTTGACATCGACCCTGCAAGTCGCGAGCAGTGAAGCTCGCAGTAGTCTGGCCGCGATCTCTGCGTGGGCTTCCTGCAGAGCTGTCCAGCAACCAATCCATGACGCGACATTCGCAGTGTCCACATCAATCCGTCTTGCCAACTCAAACAGATCGGTGAGTTTCAGAGGCTCACCGTCCAGTGTCGCTCCCTTCTTGCACATGAACTCAGGAGTTGGTGCCAGATCGCCAAGCGGGGACGCCGTCGTCCCAGCCAACGCGAGATGGCCAGGCACGAGGTACTCCACATCGGGATTCTCGTTCACTGCTCGGAAGACGGCGTCTCGGAGCTCCCGGATATTGCCAGGCCAGTCATGCTGGACCAGGACCTCCAAGGCCTGGGGATCGACGCTACGCTGCATGGTGCCAACCGTTACCGCTTCGGCATTGCGGACGAACTCCTCTACAAGAAGCGGGATATCCTCTTTGCGATCCCGCAGAGGCGGTAGGTGGATGACGCCTCCCTCGCGTAGGCGGTAGTAGAGATCAGCCCGGAAACCATGCCCAGTTGCTGCCCTGCCCTCAATATCCACATTCGTCGCTGTGATGAAACGCACGTCCACGTGTTGGCTCGCCTGAGCCCCAACGGGGGTCACCTCCTTCTGGTCGATGGCCCTCAGGAGGCCTGTCTGGACATCGTCAGGCATGTTGCCGATCTCGTCAAGAAAGAGATCTCCGCCGTCCGCTTGGACAATCCGTCCTGTCCGATCCGCAGTCGCGCCGGTGAATGCACCCCGCCTGTGGCCGAAGAGCTCGCTGGCATAGAGCGAGGGGGTAAGAGCACCGGAGTCAACAGGAACATATGGGGCATCGCCGATTTCAGGGGTTTGGTTATGCAGGTACCTGGCTAGGAGTTCCTTGCCGGTGCCGGTGTCGCCCCGAAGCAGAACACCTTTCCTACTGACCGCTGCACGGCGTGCGGCGCGGAGAGCAAGAAGGAGTCCTCGTGATCGCCCAATCACCGTCCCGCTTGTGTCGGCCAGGAGTCCGTGCCTCCAGAGGTAGTCGCGTAGAACAGCGGGGCTGTTCGGTTCGCCTCGCGGCAGGAAGCCCAGTGCCCCGAGGCGGCTGAACTGCTGACTGACGCCGTCTCGCGGCATACTCGACAAGATGACAACGGGCAG
>QKCY01000389.1 GCA_003245525.1 Victivallales bacterium | reverse complement strand
ACTCCTCGATTCTCGTCATCTTCTCATCATGCTCCTTCGCGGGGGCGGGTTGCGCCACACTTGGGGCCTGGCAACATGCCATGATGGAGAGCAGCAACGGCAGGGCAAGAAGGGACTGGCGACGAACTGGCTGGCGTTGCATGTGGGTGAGCTCCCGTCCTACCGATTGGCATCCAAGAGCAGCAGGTCGTTCCAGGACGAGGGGTTCTTGTAGGGATAGGCGGGCGTGCTGACCGCCATGCCCCAGAGATCGCGGTCGGACCTCTCGCGTTCGCGGTTGTGTACCTTCAGGCCAAAACCGATGTTGGCACCGGGCTTGAGTTCGGCTTGGCTGAGAACAGCCGCAGGAAAGAACACCTCGTAGGCGGTTTCCTGGCCTTGGCGCTGTCTCTTCACCACGCATTGCGCGCCCATGTCCTTGCTTTGGTTCTTGGCGGGGGCGTCCAAGTTGATCCGGGTTCCCGTTTCCTGGTTGACGAGGGAGAAGCCGCTGTCATCGTCGTCGATCTCGCCGCCGCGCGCCGGGGCGTTGTCGCTCTGGTCGAAGAAGATGTCCATGAACTCGTAGTGCCAGGCCGCTTCCCCGGCGGGGGCTGGCATGAAGTCTTTCTCGTGGACCTTCACGGCCAGATAGAGTCCCTTGGTGTCCCACGCGGTTGCGAAGGTGCAGGCGAACGGGGGCAGGCCGAACTGGAGTTTGCCCTTGAAGTTGAGGGAGAAGTCGCAGGGGCCTGCCTCGTACCATCTGGCGTTGGCCCAGTCGGCAAGGTCGCCATCCACGGTGACGGCTTTGGCGGGTGTGCAGACGACGGGATGGAAGGCGCACCCGAAGGTCTGCGCGTCGCTCTGGTCCACTTGGCTCGTGAACGTGAAGGTCAGTTCGTCACGGCAACTCGTCTTGCCCAGGTCGAGGCCGGTCAGCGGGAAGGAGACGGCTTTGCTCTCCTTGGCATTCAGGGAGAGTTGCTGGCGCTGCTGAGGGCAGGCGAGGGGGGCGGGCAGATCGGTCAGAGCCAGCTCGACCGTGGCGGCCGCGGCCATCCGGTTGGTTGCCTCGACGAGCAGACTCTTCCCGTCGGGGGACATGGTTGTGCGGAAGGAGACGGGCTGTCCGCCTTCGCCGATCAACTGGGTGGCGGAATAGCTGCGGCAGAGGTAGTAGAGTGCGGAATAGCGTTGCTGGGCCAGCAGTTCCTCCGCCTTCTTCACCAGCAGTTCCGCCGGGGGCGACGGCTCGATCTGGGCTCCGGAGCGGAGTGCGTCGACGGTTCGCTTTGTCCCGGACACGACGTCTGCTGGGACCAACTGCTTGGCCTCTACGATCTGGAGCGGCCGGTCCGAGCGGTAGCAGGCCAGTTGGTATGGGGCGAGCTCCAGTTCGAACGTCTTACCGTTGGTCTTCTGCGGCCGGTTGTAGACCGCATCGGTCAGCGTTGGCGCGGTGGCAAAACTGACCTGCACGGTGGTCGGGTAGCTCTGCTGGTTGACCAGATAGAACCAGCCGTTGCCGTCGGGGCTGTTGTACTGGCGTACCGCGACGGGATCGTTGGTTCCGGGCACAGCGGTGAACGGAACGGATGGGATGGAGGAGAAGGCCCGGTAGAACTGCTGGAAGCGATGGTGAGCGCCGTTCTCCGGATTCCCCCACCAGCCGTGGTCGATTCGGCGTATGTCGCAGTTCGCCAGGGCCCAGGCCAGGGTCTGCGGCACATAGAGGTTGTCGGGCTGGACATCGCTGAAGCAGTGGAACGCGCCGTTGTCCCCCCAGTAGCCGAAGGGCCACCAGAACTTCTTGATGCCGGAGCCCTTGGAACCGTAGATCTCCATGTTCGCGTGGCGGCTGAGCATGAAGGCGGGATAGGTGCTCGCCTTGTAGAGGTCCGAGAAGTCGTCGGAGTACCAGAAGGCATCCAGGTTCTTCTCGCCGGCCTTCTTGTAGAGGAGCCCGTAGTTGGGCGCGCACATGGGTTCGAGGATCAACGAAGGGTCGCGGTTCAGGGCGGCGATGTCGATCCCCATGGTCTTGAGCCCGGCGACGAGATCGAGCTTCTGGGGGTAGTTCTCCATCTGCTCGATAATGAACGGTGTGCTTTTCGTCTCGGTCGCGAGCGGGATCAGGACGGTGAGATCGTGGCGCGGCCCGGCATTGAGCTCCCGGCTCATGGCCTGGAGGAAGTCCGTCACCTTGGCGCAGCGCCAGTCGATCCAGCTCTGCCAGAGATCGCTCGACTTGAGCCACTCGTAGCGTTTCCCGAACCGTTCCATACCCCGGCTCTCGACCGGGATCTTGGCTCCGGTTTCCGCCTCGAACCGGGAGATGGTGTAGTCGCCGTAGCCGGTCGTCTCGTTCACGAAGGTGATGGGGAAGCTATACCAGTAGGACACCCCCCGGAAGGTGCGGTAGATGCCGAACTGCTCGCGGTAGAAGCGGATCCGCTCTAGGTGCGCCGCGCGGACTTCGGGACGCAGGAAGTTGAGCACGTTGTCCCGATTGCACTTGGCCAGCGTGCCCTCGGCCGTCATCACTTCGAGGGAGTCGACGCCCTTGGCGGCGGCCTCGAACGCATCGGCCGAGATCTTCTCCGGGCCGACCATCGCGCCGATTCCCGGGCCGCGGTCGTTGAACTGCAGGTGGAACGGAATCCCCTCGCGCTCGAACATGGTGGCGGCCAGACAGGCCCAACCGGGCATGAGCTTGCCGAAACCATCGGGGGGGAAGACGCCGTGGGCACCGTTGTTGTCTCCGCTGTAGGGGAAGATCTGGATGGTGGTCTGGTTCTCGCCCATGAAGCGGATGTACTGGATGCGGCGGCTGAGCTTGTCCTCCCAGAACCCAAAGGACGGACCCTGGTTCTCGCGGTACTTCTTGAACCAGCAGCCGTTGGGCATGCCTGGGTCCTCCTGCCAGTTGCCCACTTGGCGCAGGGGCATCCCGTCGGGAGTGTTGACGGCCACGCGCGGTAGGGGACCATCGTTCTCGTAGAGCCGAATCCGTTTCAGGGCCGGTCCGGCCATGCCGGGCAGCGTCTTGTAGCCGAAGCAGGCCACGAAGATCTTCTCGGCATCCGGCCAGAAGAGAAGGCGCTTGGTAGAGAACTTGCCCGTGACCGGGTTGTTGATGCCGTTGGCGATGCCGATCGTGTTCAGGTTGTAGGAGCTGGTGTACGTGTGGTCTCCCCAGCCGTGGTTGTCGGCCTTCTCCTCGACGACGACATAGAACGCGCGCGGCTGGTCGTCCGGGTACTCGATCTCCAGCCAGTGGGGTCTGCCGGGGTTCCTGACCGTGAAGTGGTAGGCGAAGCCGTTGGGGCGGTCGAAGACAAAGGTGGTGCGGGTGGACTCGCGATACGGGCCGATGGGGGAATCCGCCACCCGCACTTCGCCGTCGTCCAGATAGCGGTCGGCGGGGTAGGTCTTGGCGCAGTCGATCTCGTCGAGCAGCTTGAGCTGGACGTCGCCGGAGACCGATTCCGGCATGGCAGCGGTCAAGCTGTCGGGGATGACGGCGGTGATCTCGAACGTGCGTATTCTCTGCCCCTTGTACGAGAAGACGAGGCGGTAGTCGCCCGCAGCGGGAGGCACGAACGGAATCGCGTAGTTCCCGGTCTTGTCGATGGTCAGAGGGTGTTGCAGAAGCTGCTTCCCGTCGGTGGTCTCGGCCGTGGCCGTCATCTCAATCGGGGCAGGGGAATCGTTCTTGAGCATTTTGACCCGATAGGGCCTGCTACTACCGACGACTGCCGCATAGTCGAGCAGAACGGGATAGGCGGGCACGTAGTCCTCGTACAGTGCCAGTGCCTCGTCCTCGGTCAGGGGACGATTGAAGAACCGAAGCTCGTCGATGAACGCCTGCTGGTCGGCTTCCCAGCCGATTCCCGTAAGTAGGCCGATTGTCTTGAACTGGACCTCGGGCAGGTGTTTGAAGAAGTCGTCGCCCACCTTCGAGACGAGCAACTGCCGCCCGTCCAGGAACACGCGGAGTCCGTCCCTCTTGTCCCAGGTCCAGATGTAGTGTCGCCACTCGTTGCCGTAGTACGCCTTGATGGGGCGGACCTCCACCGCGCGGTTCCCGTAGGCGCTTCGGAAGGAAGATCTGAGCCCCGGTGTGGAGATCTGGCCGGTCAGCAGCTCGTCCTTCTTGCCCAGTTCGTTCTCGCCGATGATCTTCAGTGCCACCGTGTCGGCGGGGGCAAATGTCGGCAGCGGGTCGTTGGTGGTCCTGATCCACGCGGCCATCGCGCCGCTCTCGGGTCTGAGCAGGTCCTTCAGGGGATAGGACAGAGCGCCCGTGTCGGCCACCGTAACCGCCTGCCCCTTGAGCCCTGGCACGAAGGAGGTCTTGTCGGCTTGGCCTGGCTGTGTCTTCCCGCCGTCCTCGTCAAGGGAGCCGTCGAAACTGAAATGCGCGGTTTCCACGAGTGGCGGCAAGACTGGCGTGGAGGGAGGCGCAATGTCCATCAACTCCAGGGAAGGACCGGCAATCTGGAATGTCCCCGTTCCTTTGATGTCGATCCTGAAGAAGTACTTCTGCCCGACCTCGCCGGGGGCCATCTCCACTTCCAGCTCGTACTTCAGCCAGTTGTTGCGGAGCTTCTCGGTCTTGCGGTTGCCCCCTTTGTAGTCGCTGCGGAGAACGAACATCGTCATCTCAATGGCATCGCCCTTGAGTCCATGCGCATCGGCATCTGTCTTCGCCCAGATTGTGGCCCGGTACTTCCCGCTCTCTGGAATCGTGGTCCGGTCGGTCTCCACCGTGAGGCCCTTGTCCGGGAGCGGGTTCACGACCTTCAGGGCCGGCCCCGGCCCGGCGGCCGGATCGGCCTCTACGAAGCTGCCCGTCGTCTCCGTGTTGTACGAGAAGCGCCAACCGGCAGTGGGGAACGCATCGCCGGGGTGGTTCTCCTTGAAGCCGGCGTTCCGGAGCAGGTCCGCTTCGCCGCTCCCCGCGCCCAGTGCCACGAACACCAACAGGCACACCATAGCCCAGCCCGGCCGCCGCATGGATCGCGCATCGCGCATC
>QKCY01000311.1 GCA_003245525.1 Victivallales bacterium | reverse complement strand
CTGGCGGAGGCGAGCACGGAGAACGCCTCCTTGCCGATCAGCGGGATCAGCAGCGGTCGTCCGAACAGCAGGATCACGCCGCTCAGGGCGAGAAAGATGAAGATACCGGCGATGAACCAGTGGATGGTCCGTTCGTAGTTGGTGTAGCGCAGCAGCTTGCGGTCGGACAGTCCCCCTTCCACCGGCACCTTGCCCCGCACCAGGTAGAAGAGCGCCAGCGCCGCCAGCACCCCGACCAGCACGTAGCCGCCGATGGGAATGAGTTGCTCGATGCGGAATTTGCGCCAGCGATCGCCATTGGTGTTGATCAGTTTGTCGGTGTCGACGCCCTTGACCTGGGTCGTACCGTCGGTGACGGTCCCGCGCTGGCGCACGTCGCGCCAGAGTTCCGAGGCGGGAAACATCAGCTGGGTGTTGGACGGCTGTCCCAGCGGCACCCCGGGTGGAGACTGGGGCGATACCGGTGGCTGCGCCAGGGCGGAAGCCAACGGCAACAGCACCACCAGCAGCCACAGCCATCGTGCGAGCAGAAATACGGTTGCGTTCCGTGTTTTTATTCGTGCGCTTCTCATCACTCCTCCAATGATCCCCCGACCATCCTCCGATGGCCGGGAGTTAGGAGACTGAGCTTCCGCCCAGCGTCTGCTTTGCCAACCCTACTACTATTTCAGCCGCTATTCGTTCGCACTGCTCTTGCCGCCGACGCCGCTGGGCGCGCGGAAGGAGGCGTCCTGATAAGAGACGCCCCGCGCCATCACTGCCGCACCGCGGTTGATGATGCGTTTGCGGTAGACCTCGGAGATGATATCCGCGTCACCGGCCAGCAACGCCTTGGTGGAGCACATCTCCGCGCACAGCGGGAGCTTGCCCTCGGCCAGACGATTGGAGCCGTATTTGCGACGCTCGTCGGCGCTGTTGTCCACTTCGGGACCGCCGGCGCAGAAGGTGCACTTGTCCATTTTGCCGCGGGTGGCGAAGGCGCCGTCGAGCGGGAACTGCGGCGCGCCGAAGGGACAGGCATAGAAGCAGTAGCCGCAGCCGATGCAGATATCCTTGTTGTGCAGTACCACGCCGTCGGCCGTGGTGTAGAAGCAGTCCACCGGACAGACAGTCGCGCAAGGCGCATCCGAACAGTGCATGCAGGCCACCGAGAGCGAACGCTCGCCGGGTTCGCCGTCCTTGATCGTCACCACGCGACGGCGGTTGACGCCCCAGGGTACCTCGTTCTCGTTCTTGCAGGCGGTGACGCAGCCGTTGCACTCGATGCAGCGTTCGGGATCACAATAGAATTTCATACGTGCCATGATGTATTCCTCTGTTTACGCCTTGCTCATGCCTTGCTGATCCGACACAGACTGCACTTGGTCTCCTGCATCAGGGTGACCGAGTCGTAGCCGTAGGTCATGGCCGTGTTACATGCCTCGCCCAGCACATAGGGATCCGCACCTTCCGGATACTTGCTGCGCAGGTCTCTACCCTCGAACTGGCCGCCGAAGTGGAACGGCATGAAGGCCACGCCAGCCGCCACACGCCGGGTCACCAGTGCCTTGACCCTCACCTTGGCGCCTTCGGCACCCTCCAGCCAGACCTCGTCGCCGTCGCGCACGCCGGCATTGTTGGCGTCGCGCGGATGGATCTCGACGAACATGTCCTGCTGCAGTTCCGCCAGCCAGGGGTTCGAACGGGTCTCGTCGCCGCCGCCCTCGTACTCCACCAGACGTCCCGAGGTGAGGATGATCGGATAATCCTTCGAGTAGTCCGTGGCCTGGATCGAGGCGTAGCGGGTCGGCAGCCGGTAGAAGGACTTGCGGTCCTCGTAGGTGGGATACTTCTCCACCAGGTCGCGTCGGCTGGTGTAGAGCGGCTCGCGATGGATGGGCACCTGATCGGGGAAGGTCCATACGACCGCGCGCGCCTTGGCGTTGCCGAACGGAGCGCAGCCGTGTTTGATGGCCACACGCTGGATGCCGCCGGAGAGGTCGGTCTTCCAGTTCTTGCCCTCGGCCGCCGTCTTCTCCGCATCGGTCAGGTCGTCCCACCAGCCGAGCTTCTTCAGCATGTCGGCGGTGAACTCCGGATGGCCGTTCTTGATTTCGTTGCCGACCGGATAGGAACCCTCGGCCAGCAGGTTGGTGCCGTTGCGCTCCACGCCGAAACGGGCGCGGAAGTTGAGTCCGCCCTTGGCCACCGGCTTGCTGGTGTCGTAGAGATTCGGCGTACCCGGATGCTTGAACTCCGCCGTGCCCCAGCAGGGCCAGGGCAGTCCGTAGAACTCGCCGTCGCAGGGGCCGCCCTCGGCCAGCAGGCTGGTGTAGTCGAAGGTGCCCCAGTTCTGCTGCTGCAGTTTCATGCGCTCGGGACTCTGGCCGGTGTAGCCGATGGTCCACATGCCCCGGTTGTACTCGCGGGTGATGTCCTCGATCAGCGGCTCCTCGCCGTTCACCTGGATGTTCTTGAAGAGTTCGTCGGCAAAGCCGAGCTTCTTCGCCATCTTGTACATGATGGTGTGGTCGGTCATCGACTCGAACAGGGGCTCCATTACCCTGTCGCGCCACTGCAGCGAGCGGTTGGAGGCGGTCACCGAGCCATAGGTCTCGAACTGGGTCGCCGCCGGCAGCAGATAGACGTTGTCGGTACGGTCGTGCATGACGGCGGAGACGGTCGGATAGGGATCGATGATCACCATCAGATCCAGCTTCTCCATCGCCTTCTTCATCTCTTCGCCGCGGGTCTGGCTGTTGGGGGCGTGTCCCCACAGCACCATGGCGCGGATGTTGTCCTTCTGCGCCACGTTGGCCTTGTCCTCGAGCACGCCGTCGATCCAGCGGGAGACCGGGATGCCGTTGGTGTTCATCACCTTCACGTCCTTGTCGCCCTTCTTCTCATAACTGCCCTGGTCGAAGCGGCCGGCCAGCCAGTCGAAGTCCACGTCCCACACCCGGGCCCAGTGCTTCCAGGAGCCTTCGGCCAGGCCGTAGTAGCCCGGCAGGGTGTGCGACAGCACGCCCATGTCGGTGGCGCCCTGCACGTTGTCGTGGCCGCGGAAGATGTTGGTGCCGCCGCCCTCGACGCCCATGTTGCCCAGCGCCAGCTGGAAGATGCAGTAGGCGCGGGTGTTGTTGTTGCCGATGGTGTGCTGAGTGCCGCCCATGCACCAGATGAAGGTGCCGGGACGGTTGTCGGCCATGGTCTTGGCCGCGGCGTAGACTTCGTGCTCAGGCACGCCGGTGACGCGTTCGACTTCGTCCGGCGTCCACTTGGCGACCTCCTGCTTCACCTCGTCCATGCCGTAGACCCGCTGGCGGATGAACTCCTTGTCCTCCCAGCCGTTCTGGAAGATGTGCCAGAGCATGCCCCAGACCAGCGGCACGTCGGTGCCGGGCCGCAGCCTCACGTACTGGGTGGCGTGGGCGGCGGTTCGGGTGAAACGGGGATCGATGACGATCAGCGGCGCATTGTTCTCCTCCTTGCCCTTGAACACGTGCTGCAGGGAGACCGGATGGGCCTCGGCCGGGTTGCCGCCGATGATCAGGATCGCCTTGGAGTTGTGGATGTCGTTGTAGGAGTTGGTCATCGCGCCGTAGCCCCAGGTGTTGGCGACGCCGGCGACGGTGGTGGAGTGACAGATACGCGCCTGGTGGTCCACGTTGTTGGTGCCCCAGAAGGCGGCGAACTTGCGGAACAGGTAGGCCTGTTCATTGTTGTGCTTGGCCGATCCGAGCCAGTAGACCGAGTCGGGACCCGACTGTTCGCGGATCTGCATCATCTGGTCGCCGATCTCGTTGATCGCCTGCTCCCAGGAGATGCGCTTCCACTTGCCGCCCACCAGCTTGGTGGGGTACTTCAGGCGGCGCTCGCCGTGGCCGTGTTCGCGCACCGAGGCGCCCTTGGCGCAGTGGGCCCCGTGGTTGAAGGGGTGATCGAAGGCCGGCTCCTGGCCGATCCAGACGCCATTCTGCACTTCGGCGATGATGCCGCAGCCCACCGAGCAGTGGGTGCAGATGGTCTTCACCTTGCTGATACCCGAAGCCTCGACCGGATCGGCGGCATGCGCGCGCCTGACCATGCCGGGGGTGAATCCGGAAGCCAGCACGGCGCCTCCCGCCATGAGGCCGGAGTTGCGCAGGAAGTCACGACGGGACAGTGCCTGGCCGCCTCCTCCTGCCGGGGTGATGGAAGGGGTGGACTCGGCTCTCTCGTCGATCGGAAGATCGGATGTCTTGCGCAGTTTCATTCGAATCACCTTGTCTCAGTCAACTGGTCATCGTCTCGTAGTAGGCGGCAATGTGCGGCGTCAGCCGGTAGCCCTTCTGGCTCGACGACTCGCTCGAAGCCACTTCCGACTCGCCCTCGGAGGAGGCCAGGCCGGGCAGTGTGACCGCCGCCGCCATGCCGGCGCCGACGCCGGCCGATGTGCGCAGGAACTTTCTGCGATTGTGATCGAGCGATAACTTCTTGGCCTTGTTCATGTGATCTCCTCCACCTGGGATGAGGTTGAAAATCGCCTATACCGGCATGCTCAGATAACGGTGTTCCAGCGCCACGAAGGCGGCTCCGAAACGGCCCACCGCCCGATAGAAGACGGCGGCTCCCGCCTCGCCGAGATCGCTGAAGAAGCGCTCCAGCCAATCGGCGAGGTGACTCTTGAAAAAACGCGACTGCTGTTCCAGCGTGGCCCCTTCGTCGATCAGGATGGCCATCACTTCGCACAACGCCGCCACGTGATCCTCCGGTTCGGTCACACCCTCCTGGCGCTCGAATCCGAGCGCGGACAGATCCTCGCGCAGGCGCCCCAGGGGACGCTCCATGAGGAAGCCGGTCAGATACCAGGAACCGTAGGGCACCAGCTCGCCACGGCCGATGCCGATAAAGAGCGCATGGAATTCGTCGTCCACCGATTCGGGGTGCGAGGTGGAGGCCGCGAGTCCCAGCACCGACATGGCCAGCGCCATCTCGTCCTGTTGCGCGGGAACCCGGGCGAAACCCGACACCTGATCCAGAATCTGCCGGTCGGGCGGCGACCTGAG
>QKCY01000042.1 GCA_003245525.1 Victivallales bacterium | reverse complement strand
TAGTCTTCGAGCTGGTAGGTGTGCAGCTTGCGGTGGAGGGTCCGGCGGCTGATCCCGAGGATACGGGCCGCTTCGGTGCGGTTGCCGTTGGTCTGGGACAGGGCCCGGATGATGAGATTGCGCTCGTTGGCGTCGATATCCAGGGGCGGGGCGGCGCTCGCGGTCTCGGGACTCGGGCCTGCGCCGTGCAGCGCTTCGGCGACGGCATTGCGGATATCGACGGGGACATCCTTCAGGGTCAGCCGGTCGCCCCGGGCCATGACCACCATGCGTTCCACGCAGTTGCGCAGTTCGCGCACGTTGCCGGGCCAGCGATAGGCGAGGAGCAGATCCATGGCCTCGGACGCGAACCCGGTGAGTTTCTTGCCGTTCTCGGTGGCGAAGAGACGGAGGAAGTGGTCCAGCAGGATGGGCAGGTCCTCGGTGCGCTCCCGGAGCGGGGGCAGGGTGATGTTCACCACGTTGAGCCGGTAGAACAGGTCCTCGCGGAAGGAGGCTTGGTCCACCATCGCCCGGAGATCGCGGTTGGTGGCGGCCACCAGGCGGACATCGACCTGGATCGGCTTGCCGCCGCCCACCCGCTCGAAGCTGCGGGTTTCCAGGACGCGCAGGAGCTTCACCTGGGTCGAGAGGTCGATCTCCCCGATCTCGTCGAGGAAAAGCGTGCCGCCATCGGCCATCTCGAACCGGCCGGTGGATCGCTCGTGGGCGCTGGTGAAGGCCCCCCGCTCGTGCCCGAACAGCTCGCTCTCCAGCAGGTGCTGGTTGAGGGCGGCGCAATGGACCACGACGAAGGGACCCTTGGCGCGGGGGCTGAGCTGGTGGATCGCCTTGGCGAACAGCTCCTTGCCGGTGCCGCTCTCGCCGGTGAGCAGGACGGTGGAACGGGCGTCGGCCACCTGGCGCACGGTCTCGAAGACATCCGCCATGGCCCGCGAATGCCCGACGATGTTGGCGAACCCGTCCGGTCCATCGGCTCCTTCCCGGAGCTCGGCGCTGGCCCGGCGTTCCCGGCGCGATTCCAGCCCGCGGTCGATCACCATCTCCAGGCCGTCCAGGTCAATGGGCTTGGTCAGATAATCATAGGCACCCACGTTCATGGCTTGGACGGAGGTTTCGAGCGTGCCGTAGGCGGTAAGCATGATGACGATGGGGGCGCTCTCCTTGGCGGCCACCTCGCGGGTGAAGGCCATGCCATCCATACCCGGCATCCGCAGGTCGGTGACGACTACGTCCACCTCGTGTTCGCGCAGCAGGGCGAGCCCGGTCTGGGCGTTTTCGGCCAGCAGAATGTCGTATTTGTGGCGGAAGGCCCGGCGCAGTCCTTCGCGGGTGTTGCGTTCGTCGTCGATGACCAGCACCACGGGTTGGCGCTCGCTCATGGTTCGGCTCCTTCCGCCGGAATCTCGATGACCTCGGCATCCTCGGCCGGCTGGAGCAGGCGCACCCGGCGTTCGTGGCGGGGCAGGCTCACCGTGATCGTGGTGCCGGTGCCCGGCGTGCTCTCGATGCCGAGTTCGCCGCCGTGTCCGCGCACCACCCGTTCCACGATCAGCATGCCGAGGCCCGTGCCGTCGGATTTCGTGGTGTAGTAGGGCTCCATGATCCGGGTGATCTGCTCGGTAGTCATGCCCTGGCCGGTGTCGGTGAAGCGGACGTCCACGAAGTCGTCCCGGACCCCGCACTCGATGCGGATCTCGCCGCCCTGGGCCATGGCCTGAACGCTGTTGCGGAGAATATTGAAGAAGGCCTGGCGGAGCTGGTCGTCGTCACCCATGACGGTGGGTAGCGAATCGGGCATGGCCGCCTCCACCTGGATGTCCCGCTCCTCGATCTCGCGGCGCAGGAACTTGATGGTGCTCACCAGAGTATGGCAGAGGTCGAGGGGCTTGAGGTCCAGCGGGACCGGGCGGATCGCGTGCAGGAAGTTCTGCACGATGCCGTCCAGCCGCCGGACTTCCTGGGCGGCGACCTCCAGCAGTTCCCCCGCTTCCTGGGCTAGTTCCCGGTCGGCCGTGCCGGCCAGCGACCGGGAGAGCAGTTGGAGATGGATGGTGAGGCTGTTCAGGGGATTGCCTAGCTCATGGGCGACGCCAGCAGCCAGCATGGTGATGGCCTGGACGCGCTGGGATTCCACGTGTTGCTCGGTATGCACGTGGGTCTCGGTCACGTCCTGGAGGATCAGGGCTGCGGTGGGGAGGCTGTGCGGCCGGTCCTGTTCCTCGCCGCCGACCGGCACGATGTAGAAGCTCAGGAACCGGTGCTCGGGGTAGAAGATCTCGATCTCCTGCCGCGAGGAACGGTGCCATTGCTCGGGCGAGCCCTGCATCAGGCTGCGCCAGTCCACCTCGCGCAGATGACGGTCGATCCGGTCCCCCAGTGGGTCGGACTGAATACCGAGCAGACGGGTCGCCGCCTCGTTGATGAAGCGCACCCGCAGGCCGCGGTCGATGACGATCAACCCCTCGCGGATGGTGTTGAAGATCGTCTCCAGGAATCCCTTCTCGCGCACCAGACGGTGTACGTACGTCTGGAGGTTGGACGGATCCATCCGGTCCATCCGATCGATCAGACGGTCAAGAAAGGAATTGCCAGATTTCATGGGAGGCGACGAATCCTCGACAGACACGATACCGCCGTTCTGCGGCGCACCCGCTCAATGTAGCGGTCAGGCCGGAATCCGGCAAGGCGATAGTGCCCGCACGTCCGTCGTCAGTCGAGTTGGCCGACGGAGAACCGGAGGTAGAGGACCGCCCCCAGCGCGATCAGGTAGGGCACCAGCAACATGCCCATGAGGACTAGGAAGATGCGCCGCCGGGACGCGGGCGAATGCGCCCGAAGCTCCACTGGACTGGGACAGAGCAGGAAGCAGTAGGCTATCATATAAGCTGTCCCCCCAAGGGCAGACAGGGTGTAGAGCAGGTCAGACACCCTCACCGAGACCAGCATCAGTCCGGCCAGGACGACCCCCACCAGTTCGTGCGGGACCGGGAAGCCCTTGCCGTCGCGAATGGACCGTCGCCAGCGGACAAATCCGCAGCAGGCAGGAAGTGCCATGGCAAGCACGCCGATGACGTATTGCTCTGAGGTACTCATCGGGAAGGTCCTCCCAGCGATCAGGATACAGATACTCTGCCCCCGAGGAAGGGGAGATGCAAACGGGCAACCTATTCCTCGCTGTGGAATACCGGATTAGGCCCCAGGCCCAGCCGTCGGCGGAGGAAGTCGCGGACCTGCTGGGCGAGCTTGGGACCAAGACCGGGAACGGCGGCGGCGATGGCTTCGGGTTCGAGATCGGCAATGCGGCGGGCGGAACCGAGGCGGCTGAGCAGTTCCTGGCGGCGCTTGGCCCCGACGCCGGGAATCTCGTCGAGCAGAGAGTCCTTGATCCGCTGTTCGCGCAACTGGCGGTGGTAGCCGATGGCGAAGCGGTGGGCCTCGTCGCGGATGGCTTGCAGGAGTTTCAGGGCCAGGCCGGTGCGGGGGAGGAGGATGGGGTCCGGCCGACCGGGCAGGAAGACCTCCTCGTTGCGCTTGGCGAGGCCCAGCAACGGGGTAGGGGGCATGCCGACCTCGTGCAGCACGTCCAGGGCGGTGTGGAGCTGGCCCTTGCCGCCGTCCACCATGATGAGGTCGGGCAGGGCTTCCTCCTTCTCCAGGAGCCGTTGGTAGCGGCGGGTGAGGACCTCGCGCATCATGGCGGTGTCGTCGGTGGCTTGCTCGTCGCGGATACGGAAACGGCGGTAGTCGCCCCGGGAGGGACGGCCCTCGCGGAAGCAGACCATGCTGCCCACGGCGAAACGGCCGCCGATGTTGGACATGTCGAAGCACTCGATGCAGCGGGGCTCGCGGCGGATGCCGAGGGCCTGCTGGAGGTCGCGCACGCCGTCCTCGCCGGGGGCGGCGGTCCCGCGCTCGGTGGTGGCGTTGACGAAGGAACGCTGGCGGGGCTGGCAGATGGTGCGCAGGTTGCCGATCATGTCCCGCAACTCGGCAGCGTCCTCGAACCGCAGTTCGCGGGCGTACCCGCGCATCTTCTCCTCCAACTCCTCGACGATGGGTTTGATGTCGCCGCGGAGCACGGCGATGGCCTGGTCCAGACGTTCCCGGTACTGCTCGGGCGTGACCTTGCCCACACAGGGGCAGCAGCAGTCGCGGATCTGGTGCTCCAGGCAGTGGGCGTGGTCCTCGGCCGTGGGCAGCCGGGCGGAGCAGGTGCGCAGGCCGAAGCGTTTCGAGAGGAAATCGGCGGTCTCCCGCAGCACGCGGGCGAAGGGGAAGGGGCCGAAGTAGAGCCGATTGTCGTTGCGCCGGATGCGGGCGTACTGGAAACGGGGATAGGGCTCGTCGGGATCGAGACACAGGTGGAGGTAGCGCTTGTCGTCGCGCAGCTCCACGTTGTAGCGGGGGTGGTACTGCTTGATGAGCTGGGATTCGAGGATCAGCGCCTCGGATTCGGTGCGGACCTGGATGGTCTCGTAGTTCTCGATGCTGTGGATCAGGGCGCGCAGCTTGGGGTCGGCGCGGGTGTCGCGGCTGGGCTGGAAGTAGCTGGACAGCCGCTTGCGCAGGGAACGGGCCTTGCCGACATAGATCACCTCGCCGGCGGCGTTGCGGAAGATATACACGCCGGGCGTGTTCGGCACGTCCTGGGGGGAAAAACGCTCCATGGGCAGGGGCTCGTCAGTCGGATCGCTAAGGTGTCGTCCGGTTGATAGGTTGGGTGGTCGCCGTGCGGGAAAAGGGGGCCACGAAATGCACGAAATGCACGGAGGAACAGGAAGGCAAAGGACCTTTCGCCCACTCCTCTTCCCGCGATTCCATGCAAGGATTCGCCAAGACCTTGTTCTTCCGCGAGGGAAGCTTCGCGCAGAGACGCTGATGCACAGGGGGAATGCAGGGCAGGAGGACTGGGAGATCGGGGGATTCCACGGTCTTTTCTCCGCGCCTCTGCGCCTCTGCGGGAGAACTCCATCTGGTCTCGGCCAACGGCTGCCCTATGGGTTTCGTGAGTTTCGTACTACTCTCAT
>QKCY01000003.1 GCA_003245525.1 Victivallales bacterium | reverse complement strand
GCTTCCGCGACGAGGATGCGCGGGCCGACCGCTCGCCCGGCGAGTTCTACCAGCTCGACCTGGAAATGAGCTTTGTCGAGCAGGACGACATCTTTGCCGTCGTCGAGAACCTGCTGGTGGATGTCTTCGGAACCTTCAGCCAGAAGCCCATCGTGGGCGATCCCTTCCCCCGGATCGCCTATGCGGACGCCATCCGGCGTTTCGGCACGGACAAGCCCGACCTCCGCAACCCCCTGGAGATGGTCGACGTGAGCGACATCTTCGCGGGCAGCGACTTCAAGGCCTTCGCCGGCATCGCCAGCAAGGCCGACGGCACCGTCCGCGCCATCGCGGCGAAGGGCATCGCCGAGGCCACGCCCCGCAAGTTCTACGACCAGATGATCGAGTTCTCCCAGTCGGTCGGGGCCAAGGGCCTCGGCTACATCGTCTTCGAGAACGGCGAGGCGCGCAGCCCCATCGCCAACTACCTCGACGCGCCCCGCATCACCGAGCTGAAGAGCCGCTGCGGCGTGGATGACGGCGACGTCCTCTTCTTCATCGCCGACAAGGTGAAGCAGGCCACGCTGATCGCCAGCCAGGTGATTCCCGAACTCGGCCGCCGTCTGAACCTCATCAACGAGGACGAGTTCCGCTTCTGCTGGATCGTCGATTTCCCCATGTTCGAGACCGACGAGGAAACCGGCGCGACCGTCTTCAGCCACAACCCGTTCTCCATGCCCCAAGGCGGCATGGAGGCGCTGCAGACCAAGGACCCGCTCACCATCCTGGCCTACCAGTACGACATCGTCTGCAACGGCATCGAGTTGTCCAGCGGCGCCATCCGCAACCATCAGCCCGACGTCATGTACAAGGCCTTCGAGATCGCCGGTTACGGCCCCGAGGTGGTGGACGAGAAGTTCGGCGGCATGATCCGCGCCTTCCGCTTCGGTGCCCCGCCCCACGGCGGTATTGCTCCCGGCATCGACCGCATCGTCATGCTCCTGGCGGGCGAAGCCAACATCCGCGAGGTCATCGCCTTCCCCATGAACCAGAAGGCCGAAGACCTCCTGATGGGCGCCCCGAGCGAAGTGACGGAGAAGCAGCTCCGCGAGCTGCACATCCGCCTCGCCCGCAAGACCAAGGAATAGGCGTAGGGGCCGGTCGTGACCGGCCCGCTCGCGCCCTATCCCAGGTACCGGTGGCCTGCCCCGTGGCCGGTGGCGACAATGCCTGAGGCAGGCCGGAAACGGGCCGCTCACGAGCGGCCCGTACGCCATCCCGAATCATAAATCGCCCGCAGGCCCGATTTGCGGGCAATTCTGCCGGGGATTTGAAACAATCCGTCCCGGCGACCGATACTACTGTGGCATCCATCATCGGAGACACAGTGGTCCATGTCCGTAGACGACGACAGCTTGGTGCAGCGTTTTCGCCACGGCGACGACGAGGCCTTTTCCGCCCTCTTCGCCCGCTACCACCGGCTGGTGTTCAACTATGCCCGCATGGTCCTGCGCGATGCGGCGGCAGCCGAGGACATGCTCCAGGAGACCTTCGTCGCGGCGGCCCAGGCGGCGGAACGCTATGAGCCGCGCGGGTACTGCCGCGCCTGGCTGCTCGGCATCTGCCGTCATCGCTGCCTGGACTGGCTGGAGCGCCGCCAGCGGCGCGAGCAACTGGCCGCCGAGACCGGTCTGGTCTTCCTGGAACCCACCCCCGCCCCCTCGCCGCAGCTACTCCTGCAGCGGCAAGAGCAGGTGGCGCTGGCCCTGGCCGGACTCGGCCAACTGCCCACGTCGCAGCGCGAGGCGGTGACGCTCTTCGCCCTCCGCGAGCTCTCCTACGCCGAAATCGCCGAGGTGATGGAGTGCCCCATCAACACCGTGAAGACCCTGATCCGGCGCGGCCGCTTGCGTCTGGCCGAACTGGTGACCGCCGCCGAAGGAACCGAACCATGACCTGCGATCCCGAACTCCTGCTTGCCTTCCTCGACGGCGAACTGAGCGCCGAGGCCGAGGCCGACCTGGCCCGTCACCTGGCCGACTGCGTTGCTTGTCGCCAGACTCTGGCCTCCCTGCGCCAGAGCGAATCCGGCCTGAGTGCCCTGGCCGCCGCCGCCCCTGCGTCCGAGAGCCTGGCCCAGGTCCAGCGCCGGGTCCGCCAGGAGCTGGGCATGGTGCGGGAGCGGGAGATCCTGACCATCGAGGAAGCCGCCGATTTCCTGCGTCTGCAACCCGATGAACTGGCTGCCGTGCTCGACGACCTGCCCTGGTTCGAGCTGGCGGGCCAGATCCGCTTCCGTCGCGAGGCCCTGGTGGACTGGGTCCGGGAACGGGAACGGGAATGCAGCCGCGAACGCTGCCGCCGCAATCTGCAACGTGAACTCCGTATCGTCAGCGCCTAGGAGGATTCGCCATGAGTGCCGCCGAGAGCCCCGTTGACCGTCTTGCCTCCGAACTGATCCATCTGGCCTACAAGAGCCGGGCCAGCGACATCCATCTGGAGCCCGCCGAGGGCGATCTGGAGATCCGTCTGCGCATCGACGGCGTGCTGCAAAAGCAACCCAATGTCCCCCGGGAGATAGGGACCCAACTGGTCCGCTGCTTCAAGCAGATGTCCGCCCTGAACCTGGAGATCAGCGACCGGCCCCAGGACGGGCGGGTCTTCCTGGAGATAGAGGGCAAGCGGGTCAACCTGCGGGTCAGTTCCCTGCCCACCATCCATGGCGAACGGGTAGTGGCGCGGCTGCTGGACCGTTCCGACGTCGTCCTGTCCCTCGACCAGATGGGATGGCATGAGGACACCCTGGGCACCATCCGGAAGCTCTGCCGGCTCCCCAACGGTATTGTGCTCAGCACCGGCCCCACCGGCTCGGGCAAGACCACCCTCATGTATTCCATGCTGATGGATCTGGACCGCGAACACTGCGCGGTCTTCTCCATCGAGGACCCGGTGGAGTACGACCTTCCCGGCGTGTCGCAGACCGCCGTCCGTCCGGCATCCGGCATGATCTTCTCCTGGGTGGCTCGTGCCATCATGCGCCAGGACCCCGATGTCATCATGATCGGCGAAATCCGCGACCTGGAGACCACCGAGATGGCGGTGCAGATGGCCCTGACCGGGCATCTCGTCTTCACCCAGTTCCACGCGGGTACCGCGCCCGGCGCGCTGAAGCGCCTGCTCGACATGGGCGTGGAGCCCTTCCTCGTCAACCAGAGCGTGCGCGGGGTGATCTCCCAGCGGTTGGTGCGGCGGCTCTGTCCCGCCTGCAAACGTCCGGCCAAGCCCAACCTCGGTCTGCTGCCTGCCGGTATCCTGGAGCGCCTTGGCCTGCTGGACGGGGAATTTGCCGAACCGGTCGGTTGCGACCAATGCCAGGGCTCTGGCTACCGCGGCCGCCGGGCGATCCACGAGATTATCATCCCCGACGAGGCCGTCCACCAGGCCGTGGCCACCGGCGACCTGGAAATGATCCGCGAGGCCGCCCGCAAGAGCGGCATGGCCACCCTCTTCGAGGACGGCCTGCGCTACGCCGCCGAAGGCATGACCTCGCTCACTGAAGTCGCCCGCGTCGCCACCACCAGCCGGTTGGAGTAACCGTTTGGGCACGCAGTGCCCTTTGGACTGCGGCTGACGCCGCAGTCCGGGATATTCCGACGCTACTCGGAGCCTTCGGATGGGACGGACTTCTGGCGGTCGCGCCAGAAGCGCGCGATTCCCCCTGCCTGTAGGAAGAGGAATAGGCCGAAGAGAAGCTGGGCGGAATATCCTGACAGGGAGATCAGCAGCTTCCGGCTGCTGACGTTGGGACTGTCCACGATGACACGATCCAGCAGGCCGTATTGGGTTAGCCCCTTGACCAGAGCGGGGATGGAGATCCCTACCAGGTAAAGCCCCAGAATGCAGAGGGCCGCGCTCAGGACGTGGTGTTCGTTCACGGCCAGCTCGATACGGTGATCGTCGCCCGGCACCAGCCAGCGGGCGATCCGGTCGGCCTGCCAGATGACGACGAGCGGAATCGCCACCGAAACCACCAGCCAGGCAAGCCAGGGGAGAATGGTTTCGATCCGGGATACCAGGTCCGGCGGAAGACTAATGACTTCCGCAACAAGGTTGACGAGATTCCCCGCACTCACGGCGGCCCGATAGAGCCAGAACGCGCCCGTCAACCGAAAGGCCAACGCCGCTACCGCCCGTGCATTCATTCCTGTCCTCCTTTTGGTGGAAAGGAAAGGAGCATACCCTTGGCCAACGGGCAGGTCAAGAGGACGACCAGTATCCGGGGCGCGACCCCGATTCCTCGGGAGGTGGTTAGGAGAGGCGGTCCCGGTAGTCGCGGCGGTAGTCGGGGGCCTGGATGAGGTGGAACTCGCCCTCGGTATCCAGCACGCCGATGCTGGGCAGGGGGATGCCGTTGAAGGTATTGGTCTTGACCATGGTGTAGTGCATCATGTCCCGGAACACGACGCGGTCGCCGGGCCGGAGGGGCTGGGCGAAGGCATAGCCCGCCACGAAATCGCCGGCCAGGCAGGAACAGCCGCCCAGGCGGCATTCCCAGCCGGTGCCGTCCGGCTCCCATGCGCCCTCCACGTTGGGCCGGTAGGGCATCTCCAGGCAATCGGGCATGTGGGTGGCGAAGGAGGCGTCGAGGATGGCGGTATGGATGCCGCCGCTCGCCACCACGTCCTCCACGGTCGCCACCAGCACGCCCGTGTCCCAGGCCACGGCGGAACCGGGTTCCAGGATGATCTCCAGATGGGGATGGCGCTGGCGGAAGGCGTGCAGGGCGGCGATGAGCCCCGCCACGTCATAGCCCTGCCGGGTCATGAGGTGCCCGCCGCCGAGATTGAGCCACTGGAGGCGGGGGAGGAAGCGGCCGAAGTGCTCCTCAATGGCGGCCAGGGTCCGGGCCGTGGCCTCGGCGCTGGACTCGCAGAGGTTGTGGACATGGAGCCCTTCGATTCCCCGGGGCAGGCGGTCGCCGAGCAACTCGGCCCGGATGCCGAGGCGGCTGCCCGGCACGCAGGGGTTGTAGAGGTCGGTCTCCACCGGCGAATACTGGGGATTGACTCGTAGGCCGAGGGACACACCTGCCGCGCGGTCGCGGAAGCGCTCGTACTGCGCCAGGGAGTTGAAGGTCAGGTGGGTGCAGTGCCGGGCGAAGTCGGGGAAGTCGCGGTCGGTGTAGACCGGGGCATAGGCATGGACTTCGCCACCGAACTCCTCGTGGGCCAGACGCAACTCGTAGGGCGAGCTGGCGGTGCAGCCGGGCAGCACACGCCGCACTTCGGGGAAGGCCGCCGGCATGGCGAAGCCCTTGAAGGCGAGGATGATCTTCACCCCCGCCTCGCGCTGCACCCGCTCCATGATGGCCAGATTGCGCCGGAGGTCGGCCACTTCGAGGACGAAGCAGGGACTGGGCAAGGTGGCCGGGAAACGGCTCACCGCTTCGCCTCCAGGACGTCCGCGAAGGCCAGGGGTTGGTCGATCTGCTCGTGCCAGGGCAGGCCGCGGACCATGAGTTCGGCCATGAAGGGATCGGGATCGAGTTCCTCGACGTTCCAGACGCCCGGCTTCATCCAGGTGCCCTGCATCATGAGCGCCGCGCCAATGCTGGCGGGCACGCCGGTGGTGTAGCTGACGCCCTGCGCCTTCACCTCGCGGAAGCACTCGGCGTGGTCGCAGTTGTTGTAGACGAAGTAGGTCCGCTCCTTGCCGTCCTTCGTGCCGCGGATCTGGCAACCGATGGAGGTCTGGCCCGAGTAGCCTTCGCCGAGGGTGGACGGCTCCGGCAGCACCGCTTTGAGGAACTGCAGGGGCTGGATCTCCATGCCGTTGTAGTTGATCGGCTTGATGCTGGTCATGCCCACGTTCTGGAGCACCCGCAGGTGGGTGATGTACTCCTGGCCGAAGGTCATCCAGAAGCGGGCGCGCTTGAGGCTGGGGAAGTTGGCGGCGAGGGACTCCAACTCCTCGTGATAGAGCAGGTAGGACTCGCGCGGCCCCACCTCGGGATAGTCCACCGGGCGGTGGATTTCGAGGGGGGCGGTCTCCACCCACTGGCCGTTCTGCCAGTAGCGGCCCTTCTGGGTGATCTCGCGGATATTGATCTCGGGGTTGAAGTTGGTCGCGAAGGCCTTGCCGTGGTCGCCCGCGTTGCAGTCGATGATGTCCAGGTAATGGAGCTCGTCGAAATAGTGCTTCTGGGCGTAGGCGGTGAAGACGCCGGTCACGCCGGGATCGAAGCCGCAGCCGAGCAGGGCCATGGTCCCCGCCTGGGCGAAGCGCTCGCGGTAGGCCCACTGCCAACTGTACTCGAAGTGGGCCACGTCCGGGGGCTCGTAGTTGGCGGTGTCGAGGTAGTGGACGCCGGTTTCGAGGCAGGCGTCCATGATCGGCAGGTCCTGGTAGGGCAGCGCGATGTTGAGGACCATCGCGGGCTTGGCGTCGCGGATTAGGGCGACCATTTCCTTGACGTTGTCGGCGTCCACCTTGGCGGTGCGGATGCGGGGATCGCCGATGTCGGCGGCGATGGCGTCGCATTTGGCCTTGGTGCGGCTCGCGAAGACGATCTCGCCGAACACATCCGGGCGCTGGGCGCACTTGCGGACGACCACGTTCCCGACGCCCCCGGCGCCGACGATAAGAATGGGTTGCGGAGTGGACATGGAGGCGGTCTCCCCGGATTAGGCGTCCAGATCTTCTTCGTAGTAGGTGTAGCCGCGCAGACCGGCTTGGTAGGCGTCGAGGATGCGGCGGCGCTGGCGGGCATCGATGTGGCCGATGCGGACCGCCTTCTCGGCCTTGCGCCGCATGCGCTCGACCAGCTCCTTGGGGGAATACTCGACGTAGGTGAGCACGTCCGCCACCGTGTCGCCCGCGATCTCGCGGGTGAATTCCAGGTGGCCGCGCTCGTCGTGGCGGATACTGACCACGTGGGTGTCGCCGAGCAGGTTGTGCAGATCGCCCAGGGTCTCCTGGTAGGCACCCACCAGGAAGGCCCCGAGCACGTAGGACTCGCCGTCGCGCAGCTCGTGCAGGGGCAGGCTGCGGCGCACGTCGTGGAGGTCGATGAACCGGTCGATCTTGCCGTCGCAGTCGCAGGTGATGTCGGAGAGGATCGCCTGGCGGGTGGGCCGCTCGTTGAGCCGGTGGACGGGCATGATCGGGAACAACTGGTCGATGGCCCAGGCGTCGGGCAGCGACTGGAAGACGCTGAAGTTCGCGTAGTAGATGTCGGTCAGCACATCGTCCAGATCGCGCAGTTCCTCGGGCACGTACTTGCGGCTGCCGACCGTTTCGCTGAGCCGGGCGAGGACGTTCCAGAAGATCTGTTCGGCCATGGCCCGTTCGCGCAGGGAGACGGTGCCGTGGACGAAGCGGGAGCGCACCTCGTCGCGGTAGAAGAGGAGGTCGTGGAAGCACTCCTGGGCGTTCTTGGCGGTGAGGGCGCGCCCCACCTCGGCCAGGTTCTGGACCAGTTCGGACACATCGTCGTCCAGCTTCTCGGGCAGGGAGTGGGTGCGGAACCGGCCCACGTCGAGGATGTTGAAGAGCAGGATCGAGTAGTAGGCGACGGTGGCGCGGCCCGACTCGCTGAGGATGTGCGGATGGGGAACTTCGGCCTCGTCGCAGGTGGTCATGATGACCTCGACCACGTCGGTGCAGTACTCCTCCAGCGAGTAGTTGCAGCTATTGGCGAAGTTGGTGTGGGAGCCGTCGTAGTCCACCGCGAGACCGCCGCCGATATCGAGCAGGCCCATGCGGGCCCCCTCGTTCACCAGCCCCGCATAGTAGCGGCAGGCTTCGGCCAGGCCATTGCGGATGTCGCGGATGTTGGGGATCTGGGAGCCGAGGTGGTAGTGGAGCAACTGCAGGCAGTCGAGCATTCCCGCCTCGCGCAGGCGGTCCACCGCGTCCATCAACTGGGCGGTGTTGAGGCCGAACACGCTGCGCTCGCCGCTGGAGCCGTTCCAGTGGCCGCCCACCTGGGTGCCCGGCCGGATGCGGACGCCGAGCAGGGGCTTGACCCCCAGGCGGCGGGCCCGGTCGAGGATCAGCTCCAGTTCGCCGGGCATCTCGATCACCAGCACGGTCTGCACGCCGATCATGTTGCCGTAGAGGGCGAGATCGACGAACTCGTAGTCCTTGTAGCCGTTGCAGACCACGTAGGCCTCGGGATCGTCCAGATAGGCCAGGGCGGCCATCAGCTCGGCCTTGCTGCCCGCCTCGAACCCGTGATGGTAGCGCCGGCCGAACCGGGCGATCTCCTCGATTACCTGCTGCTGCTGGTTCACCTTGATCGGGTAGATGCCCCGGTATTCGCCGCCGTAGCCGGCCGCTTTGATGGCGGTCGCAAACTGCTCGTTGAGGGTGGCGATCCGCTCGTCGAGCAGCTCGCCGAAACGGAGCAGCACGGGCAGGTCCAAGCCCCGCGCCTGCAACTCGGTCACGAGATCGATCAGGCAAACCGATCGGCTGCCCGCCTCGCCATGCAGTTCGAGGCGCAGGTTGCCGTCTTCGCCGATGACGAAGTGCCCACCACCCCAGTTCTCGTTGCCGTACAACTCGGCCGAGTTCTGGATGGTCCACCGTTGAATGCTCGGGTGTCCCGCCATGCTGGTGACGTACCCCCCAATGGTAGATTGCGGTCAATAAGGGATGAACCAGACGACGAGTGAACCGGCACCGCTTGGGCGACAGGCTCTGGGTCTGCGTACAGGCGGAACTATACCTCGGAAATGCCCCCGGCGCGAATCCGGTTGGCCACGCCTGGCGAACCCCTATCGGCGGGTGCGTTGGGTGGCCCGCCGGCGGGCGGCGCGCATGGCGGCGAGGGTGGACTCCTGCCCGGTCGCCGGCGGCGGCACCGGGGTGGGCGAAGGGGGCGGTTCCGGGGCGGCTGGCCCGGGTTCGGGCCCGGCTGCCTGCCGCCGCCAGCGGGGCAGGCGGAGGCGGAAACGCCTGGTCTTGGGCGCCGCCTCGGCTTCGGGGTGCGACCGTCGCCGGAAGGACAGATTGGTCAACAGCCCGGTCCGCCGGTGCAGGATGGACAGCAGGAAGGCGACCAGGGCCAGGGAATAGAGCCAAGGGGCCAGGGAATACTCGCGGGGACGGCGGGGAAGCTGGTTCCAGATTTCCGCCAGGTCGAGGCATTCGCTGCCGCCGGTGAGAGCCGCGATCCGGGCCAGGGTTTCGCGTCCCTGCCGGGGGTCGATGTGCCGGAATTCCGGGGAGTAGGGCAGACAGGCCGGCGACAGGGAGTGGGGCGCGTGGTCGGGCAGGAGCAGCGTGGGCAGCAACACCTCGTCGCCCCGCAGCAGAACGCGGGTGGCGAGCGTGTCGGCGTCCTGCCATTGCAGCGGCACGGTCTCGCTGGTGGGAATGCCGCCAGCCGTGCCGCGCAGGAGGCGCAGGGAGGGAGGCACCACGAAAGGCTGGCTCTGCCGGGCGGGGTCGAGATGGAGTTCCACCAGACAGGCCCCCTCCCGCAACTGCTGGGTGACGACCATCTGGTCGGGCAGTTGGTCGCGGCTACCGGCGGTCCAGCGCACCAAGCCCGTGTGGAACGCCCCCACCTGATTCCAGGTGCCGAACGCGCCGGTGTATTTCCCGTCCGCCTCGCCCGTGAAGCATAGCGCCCGGCCCAGCCCGGCCTGCCAGGACGCCACCACGGGGGCCTCGTACTCGTCCACCGTCCGCAAGGCGACGTTGGCCTTGGGGCGGGCGTAGCAGAGGTTGAAGCCTCCCAGATCGGGCGGGGTGCCCAGCGGTTGCTCGAAGAGGGTGGCCTGTTCGCTGGTGGTGGTCACGGGGGTCGGGTCCTGGATGAAGGTGCTCCGGGCCACCGCGAAGGTCTCCTGGGCGAAGAGGCGGGGAATCTCGTTGGCGTCGGCCGTGAACAGGCACCGCCCTTCGCCGCGCTTGGCGATGTCCTTCAACAGCTCGGCGTCGCAGTCGGCTTCCGTGCCGAGTCCCACCACGCTGACCGTGACTCCCGCCTCCCGGCACTTCTCCAGCAATTGGATGTACTGGCCAGGCTCCTCGGAGTCGGCGGCATCGGCAAAGAGCACGATGTGCCGGGTTCCCGCATGGGCCCCCAGCAACATCCGGGCGGCGGCGCTGAGCGCTTCGTAGATGAAGATGCCGCCGCCTCCGGAGCCGATGCCGAGAATCCGGCCCCGTTGGGTGCGGGCGTTGGCCACCTCGGAGAGTCCGACGATCTCGTGGGGGGCGCTGTCCACCGCCAGCACGCCTAGCTCGTCCTCGTCGGAGAGCAGGTCCAGAATCTGCACGGTGCCGATATCCGCCAGGTCCATCTTGGTCCGCCCGGCCCCGGCGGGGGCGCCCATGCTGCCGGACCGGTCGAGGGCCACCACGATGGCGAGGCGCAGCTTGCGGTGTTCCCGGCGCAGTTCCATGGACACGGGCAGCAAGGGATCGAGGGACGAGCGGAAGTAGCCGCCGGGACCATAGGCGTTGCGCCCCCCGGTGACGACCAGCCCGGCCCCCGTCTCGCGCACCCAGGCCGCCAGGTTGTCCAGCGTCCGGGTTCCCACCTTGCTGGCGGTGACATTCTCCAGGATCACCGCATCGTAGCCCGCCAGATCGACCAGCGACAGGCCGCTGCCGTCCGCCTGCTGCGTGCGGACATCCAGGCCGCCCTGGCGGAGCAGATCGCCGTAGGCCGATTGCGGGTTGGGGGCCAGATGGAGGATGGGCTTGGCACCGCTCACCCCCACCAACACCACCGCCCGGTTGTTCTCGGGCACCGGGTCCTCCCCCGCATCGATCACCAGTTCGTAGCGGATGCTCCCGACGGCGGGTGCCGTGTCCCGGAAGAAGAGCCGCCGGACTCCGACCGGCAGCTCGATCTCGCCCCGTGCATGGGGCACGCCGTTGCGGCGCAGTTCGTAGGTGGCCGGCTTGGTGGCGGGGGATCGCACCCAGGCGGAGATGAGGAACGATTGCTGCGGCTGGACCGTGGCAGGCACGGCCATCCGGTCGATGGCCACATCGTCCAGTTGGGGGCGGGACTGCACCCGGTAGTCGATCCCGACGCCCCGGCTGGCCAAGTTGATGGCGGTTGCCTGGGGATGGATTCCCGTCCAGAGGCCGTCCGAGAAGACCACCACCCGCGCGTTGCCGTCCTCCGGCACCAGCGACAGCGCGGTGTCGAGACCGGTCGCCAGATTCGACTGTCCCGCATCGAGATCATGCATGAACCCGGGGAACTCGGCCGTGCCGGGCGGGGCTTCCAGTGCGGCCTGGCGTCCAAAGGCGACCACGGCCAACTGGTCTCCCGCCTTCATCCCCTTGCGCAGAAGCTCGATCCAGCGGGTCTGTTCGGCCAAGCCGTCCGGCGGCATCGACAGGCTGCGGTCAGCCACCACCACGACGGTTCCGTCCCGGCTCGGCAGCCGGATCAGGGGATTGCTCAGAGCCACCAGCAAGGCAACGGCGGCGAGCAGCCAGAGAACGCGGACCAACCGCCCCGCCGGCGGCCAGGCTAGGACCGCCGCCAGCAGGGGAAGCGCAAGTATCAGCCAGACTGGTTCGCTTGGGATGGGCATCCGCTCGGTCCTGCACGCCTCGCTCGGGATCGCTTCCTAACGTCCCCTGTGGCGGGAGGGATGTCAAGCCAAGAAACAAGGAGCCCGGTCGCGTTGGGCGAGCCGGGCTCCTGGGGTGTATTGGTGGCGCGGACTAGTAGGGATACCAGACGAAGCCGCCGCCGCTTTGGGGGTAGATGGTGAAGGCGCTGACGTGGCCGTCGGCCATCAGGTCGTTGTTCCGGCTGCCGTGCCAGGTCATGGCGTTCCAGGACCAGTTGTTGTTGGCCAGGCGAGTGGCGCCGGTGCCCAGGCCGTATTTCAGGGTTGAATCGGCGTTACTGCTGTTGACCGACATGCTGTAGGCACCCCGCAGGTTGAGGAGGTTTCCGGCGGTGGCTGGGCAGTGGGCTTCCGCAAGCATGACGGTGGAGGAGGGCTCCTTGATGTTCCCGGTGATGCCGACCGCGTTGCTGACGTAGTCGGTCCAGCCGGTGATGAACGCATTGATCATGTGCGATCGGGTGTTGCCGGGATAGGCGCTGGGACAGATATAGGACTGGTCGTTGTTGATGTACGTGTAGATGGCGTCGTCCCAGGTCTTGTAGCCGTTCACGCCGCCGGTCGCCTTGCCGACCCAGACAATCGGGTACATCTCCTTGTTGTCGTCCGCGTACATGATCATGCCGAGGCCGAGCTGTTTGGTGTTGTTCACGCAGGAGATGCTGCGTGCCTTTTCCCGCGCCTGGGCCAGGGCGGGCAGCAGCATGGAGGCGAGAATGGCAATAATCGCAATGACGACCAGCAGCTCGATGAGAGTGAAGGGGGACCTGGACCGATGCGTGTTCATGATGATCTCCACGGTTTCCTGGTTGCCTGGGTTGAGCTGGGTTCCGGGAAGGGAACGGTCGCTGGCTTGGTCGCTCCGTCCGAATCCCGGTTTGGTGTTCTCGCCCGGATGGTTCCTCGCTGGCCGGCGCTGCCGGCAATCCGCCTGTCTAACTGTCGGGAAGGAGGGATGTTGCCCATTTCCTGCAAAGACATATCTACTGATATTTCAGGGCAATATAGTGAGAGTCCACAAGGGGGCAACACGAACGCCGCGATTTTCTAACGGAGGGGCTCCGGGACCGGTCTGCCATGCCGCCTGGGCCAGTTGCCAGGGAGCATCGCGGCAGGACGGCGTCGGCGGCCATTCCTCATCCGTGATGCCAATTGAACAACAGCCAAAGGGCATTGGCCTACCATCAGCCGGAGTCCTGTTCTCCCGACAAGAAAGCCTCGCGCAGAGGCGCTGAGGCGCAGAGAAAACGCAGAAACAGGGGAACGGGAAGGCGGGGGAGTCTTCCGGTTGGACAACAGCCAAGGGCCATTGGACTACCATCAGCAGTCTTATCTTCCCGACAGGAAAGCCTCGCGCAGAGGCGCTGAGACGCAGAGAAAACGCGAAAACAGGGGAACGGGAAGGCGGGGGATCCTCCGGTATCTTCCCTGCGTCTCCACTCGTGGAATCCCAGCATTCCGCCTGACTCCAGAGCAATCTGGCCTTCGCCCGGTTGGGGCAGCGGAACAGAGCCTGGGGCAACGCCCCCCAGGGAAGCGAACAGGCTGAATGCCTGTGGCGGGTACCGCCGTCCCCCGAAGTCCCGGGCGTTGGCCTGCCCGGTCGGGACGTGCTCAGTCTAGGGGGCCACTCGGCAACCCAGGCGCGCCCTAGAGGACCGTGTCTTCCTTGACCGCGCCACGGCGCAGGACGGCTTCGCGCTTCACCATCATGTGGTGGCGGACGGCGGCGGCCGCCGCTTCGGGATCGTCGGTGCAGAGCGCTTCGAGCAGGGTGTGATGCTTGTGGCGATGGGTGTCGTCCGGAATGATGAGGTGCGAGGTGGCGAAGTGGGAGAAGAGCAGCAGCCGACGCAGGGCGTCCACCAGCATCTCCGCCCCGGAGAGGCGGGCGAGCGCCAAGTGGAAATCGGCCTCTGCCTCCCATAGCTCGGGACCGTAGGCGCATTCCTCGATACGGTCGCACTTGGCCCGCAGTTCCTCGTAGGCATCCCGGACGGGCTGGCCGCAGTACAGCCGGGCCGCCTGGGATTCCAGCGCGGTGCGGTAGATGATCTGCTCGCGGAAGACCTCGGGGGTGACCGAGCGCACCCGCGTGGCCCGGCGGGGCAGGATCTCCACCATGCCCTCGTTCGCCAAGTGCCCCAGCGCCTCTACCACCGGCGACACGCTCATGCCCAATTCGCCCGCAATCGCCTTGCGGTCGATCAGGTCCCCAGCCTTGAGGCGACCGTCAAGCAGCCGGGCGAGGAGCTCCTGATAGGCGACCTGAGCAAGCGAACCGACGTTCATGTCCCAATCCCATCTTCTACTGAAGAACCGGCATACGGGTCCAGCCAAGATACGCCCGGCAGCGGATCGGGCCAAGCGTCCTGCGGTGCCCCACGGGACTCAAAATACGGGTCCAGTCGAGGATTCGCCACACGGCGGCGAGAAGTCCGAGCGCAGGAGTAGGGGAAAAGCCCCCTTTGCCGGTGGCCATTGGCGGCGAATCGCGCGCAATCGCGGTGTATGTTCCCATTGCGCCGACGGCACGTCAACAGTCGTCCGCGCTGGTCCCTCGTGCCGCACAACCAAGGAACTGACTATGGCCTACCGTACGCTGCGCTCCCTAGCCCTCTGCTTCCTCGCTTTCGGCCTCGTGGGACTTCGGCTATCGGCAGCCGAGCCTCTGTCCCTGATCGATCTGGCGGACGCGACCCAGAGCAGCCGTCTTTCACCTAGCGGCGAGCAGGTGACGGGCGTGGTCGGCCCAGGGCTGACGGTCCGCATTGCGGCGGGCGAAGCGGGCTATCCCGGAATCGGCATCAAGCCGGCGGGCGAAGCCTGGGACCTCTCGGCCTATGGCCATGTGGAAGCCCAGATCGCGAACATCGGCGACCAGCCGGTGAGCATCAGCCTGCGCGTGGACAATACGGGCGATTGGCAGAAGAACCCGTGGAACACCGAGAGTACCTATCTCAAGCCTGGCGAGACCAAAACGCTCAAGGTCATTTTCGGCTACCAGTACGGTCTGAAACCCGGCTACAAACTCGATCCGGCCAAAGTCGTGAACCTGCTCTTCTTCACCGGCAAGGCCAAGGAGCCCCTGGCCTTCCGGATCGAATCCATCGTGGCGGCAGGCGAGCCCGGCGAGACGCCCCCGGTGGACCCGCGCGACGTGCGGATCAAGCCGGTCGAAGGCCATCTGCTGGGCGGCAAGGCCACCGTGGATGCCACCAAGCAGATCGAGGCCAAAGAGGGCGCGAAAGGCGAGGTGGTGGCCGAGGATGGCAGTCAGACCCTCCGTTTCAGCCTCCCGGCAGGCAAACCCAGCCATACCGTGCGTTTCCGTCCTCCCATCGGGCGTTGGAACCTGACCGAGGGCTGCGTCCTTGCGGCCACGGTGAAGAACGTGGGCGCGGCGCCCTTCACTCCCACCGTGGCGGTGACCAGCGATCCCTGGCACAGCACCGATTCCGTGACCGGCACCGAGTTGGCGCCGGGGGCCACCGCCGAACTGGTCGTCCCCTTCGCGGCGGCCAAGGTGTGGCAGGGGCCGGTCGGCGAGCTGGACAAGAAGAACCTCGGTGGGGTCAAGGGCACGGGCTCGAGCTTCGCCAGCAACAAGGCCGACGCAGTGGTCTTCACGATCCAGCACGAGGGCGAGGCAACGATGGTGGTGGAAGCGGTCACCATCGCCGCTCCCGCCGTCGAGCCGCCCGCCTGGCAGGGCAAGCGCCCGCCGGTGGAGGGCGACTGGACCCTGACCTTCAGCGATGAGTTCGACAGTCCCACCATCGACCAGGACCGCTGGAACATCTACACCGAGAACTACTGGGACAAGGTGAGCCACTTCAGCAAGGACAACCTGATCCTGGGCGACGGCTTGGTCCGCCTGCGCATGGAGCGGAAGGACGGCCACGAGAACGACGACCCCAAGCGCAAGCGGACCCCCTATGCGGTCGGCTTCCTGAACACGGCTGGCAAGTGGGCCCAGCGCTACGGCTACTTCGAGGCCCGCATGAAGCTCCCCACCGAACCCGGCATGTGGCCCGCCTTCTGGCTGATGCCCGACCGGGGACCGCTGACCAATCCCCAGTCCATGCGCGGCAGCACCGGCGAGGGCGGCATGGAATTCGACATCATGGAGTACCTCAGCCGCTGGGGCGTCTACCGCTACAACATCGCCATGCACTGGGACGGCTACGGCAAGGACCACAAGTCCACCGGCACCGGCAACGTCTACGTGCAGGCCGATCCCGAGGGCTTCATCACCAGTGGCCTGCTCTGGACGCCGGGTTCGGCGGTCTTCTACTGCAACGGCCAGGTCGTGGCGACGTGGGAGAACGACCGTGTCTCCTCCGTACCCTCCTATCCCATGTTCGACATGGTGACCGGCGGCTGGGACAACGATCCGGTGGACGACAGCAAGTTGCCTTCCGACTTCGTGATCGACTACATCCGCATCTGGCAGCGCCAGGATCTGGCCTCCGACGTGGACGGCAAGATGATCTCCGCCGCGGAGGCCCGCGCCATCTTCAAGGCCCCGAACGCTCCTCCCGCCACCGGCGAGATCCTGGCTACGGCCGAGGGTGTGGACCCGGCGAGCATCCAGCAGGAGGGGGCCACGGTCGAGATCGTGGAGGACAAGGGTGCCAAGGTGCTGCAAGCCCAGTTCCCCGCCGGGAAGGGCTATCCCGCCTTTGTTTTGCCGGTGGCCAAGGACGGCTGGAATCTCTCCGCCTTCACCGGCGTCCAGGTGGATGTGACCAACCGGGGCGAGGCCGAGGTGAAGGTGGCCCTGCGCGTGGACAACGACGGCGATTGGCACAAGAACCCCTGGAACACCGAAGGCGTGACCCTCCAACCCGGCGAGACCAAGACGATCCAGGTGACCTTTGGCAAGTCCTACGGCGGCAACCCCGGCTTCGCCCTGAATCCGGCCAACGTCATCGCCTTCAAGATCTTTGCCGACCGGCCCCAGCAGACCGCCACCGTGCTGGTCCGCAACCTCAAGGCCTTCGGCACCGCCCAGCCGTAATCGCGGGATAGGTCAGGGATTGGGCTCGTTCTTTTCCGCCCGTTTGGGATTGGCGGGGAACCAGCCCTTCCGCACCCGTTCCGCCTGCTCGAAAACTTCGCGGATTGACCACAGCAGGGAAAAGCCAGTCACCCCCAGCAGGGCCGAGAGCAAGGCATTGGCGGCAAACACAGAGCCTGTCAGGGCCGATAGGCCAGTGACCAGAAACACCCACCAGACTCCCGTTCCCAGGTGGTATTCGGCCTTGATGACCACCGGGTGAAGCAAGCCGATGATGAGGAAGGCCCCAAGGCCAATCAGCAATCCGGATGGATGCATGCTTTGCCTACTCCTTGTTCCGCTATCCGAGCCATGTTCCGCCGATATACCGGGTGCCATCCTGGTGGTTCAGGTAATAGACCACCAGAACCCGGCCGTCGGCGACTAGACAGGCCCACGGGTACCCCAGGTCGCCGTTGCCGCCGTCGTCGCGCAGGACGAGCTCCTCGCCGACGAACTCGCGGCACTCGGGATCGAGCACGCGGGCACGGATGCCGAAAGGCGGATGGCGGTAGCCGTAGACCACCAGCACCTTGCCGTCGGCGAGGCGGGTGGCCTGGTAGGGGTGCCCGACAATGCCCAGGTCCTGCCAGGGCTCCCAGGATGTGCCGTGGTCGGTCGAACGGATGACGACCCCATGGTCGGCGAAGTTGCCCGTGCGGACGAAGGCCACCAGATCACCACCGTCGGTCTCGATCAGCGAGGTCTCGTTGAACACCACCTTGGCGTCGGCCGCCATGGTGGAACGGTGGGTCCAGGTGCTGCCTTGGTCCTTGGAGACTAGCAGCTCCAGCATGGTATGCCCCAATTCGGCAGGCGTCCGGACCACGCCCCAGTAGATGGTGCCGTCACGCCCTTGGCACATGGCCCCCCGGTTCAGAGCCGGCTTGGGGTAGCCGGGCAGATAGATCAGGTCGTCTTCGAATTGGGGCGGCAGGATCGGACCTTCCCACGCTTTGCCGCCATCCCGCGAGCGCAGCAGATAGCCGCCGAGCAGGGCCGACGACCAGCAGTTGAACACCCGCAGATTCCGGCCAAGATGCTCCGCCGCGGCCTCGGGCACCAGCGTCCAGAGGTAGCTGGAGCAGAGCAAGGTGCCGTCGGCAAGCTGAAGCAGGCAAGGGTCCTGCGACCCGCCCATGGGATGGGCGAAGATCAGCTCCGGCTCCGACCAGTTCCGCCCGGAATCCCGCGAGCGGACCAGATAGAGGTAGCTGTTGGGGTCCATGTGGGAGATGCAGGGCGCGAACTGCTTCGTCCGCCGCTCCGGAGCCCGGCGGAACGCCACGATCAGTTCCCCGTCGGGCCGCGAGACCACGGAGGGGAAACTGCTGTACCACGCCTCGTCACGATAGATGACCTGTTGTTCCAGAATCTTCATGACCAACTCCTGGAGAGGGGGCGGAATACTGGAATAATGGAACGATGGAATGCTGGAATGCTGGAAGAGGGGAAGGATGGAAGGGAGCTCTCCTGGGAACGCCGAGCACCAGCTCGGCGGTATTCACTCAGCTACCAGCACGCTCCAATCGCCGAGCTGGTGCTCGGCGCTCCCAGGGTTTGGCAGCCGACATTTCCATCATTCCATCATTCCGCCCATCATTCCATCATTCCGCTTCAGAACGCAAAGGGGAACAGCTCCCGGGCGTTTTCGGCGTTCAGGCTGGTGGGGAAGGGGGCGGCGTAGAAGGCCTCGGCCAACTGGGTGCCAGCGGGGAGCATTTCGCGGTGTTGCTGGGCGACGTTCTCGAAACGCGGGCGGCGCCAGGCATCGACGTAGGCACGGCGGCCAGCCACATCGCTGGCCGGGGGAATGGCGTCCATGTCCTTGTTGTCCACCCACGGCAGCCACTCGAACATCTGCGACTCGTGGCAGCACAAGGCCGAAAGCTTGGTCTCCCAGAGATCATCGATGGGAATGGCCACGGAGAAGTCGTCCGTGCGGACCGACTGACGCTGCGCATAGAAGAAGGCGTGGACCGTGTTCTTGCGCAGCGCGGGCACGTCGGGGCAGCAGTGGGGGACCTTGAGCAGGAAGGAGCAATCGCCCACCAGTTGGGAAGTGTAGCGGTGGTCCGGATGGTAGTCCTGGGTGTGGTGGGTCACCACCAGATCGGGTGCAAAGCGGCGCAGCACCCGCATCAGGTTCCAGCGTTGCTCCAGCGTGGGCATGACATCGCAGTCGGGCGTGTCCATCACCACGTAGTCGATATCGAGCAGATTGGCGACGGCCTCCGTTTCCGCCTTCCGCCGGGCACCCAGCTCGGCCCGGGTCATGGACTGGTGCCCGCAATCGCCATTCGCCATGGAAATGAACAGCACCTTCCACCCCAGCGCCCGGTAGCGCAGGGCCAGCCCCGCCCCGAGAATGTCGCAGTCATCCGGATGCGCGCCCACCAAAGCCAACCGTTTCTCGCTCATGACGAAGTATCTCCGTAGGATAGGCTCCAACCTGCCGACGCCGAACCATAGCGGAGCATGGGCGAGATGCCACCCCCCCCCGTAACCCGTCCGACTTGTCCAGTGGCGGCTTGGCCTCTACGTTCCCGCAGCGCAAACTCACAGAGGAGTGACCATGCGAACCATGTTTCTGCTGATGGCGATGGCGATGGCGGTACAGGCTGGCGACATGCAGACCCCGGAGACGTCGCGGCATTTCGCGAAGTGGACCGATCCGGAAAGTGGCGTGGTCTCCTACGTCCTCCAGACCCGGGTGGCCCCGCAGCAGCAGTCCTTCTACTTCGTGAACCGCTCCATGACCACCGATGGGCGGTTCCTCTGGTTCTACTGCATCAACCCACCGAGTGGCACGCGGACCATGGGGGTGGTGGATTTCGCGGCCGACGAGGTGCGCTATTTCCCGGACATCCGGGGCGTCGGCGCGACGCCCTATGTCGATCCCGATACCGGCGACTTGTACTGGGCCACGTCGAAGGGCGTCTTCCGCCATTCGCCCGCTCGGGAGGGAACGGCCGAGCAGGTGTGCGGGGTTCCCGATTGCTTTCCCAAGCCCGAGAAGCGGCTGTACCAGATGGCCTGCCACCTCACCCGCAACGCCGCCAAGACCGAGTTCTTCCTCGATGCCCGGGTGGACAACCAGTTCATCTGCGGCGACGTGGACATCGCCACCGGCGAATACGCCGAATGGGGCCGCCCGGACTTCATGTTCAACCACGCCCAGTTCAGCCCCATCGACAACGACCGCGTGCTGATCTGCAAGGAGTTCTGGAACGATGCGTTCACCGGTGAGCGCCGCCTGATCCCGAAGAACGCCGACGGGGTCTACGAGCGTCTCTGGCTGTGGAAGCGGGGGGAGGAACCGCAATTGGTGGCCCCGATCAACGGTGGCGGTGCCACCCACGAATGGTGGAGCGCGAACGGCACCTGTTTCTACTACTGCGCGTACCCCAAGTACGGCATCGCCCGCTACGATCTGGCGACCGGCGAGCAGAGCATGATCACCACCAACCGGGCTACCCATGCGCATAGTTCGTCGGACGACCTCTACTTCGTCTTCGACCAGAGCATCGGCCGCCAGTACCGCGGCTGCGCCTGGAAGGTCTTCTTCTACAACCGAGCGACCGACCAGACCGTCTGCATCGTCTCCAACAATCCCGAGTACAACCCGCCGGAGAAGCCCTCCACCTGGCACCCCGATCCCCATCCCCAGATCGTGGCCCAGGACCGCTACATTGTCTCGACCCTGAACATCGATGGCGCGATGAACGTCCTCGTCACCCCCCTGGCCCCCCTGATCGAGAAGACGAAGTAGCCATTGCTGGTTGGCTTGTTTCCGGCGGCTTGGCCTCTACGTTCCCAGCAGTGCATGTCAACGATGGGGCGACCATGCGAACCATGTTCCTGCTGATGGCGATGGCGACGGCGACGCGGGCTGGGGTGGAACTCACGGCCAAGGATGGCGGCTGGGAGATCACCGCGCCGGGCTATACGGCCCAGATCGGCGCGAACGGCTATCTGATGGGACTAAAGGCGGGAGACGTCGAGTTCCTTGCCCCGGCGGGGAAGACACCCGGCGGCTGCTACTTGTGCATGAACGGGCAGGGACCACTGACCAATCTCCGGCGCGAGGGCGAGACGGGCCTGCGCGGGGAGAACCGCTGGGGGGAGATCGTCTACGATTTCCAGCCCGACCGGGTGGTCTGCACGGCGACGAACCGCTACGGCAGCCCCATTGCGTTCTACTTCATCCTCAACCAGGAGTTGGAAGCCGCTGTGGCCAACCGCCAACGGTACTCCCCGCTGCCCGCTACCTTCACGGCGGGGACATCGGTCTGGCTGAAGGGCACGCAGGCATTGGAGATCCAAGGCAGCAACCGCGCTTGGGGACCGTGGAAGGAACACCAGGTCTGGGATGCCCGGCTGGAGAAGGACGAGACCCGCACCGTGACCCTGATCCCCCGCGCCGCCACGAAGAACGAGCTGAATCCGCCCGAGCCCCTGCGCTTTACCTTCGACGTCTCGGGCACCGGGACCACGCCGAACCAGATCCCGCTCTGCATGATCGGCGACAGCATCACCTGGTGGCGCTACGGCGACGACTGGCGGCAGTACCTCCTCGACCGCATTCCTTCCCTGGCCTTTGTCGGTACCCACACCGCCGCTTTGGGCTACAGCCACGCCGGCGAGGGCGGCAACAGCATCGACCAGGTCATCGCCCGCATGGCGGACATTCCCGACTGCCCCTACTACCACCTGCTCATCGGCACGAACAACAACAACGTGGCCACGGCGGAAGAGATCAAGCCCCGCAGCGAGCGTGCCGCCCAGAAGATCGAGGAGGCGGTGAACCTGCTCCTCCAGAAGCCCTCGGTGCGGAAGGTCTTTCTCGGCAGCATCCTGCCCTGCGCCACCAAGAATCCGCTCCGCGACCAGACCAACGCAGCCACGAACGTCATCCTCCGCCAGCGTTTCGCCGACGGGGCGTTTCCGACCGACAAGGTCATCTGGGTGGAATACGAGAAACCGGTCCGCGCTTGGCCCGGTTGGGAGCCTAAGATCGAGCTGCATCCCCTCAAGGAGGGCTACGAGTTCCTGGCCAACATCCTGGCCCCCATTCTCCAGCGCGAGATCAACCCGCCCATGGAGAAGCCCGTGCCCACGCCAAACTGCGGCGTGAAGGTCTACAATCTCTGGGACCCGGAGGCAGGGGAGACCCAGGTGCCGATCATCGCGGGCTGGTATACGGTGTCCTGCGATCTGGTCCGGGTGACCGGCCCCGAGCCCAAACTGCGCATCCATGGCGCGCCGGTCCAGGGCCGGGGTTTCCTCGACGTCTCGTTCCCGGTGACCCCGCCCGCCGACGGCCAGCGGCTGGTGGTCCGCTTCTACACCCGCGAGGAGGGCAGCAAGGCCTACACCCGCGATTTCCTCAAGGTCGAGGCCGAGAACTGCGAGATCGGCCGCATCCTCTTCGAGAAACTGCGTCCTGCCGAGCGCGTCAGCATCTTCGGCGAGGGTGCCTACATCGACCGCACCACGCCGCCCGCGCCCGGCGAGCTGGTGGAGCCCTGACGTCTTCGTTCGTAGTCCAGGCCTCGGCCTGTGCCTATTCTCTTGTAGTCCAAGACGCTGGTATTCAACAGAATGCCTGTCCGTAGGAAAGTGCGTTCCCGTTCGTAGTCCAGGCTTTAGCCTGTGCGTTTCCTGCCCGATCCAAGGGACAGCAGGCTAAAGCCTGGACTACGAACGGGGAACCCAAAAGGAATCCCTATGCGCTCGTTCCGTCCCTTGCTCGTTCTACTCGTTGCCGTCGCGTCCTGGTGCCACGCCCAGCAGGTGATGGTCCGGCGCACGCTGGTCGACTTCGGTCCCCAGGAACAGTGGCGCGTGCATGGCGTCGGCCCCGAAGTCGCGGCTCTGAGCATCGGGACCGATGGCGGGGAGCTGACCTTGGCACCGAGCGAGAAGACTCTCTACATTCCTCTGATCGAGCGGCACTTCGGGCTGACTCCGGTGGGCATCCTGGAACAGGTCGAATTGGTGGCGGACCTGGTCGAGGGCGATGCCGTCCAGTTCAACATCCGCCTGCGCGACCGCGACGGCGAGGTCGCTCAGATCGCTGTCCAGACCCTCAAGC
This sequence comes from Victivallales bacterium, assembly GCA_003245525.1. Lineage (GTDB taxonomy): Bacteria > Verrucomicrobiota > Lentisphaeria > Oligosphaerales > Lenti-02 > Lenti-02. The sequence goes on along the minus strand of QKCY01000003.1, from coordinate 2,677 downwards.
CGGGCAAGAACGTGCTCTCCTGGACGGTGCCCGCCGATCTCCGCTTCGCCGGTACCTGGGGCGCGGAAGGGAAGCGGAACGGGGTGCTGGATTTGCCGCTGCACCTCCATGAATTGTTCCTGGTCCGCCAGCCGTCGGCCCAGCCCGCCAAGGTGATCCTGCACGAACTGCGCGCCGTCAGCCACAGCACGCCGGCCGAGGCGGTCACCGCCGAATTGGAGGCGGGGAACGAGATCCATATCATCCCGCTGAACGATACGAGCGCAGTGCCTACCCTCGTGCTGCACAGTGCCGCCGACCAACCCGTTTCCCTGACGGCCAGCGTTCGGCTCACGGATTTCGCCGGGAATCGGCAGGCCTTTGAGCAGAAGGTCGAGATTGCCGCCGCTGGCACGGGGCGGATGCCCCTGCCCCGGCCAGCGGATCAGGGCGTCTTCTACGTGGACTACACCCTGGCCGACGCCGCGGGCGGGAAGCTGGAGGGCCACCGCTCCTTTGCCATCATGGACCCTGCCGGCCCCACCGCAGGCCGGGCCGAGGGTTTCCTGTTCAGCATCTGCACCCACACCGAGCGCTGGGGCGACCGCGACCAGCGGCTGGAGGTCCTGGCCTCCGGCCTGTGCGGGGCCAAGGTCATCCGCACGGGGATCGGCTGGGGCAGCACCGAGCCCAACGAGGGCGAGTTCCGGTTCGACCGGTTCGACCGACTGCTCGGGATGTACGCTGACCAGGGCATGGAGATTCAATACCTCCTCGGCTTCTGTCCCCGTTGGGCGGCGGCCCCGGACAAGCAGAAGGCGACCGATTGGCACCAGTGGAACAACTCCATGCCCCGCGAGGACGCCTGGCGCAAGTGGGTCCACACCATGGCCGCGCGCTATGGCGACCGCATCCGCTACTGGGAAGTCTGGAACGAGCCCGATATTGGGTTCTGGTTGGGCACTCTCGACGAGTATCTGGTCCTGCTCCGCTCCGCCTACGAGGAGATCAAGGCGGTCGATCCCAAGCTCCAGGTCATGACCGGTGGCTTCGCCATCTACAACCGCAACCCCGCCTTCATCGACGGGGTCGTCGCCCGCGGGCAGCAGTGGTACGACATCTTCGCGTACCACCGCCACGGCAGCTTCCAGGGATTCCAGCAGGAGGTGGACGGACCCGTGGCCCGGTTGCGCGCCGAGATGGCCCCCCCCAAGCCGATCTACTTCAACGAGACCGCGATTGCCTCCATCGGGGTCGGCGAGAAGGGGCAGGCCGAGACTCTGGTGAAGAAGCTCTCCCTCGCCTGGGCGCGGGGGGCCATGGGCTACACCTGGTACGATCTGCGCAACGATGGCTTCGACCCCCACGACTACGAGCACAACTACGGGATGATGACCAACGACTTCTACCCCAAGGCGGTCTATCCCACCTTCAACACCATGGCCCAACTGCTCCGGGGCAAGGACTACGTGACCCAGCTCGATCTCGGCGAGGACCGCTGGGGCTTCGTCTTCGCCGACGCCAAGGAGACCATCCTGGTCGCCTGGAACGAGTCGCGGGGCGAACTGGACGAGCATTACCTCCTCGCCGCCGACGGATTGGGCGAGGCCAGCTTGGTCGATCTGATGAACAACGCCCGCCCACTTCCCGTGTCCTCTCCCGATCGTCTCAGCCTGCCCCTGTCCCGCGCACCCCGGTTCGTGCGGCTGAGCGGGCGTCATCCCGAACTGAAAGTGCTCGGGCCCGAGCTGAAGCTTGAATCCATCACCCCCGCCGTCCCCGGCAAGCCGGTTCATGCCGTGCTGGCGCTCCACAACCTCTATACCGCTCCCCGCGAGTACGTGGCCCAGTGGCAGTTGCCCGCCGAACTGGGTGGCGGCAGCGGCGAGAGTGCGGTCACGATCCCGGCCGACACCCTCGGGCGGCTGGAACTTGACCTGCCCATTCCCGCTTCCCTGCGTGGGCGCTACGGGAGTTCCTTCCGGGCCAAGGTGGCGGTGGCGGCGCGGGGCCAGGCTCCCTTCGCCCAGCTCGATGTGCCGGTCCCCTTGGCCGCCTACGTGCCCGCCACCAGCGCCGAGCCCCTTTTCCGGCTCGCCGGCCACAGCCAGGTGGTGGACCTCTTCGGGGCCGATCCGAACAAGAAGCAGCTCCTCTGGGGCGGTCCCGACGATCTCTCCGCCACGGGTTCCTCGCCTTCGATGTGCGCGACGACATCCACCACCAGCCCAAGCAGGGCGGCGACGTCTGGCAGGGCGATGGTATACAGCTCGCCTTCACGGTCCCTGGCCAGGACGGCTACTGGGAGATCGGCCTGACCCAGCTCGCTGATGGCAAGCCCCAGGCCTTCCTCTGGCAGCGCCCCAGAGGCTTCGCCGATCCCACCAGCCAGGTGGTCCTCACGACCACCACCCAGCCCGGCGGCTTGCGCTACGAGGCCAAACTTCCCTTGGCCGCCTTCGGACTGACCCCCGACCTGCTCCGCCAGGGCATCACTCTGAGTTTCCTGGTCAACGACAACGACGGCGACGGCCGCGAGAGCTGGATTCAGCTCTCCGAAGGCATCGGCCGGAGCAAGGACCCGCGGCGCTTCCCCTGCGTAGTTTTCGAGTAAGGGCTGGCAGGAAGCGGTAGGTGCGGTACAGTCCGCGAGTTCCACTCCGGACCGATGCCGAGGAAGACCGCCATGCCGACGAAG
>QKCY01000255.1 GCA_003245525.1 Victivallales bacterium | reverse complement strand
GATGGGTAGTCGCTGGATCGACGAGCCAGCGAGGGAGGGTGTTGGGCGGGCAGCAGCAGGGAAAGAAACCCACGCGGCTACTTGTCGGGGACTGAACGAGCGCGGGCGCGGATGGCAGAGACCTCGCTTTCGGGCAACCCCAGAGAGATGAGGAAGTAAGCGTGGGCTTCGGGGGAATGGCGCTCGAACTCGGCGTGCCAGGCCTGGATGCGGGCGTCGTCCATCCCGGCGGCGCGGAGCATGGCTTCCCAGGCGGTATGGGTGATGACCGTGCGGGGCGAGACATTGGCGATCAGCCGCATCATGGCGGCAATGGCGTGCTGCTGGCGGCGCAGTTCCACGATCCGCCGGTTCACCTCGCGCAGGCGGCGTTCGAGGACGGCGAGGGAAGGGCGCTGCTCCTCGTCCAGGAACTGCCGGATTTCGGCCAGTTCCAAGCCGGCCTCGTGGTAGGCCAGAATGGCGCGCAGCCGCTCCCGGTCCTCGTCGTCGTAAAGCCGGTAGCCACTGGCCGACCGGGCGCTGGGCACCAGCAGCCCGATCCGGTCGTAGTAGAGCAGCGTGGAACGCGATAGACCGAACTCCTGCGCCAGCTTGCCCACGGTGTGCATGTGCCGGGCTCCTCAGGATTGTGGCAGGCCCTTGGCCAGAACCACGGAGGTCTCCACCTGCCGCTCGGGAATGCGCCAGTAGCGCCGAAGCAGGCGGCTCTTCTCCTCGGGGGTGACCATGCGGTAGCCGTTCTTCTCGTAGAAGCGGATTGCCCAGGCGGCGGTTGCCCAGGTGCCGATCAGGATAGGGCGGTCGGTCAGCGTCTCCAAGTGACGCAACAGGGCGGTACCGATGCCGCCCCGGCGGCAGGTGGTACGGACATAGGCGTGGCGGATCAGGGTCACGTCGCCCCGGTCCTGGATGCCCATGACGCCGGCCAACTCGCCGTCTTCCTCCCAGCCCCAGAACTCGACCCCGTCGGCCAGTTCCTCCCGCAACTCCGCTGCTGGCATATAGGGCTCGTGCCAGCGGTCGGCAGGAATGATGCCCCGGTAAGCCTCGGCGGCATCGTTGACAATGGCGAGGATGGCGTCGTCGTCCTGGTCGGTGCAGCGGCGGATCATGGTCCCGGACTCCTGAATCGGCTGGGGGTTTCTGCCTCTAGTCTACACTGTGAAGTTGTAGACAGGTCAAGGGCTCCCGTCATCAATCCACACCTCTTGCACCCCAAAGGTTTGCTTTGTCGCCTCCCACGGGGTATGCGTAAAGTGTGAACGACGTGTCGTCGTTGCGGGGGGCATACGGGCAAGTAGAGCGTCACCGGGAAGGTCGACCGTAGCCAAAGGAGGAAGGTCCCATGTCGCGTCGTCGTTTTACCCTGATCGAGCTGCTCGTCGTCATCGCCATCATCGCGATTCTGGCCTCCATGCTTCTGCCCGCCCTGTCGAAAGCCCGCGAGAAGGCCCGGCAGGCCAGTTGCGCGGGCAACATGAAGCAGTTGGGGCTGGCGGCGTGCATGTACGCCGTGGACAACAACTCGCTCTACGTGGGGGCGCGCCCCATGTGGGTGACTGGAGCGAGCTGCGGTGCCGACCGAGTGCCCGGGATCATTCTGATCCACGCCTATGTGAACGACGAGGCTGTCCACCACGACCCCTCGAAGAGCACCAACGGCGACAGCTTGAAGGACTCCTGCGTCCAATCCTCCTACCGCAACGTCATCTCCTGGTCCCACTACGGGATCAATTGCGCCGGCGTGGGCAACGATGGGGGAATGAACGAGAGCCAGATCCTCCAGCCCTCCTCCCTGATCCACATCGGTCCCGCCATTGGTCGTATTTACTTCCGGCCCCGCGACAGCAGCGACTACTCGGGTGGTTGCCAGGCTGGCTCGCAGGAACGCCACAACGGCGGACTGAACGCCACCTTCGTGGATGGCCATGTCCAGTGGTACCGGTCGGTCTACCTGGTCACCACCAGCGCCATCTTCAAGAACTACCTGCCCTGGGCGAACAAGACGGTCTGGAAGTAGTCGCCGCTAGGGCTGGTAGCCCTGGGTGCCGATCCGTTCGACCGGAATCCGCTTGAATCCGGCTCCCCAGGCCGGGGAGTCGGCCTGGAGCCGGTAGTCGTCCTTGGCGGCGTTGACGAAGCGGGGATCGGCGACCAGGGAGTTCTCGTCGAAGCCCAGTTCCTGCCACTTGGCCCAGGTCCCGGCGGGCGTCTGGTTGGTGGCCGTGGCCAGGTTGCCGCCGGTCCACCAGACCACGTTGCGGTCGCATTCCTTCAGCACGGCGGGGTCCCAGCCCGAGGACTTCTGGTAGACGGCATCCGGACTGCGGTAGACGACGATGTTGTTGACGAAGGTGTTGCGCCGCATGTCTGCTCTACCGTTCCACTCCACCTGGTAGAGATCGCCATCCACGAAGATGTTGTTCTCCACCACGTTGTCGAAGCCGAGGTGGTTGTGGTAGCCGCCGCGGACGTTGCGGGCGACGATGTTGCCGTAGATGGTGGTGCCGCTGGAATAATCGTCCAGGTAGATGCCCCAGGTGTAGTAGGGCGAGAGCAGCTTGCCGTCGGGCGTGTGCTTCATGCCCACGGTGTCTAGAATCAGGTTGTAGCGGATGATGTTGCCGCTGGGCTTGCGGTCGCGGCCGAGGGTTTCGATGGCCCCAGTGTCGTTGGTTTCGAGGTTGGTGCGGCGGATGTCGTTGAACTCGGCCACGCAGTCGTGGGAACAGGCCTGGGCCCCGTAGGATTTGAAGCTGATGGCGTAACGGGGCACGTCGTGGATGTCGCAATGGGCCACGCGGAAGCCGTCGCCGGCGGTGACGTAGACCCCGGCCACATGCTGGTAGAAGAGCCCGAGGTCGTACATCTGGCAGCCCGCAATGGTGCAATTGGAGGCCTTGGTGGCGTCGTCGCCGCGCGCGATCACGCCGCCCTGGCCCAGATCGAAGAACTGGCAGCGGGTGATGGTACAGTCCTGGCTGCGGTTGAGTAGCTTGACCCCGTAGCCGCCCAGCTTGGTGAAGGTGCAACCGTCGAAGGCGACGTTCCGGGCCTGGTCGAGCCAGATGGCCGCATCGTCCGGGGTGTAGAGGCTGTCCACGGCCAGGGAGTAGCGGGTGTCGCGGAACTCCAGGTTGGCGAAACGGATATGCTCCGGCCAACTGCCGCCGCCGCCCTGGAGGTGGAAGAGACGGTCCAGCCGGGGGGCCACCACCTCGGCGGTGGCGAGATCGGTCCGCCGGGAGGAGAGGAGCAGTTCGCCCGCCTTGCGGTCGAGGAAGAACTCGCCGGGCTCGTCGAGGGCTTCCCGCACGTTCTCCAGATAGTAGCGGTTGCCGAGCCGGATCTCCTGGCTGGCATTGGCTCCGGTCAGGTGCAGAATGCCCTTTTCCTGATCGGCGCTAGCGATCTGGACCTTGCCGCCCACCCAGCCCCAGGCCGGGAAGACCTGGATCTGTGCGCCGGTCAGGTCCCAGTCGGGGATGTCGCCGACGCCGAAGGGCAACTCGTCCTTGCGCGCGGCAAAGCCGCTGCCTTGGTTGACCTTCAGCTCGCGGCCCTTGGCCTCCGCGTAGCTCTGGGCCTGGACCACCAGCACCTGGGTACCAGGCGCGCTGGCCGTCAGCTCGATGCCCTGCGGCTGCCAGGCGGGATCGTTGCAGAGCGCCAGGGCATTGAGGTTGATGCCGCCGCCCTTGCGGTTGGTCCAGGTCAGGGAATGCTTGCCTGCGGGCAGGTCGAGGGTGGCGCAGTTGCTCCACTTGCTCTGGTCCCAGCCGCCGGTGTCGGACAGGCCCTGCAACCAGACATCCTCGCCGCCATCGATCTGCACCGTCATCTGGCCATTGTTGTTGTCGCGGCCATGGGGCTTCATGAGCTGGCCGTAGTAGAACCACAGCTTGTAGCTCCCGGCCGCAGGCACGTCGATCTCCCAGCGGATGAAATCGCCGGGGGTATGGATGTTGGCGACCGTGGTGAACCAAGCGGTGCTGTCGCTTCGGGAACGGGCGAAGAGCCAGCCGCCCTTAGTGGGGTTCTTGGGATCGTAGTTCGGGTAGCGGGCCAGCCGCTGCCGTTCGTCGCCCACCCGCAACTGGCGGAAGTCCCAGGCGCCGCTTCTCGCCTCGGGCACCGGGGCATGCCAGAGACCATCGTCGCCCCGGCGCCAGCCGGTGATCGGCTGCCCGCCGCTGAGAACCACCTTCTCGCCCTGGGCGGCGGTGTAGACCACGGGGTGCTCCGCCGTGCCTGCGTCTTCCGCCGTCAGGGTCAGAGGCTGGCTCAGATAATAGGTGCCCGCCCGCAGGACCACCTGGCGGTCCAGACTCCGGTCCATGGCCCGCAAGGCCAGCCGGGCCTGGTCCACGGTGGCGAAGGGACCATCGGTGCCGTCCGGCGTGGGCTCGGACAGCATTCCGCTCCATTCGTCGCTGCCCTTGGGGGAGACGTAGAAGGTGCCAGGAGTACGCGACATGGTCTGGGCCTCCGCAAGCGACGCGATACCGACGAGGGCGACAAGGGCGGGCAGGAGCGAGCAGCGCATGGGACTCTCCGGGAGCGATCACAGGGGAACCTTCAGGCAAAGCATAGTGAGCCCCCCCGGCTTTGTCCACCTGGTCACGAAGTCCCAGCCGGCATCGAAGACACTCGGGTTCGACACGCGGCTTCCCGAGGCGCGCGTCACCCGCGCCGGCCGCAAGGCGAACGTCCCATTGGGCATCGGCACCTGCTGCGTCGCCGCGGAGGCGTCGATGCGGCGGTAGACCTCGTACTGGGTGACCGGTGCGGTCGCCGCTCCGAAGTCGCGCCCGGAGCGCGTGAAGTTGATGCGCACCTGGCCGCCTTGGTCGCCGCCAACGTCGCTCACGCCGGCGATCGAGGGCTCGAGCACCCCGAACTTCTGCACCCGGTTGCCGATCGCTTCGACGGTGTAGACGTCGCTCGTTCCGCCGGTCGCGATGCCCAGGAGGTTCTGGAACTGGCCCTCATCGCTGCCTGGTGATCCCCAGGTGGTGAGAAAGTTGCCGTCGCCGT
>QKCY01000105.1 GCA_003245525.1 Victivallales bacterium | reverse complement strand
AAAGGAGTTGCCCACATGTCAACAGGGGAAGGGAATCCCCCCGTCCCCCCCTATTAACACGAATACTAACACCAGCGGCTTGAAACTCCGTGTGAGGGACGCCTGCGCTACGGGCGCTTCAGCCCAGATAGGGCTTCAGGCTGCCGGCGAGGGCTGGATCGCCGATCTCTTCCATATGGGCGCGGAGCGTGGCGCGCAGTTGCTCGCGGATGGCGGCGTGCTGCTCGTCGGCGTACAGGTTCCGGGTCTCGCCGGGATCGGCGGCCAGATGGAAGAGCTGATGGTTGGCGTTGCCGGCCAGGATGAGCTTCCATTCCGGGGTCCGCACCATGCGTCGACAGCTCTTGGTGGAGGGATCGGCCCGTTCGACGAAGGCCGGACGCCCATCGTCGGGCGCGCCAGCGAGGAAGGGGCGCAGACTGCGTCCGTGGCACTGGTCGAGGGGCTTGACGCCAAGCAGATCGAGAATGGTCGGGGCGAGATCCGTGGAATCCGCCTGGACGTCGGTCCTCGCCCCCGCCTTGGTGACGCCGGGAAGGCGCATGATGAGCGGCACCCGGATGATCTCCTCGTAGCAGGTGTCAACCGTCTTGTCCATCAGGCCGTGCCCGCCGTTCATGTCGCCGTGATCGCTGGTGAAGATGACCAGAGTGCGCTTGGCCAGGCCGAGACGGTCGAGCTCGTCGAGAATGCGGCCCATGTAGGCGTCCACCATGGAAACCTGGGCGTAGTAGCAGCGGAGGTACTCGGCCATGCCCTCGGGGCCGAAGAGCTTGGCCAGCCGGTAGGCCTGGGTGCCCGCGTAGATCTCGGGCATGTCGCTGGCGTTGGCGGCGGGTCTGAAGTCGGCGGGGTTGTACCAGTCGTAGTAGGGGGAGGGGGCCACCCAAAAGGCGTGGGGCGGACTGACCGAGTAGGTGATGGAAAAGGGCTTGCCGGCGGCGTGATGCCCCCGGATCAGCTCGATGCACTGGTCGGCTAGGATGGATTCGTACTGGTACTCGGCGGTGAACCGGTGTCGCCCGATGAGGCTGAGATCCTGGCGGGTGCGTTTGGGTTCGTCCTTCCAGATCTCGTGGCAACGGGCGCTGTTGGGGGTCAGGTAGGTGAACCCCACCAGCGTCTCGTTCTCCCGCTGCGGCGAGATGGCGGCGTCGCCAGCCGTCTTGCGCCCGGTGTTCGTGCGGGTGTTGGCTTGGCCAGCGTCGTTCCTGGCATCGCTGTAACAACTGAGTTCGCTCAGATTCCCCACATGCCACTTGCCGAGATGATGGCAGGCGTAGCCCCTTTCCTGCAGGCGGTGCAGATAGGTCTGGGCCGGTTCCTGCAAGCGGATCGGGTCGGGCTTGCCGTCGATCTTGCCTTCGATGTTGCGGAAGATGCCCAGCGTGCTGGGATAGCGCCCGGTGACGATGGCGGCCCGGGTCGGCGAGCAATAGGGCACGGTCGAATGGGCCTGGGTGAACAGCACGCCCTGGCTGGCCAGACGGTCCAGGTTCGGGGTCTTGGCCAATGGGTTTCCCATGCAACCGAGCACGTCGAACTTGTGCTGGTCGGTCATTAGGAACAGCACATTCAGCGGGGCTTCCTCGGCGGCTCCGGCCACGCCCGCAACCATGGCAGCACTGCTGGCAGCAAGGAACTGGCGACGGCTCAGACTCAGCATGGCGGCGCTCCTGGTGGATGGACGAGGATACATTGGTAGCACTGGGAGCGATGTCAACGGTGGTAGCGGCTTGAGGTTTGGGGTGAGGGAGCGCAGATTACTCGCCGTGCGACGGCATTCGGGATCACCTTTCCACCTGTGGAGACGATCATGGCGGCTGGCTCCCAAGGTTCCTCCCTGGCGCAGGGCGCCTTTATCGGCAAGTACCGCGTGCTTGAGCCCATGGGGCGCAATGCCCTGGGCGAACGGTATCTGGTACGCAACAACCAGACCCGGCGCAACGGGGTGCTGACCGTGGTCGATCCTGCCCAGGCCCGGCCGGGACTGGCCGAGGAACTGCACGCCCTGGCGGGACTGGAGAACCCAGCCATCGCCCGGATCGATCCGCCCGAGGAGGACCGCGGATTGCTCCTGATTCCCACCGAGTTCGTCGAAGGCATCGGTGGCAAGCAGGTGACCTTGGCCGACGAGGTGGCCAAGGGCGGGGGCAAGCTGTCCGACGAGCTGGTGGAGCCGCTGCTGCGGTCCCTGGCCGGGGCGCTGGGCTATGCGCACAGCTTCCAGGGCCGGGGCATCTGCCACGGTTCGCTGTCGCCGCAGACCATCGCCCTGACCAAGCAGGGACATCCCCGGATACTGGATTTTGGTTTCTCGGCCCTGGCCGGCGAAGGCAGCGTGGCCGGTGATCTCCAGGCCTTGGGCCGAGTGATGGCGGCATTGACCGGCGGCAAGGGCCGCTGGCAGTCCCTGGTCGAACGTTGCCGGGCGGCGGGAACTCCCGCCGGATTTGCCGGCGTCCGCGACCTGCTGGCGGGTTTCGACCAAGTCGAGGAGAGCCGGGGGCGCCGGGGGTTGGCGGCTTTGGTCGTGATCCTTCTCGTGGTGGCGGTCGGCATCGGGGCCGGCGTGGCGTTCTTGCTGAAGGGGGGCAAGGGGAAAGCTCCCGAGACCGTGGCCGCCGCGCCGGCGGCACCGGCGGTATCCCCGGCCGACCAAGCCCAGATCGAGACGAATCTGGCGGCGGCCGAGCGGGCCATCGCCAAGGCCCAGCCCGATTTGGCCCGGCGGTTCCTGGACAAGGTCCTCGCCGTGGACCCGAACAACGCCCGCGCCACCAAGTTGGTGGGTGATCTGGACACCATGGAGGGCATGGCCCGGGTCGGTGCCGTCAAGGAGAAGGCCGACCGGATTTGGGGCAAGGCCCGCCAGTTGGATGCGGTTCCCTCCTTCGCGCCGCAACTGGCGGCTCTGGGAGACCAATACAAACAGGCGGTTGCCGCCTACACAGGCATGGATTTCGCTGGCGCGGAGAGCCGGTATGGCGCTTTCGTGGAGGCGGCTCAGGCCCTGCTCGATCTGGATGCCGTCCGACAGACGGCACTCCGGCTCAAGACCGAGGTGGAAGACGCCTACGACGACGCCGAGGACCAGCGGGCGACCACCTTCGCCAAGGCCGATTGGGAACTGGGCCTGGCGAAGCGCGAGGCGGGCAAACAGGCCTTCGAGGCCGCCGACTATCCCGCCGCGAAGACGGCCCGCGAAGCGGCCCTGGCGGCGTTCAAGGATGCGGCCCGGCGGGCGGCGGGCCGGGCCAAGGTGGCCCTGGCCAAGAAGGGCTACGACATGGTGAACGACTACGCCGATGCCGACCTGCTGGCCATGGTCCCCAAGGACCGGCGCGACCGGTTGGCGCGGTTGGTGACGGATGCCGGAACGCAGGAGCAGCAGGAGAAGTTCGCCGAGTCCGCCGCCTCCTGGGAACAGGCCCGGAGCGAACTCGATGCCACGCTGAAGGAAGCCGCCAAGGAGGCGGGCGAGAAGGCCCCCACCATTGCCGCGCGCGGCGAGCGCAGCCAGGGCGAACTGGTGACGAACGGCAAACTGGAAACCGGCAAGGACAGCCAGCCGGAGGGCTGGAGCGTGCTCGACGGACTCACTGCCAAATGGTCCAAGCAGGGCCATCCCGGACGCTGTCTGGAGTTGGACACCTCGGTCCTGCAGGTGGACAAGGAACGGTTCCTCAAGGAAATCGGCGAGGCGGAACTGGGCAAGAACCAGTCGCTAACCCGCGCCCCCGCCAAGGCCGGCGCGGCCGACGGGTTCGAGCGCTCCAAGGGGGGGCAGTACGAGACGGTTGGCGCGCACGAAGGCGTCTGGGCCTTCGCCCAGCCCGTGGCCGTGGCTCCCGGCGACCAGTACTTCGTGGTCGAAGTGGACTGCCTCGGCCCCGCCAAGTCCACCCCCCTGTTCTATCCGCAGGTCTTCATCCGGGGGTTCCAGAAGTTCGACCCGAAGAAGGATGCCGGGCGCAGTTCCTGGTTCCATGTGCCCCACCCGGGCGGTCCCGCCTTCTCGGAGCAGTTCGGCACCGACGACCAGCGGCGGATGGCCCGGCTGGGCGACTACATCATGGTCTACCGTCACAGCCTGGTCTGCCGCAACCAGGCGGCGAACATCTGGGAGCACTACCGGATGGCCTTCAAGCTGCCCGACGAGGCGCGCTTCCGGCCCGAGGTGTTGCTGCTGAAGGCCTATGCCATGTGGCCGCTGGGGGTCTACCGGTTCGACAATCTCACCCTGCGCTCGGTGGAGGAGGCGGAGTTCAACGAGATCAGCAAGGACCGCCACTCCATCGAAGGCTTCATGCCGACCGAATAAGGGGACTATGGACACGACCACGCGCGAACCGTTGGCCGAGGGGGTGTTCCTCGGGGGGTACCGGATCGTCCGCCGTCTGGCCGAAGGGCGGTTCTGGGACGTCTATCTGGCCCGCTCGTCGAGCACCCAGCGGGTGGTGGCGCTCAACCTGTTGCATCCCGGCCTGCCCGAGGACCGGGTGCGCCGTTTCCTGCTGAAAGCCGGCGACCTGACCGGGCTGGAGCACCCCCATGTGGCCCGGATCTTCGAGGCCGGGCAGGATGGTGGCCGGACTTACCTCGCCCAGGAGTACATCGAGGGTCCGCGGGGCCGGGCGCTGAGTCTGGCGGACGAGCTGCGCAATCACGGCGGCTGCCTGCCGGAGGATACGGTGCGCCTGCGGGGACGCCAGGTGTGGGAGGGGCTGCGGGCCGCCCATGCCTTCCGGGACGAGGGGCTGAACTGGAACGGCGCATGGCTCGGCGGGGCACTGCTCACTCCCCAGCACCGGATCAAGCTGCTTGCTCCCGGTCTGCGCGACATTCTGGCTGGCGAGGAAGCCACCGGTCCGGTGGGGGTGACCGCCGACGTGCAGGGCTTTGGCGAGTTCCTGTTCACGGCGTTGACCGGGTGCGCTCCCGGTCAGCAGGCTCCTTCCGAGCTTGGCGTGCCCAAGGCATGGGACAAGGTCGTGGGCATCTGCCGGTCGGCGACGCCCCAGACTTTGCCGCCCGACGCTGCGGTCTACGATGGGCTGATGACCGCCGGAAAACCCTCCCACCGGGGCCAGATCCTCATCGGGATCGCGGCTTTGGTGGTGCTGACGGCAGTCATCTCGGCGGGGCTGGTGTTGCGGGCCCGCAATCGCCCCAGCGCCGAGGAAGTGGCCCGGTTGGAGCAGGAGCAGGCCCGTCTGCAACTGGAGCAGCAGGTGGGGAAGTACTTGACGGCGGCGGAGACCGCGATGGCGCGGATGGAGTTCTCCACCGCCCGGCGGGTGGTCGAACAAGTCCTGAAGGAAGTGCCCGACTACCCCAAGGCCAAGGCCCTGCTGGCCGATATCGATGCCGCCGAGGGGCTGGCCCGGATTGGTTCAACCAAAAATGCGGCGGAGGAGATCTGGGCGCGGGTTCGTGATCTGCCTTCCGGCCAGGGCGTTGCCGCCCGGCTGGGCGAGGCCAAGATGGCGCTGGATACGGCCCGTCTGGCCCTGGCCGACAATCGGTTCCAGGTGGCCAAGACCAGCTACGAGAAGGTGATCGCCCTAGGCAACGAGTTGCTCCAGTCCGACGTGGCCCGCGACGACGCGGTCCGCTCCCGGAGTTTGGCCGCGACCGCCCGCGAGACCGCCTCGGAGGGCAACGCCGCCGAGTATGCCGCCGACACCTGGCAGCAGGCCGCGACGGCGGATACGGGAGCCGCCAGCGCCTTCGAGCAAGGGGATTTTGTCCAGGCGGGCACGCTCTGGCAGACGGCGGAGAAGACCTATGCGGCGGCGGGCGAGGAGGCCGATGGCCGCCAGGAGGCGAACGCGGCCAAGGATGCCTTCGCCCGTCAGATCCTGGACACGAAGGAAGCCCGGGTCAGGGTTGCCGAAACCGTGGTCGGCCAGGCCCAGGAACTGAACCGCCAGGCCCATGCGGCTCTGACCGACCGCCGTTGGCAGGTGGCGGTCCAGAACTGGCGCGAGGCGACGGCGCTCCTCGCCAATGCGGGAGTTGCCGCCACCGAGGCGCAACGCCAGCAGAACTACGCGACGGCGTTGGCCGAGGGGCAGCGTTTGCTGGCGGCCAAGGACTTCGCCGGGGCGCAACTCGCCTTTGCCCAGGCCCTGGCCGAGCCGGGTCGGGGGGGCGATCCCATGGCCATGAATCTGCACGAACAAGCCCGGTTGGCCCGCATCGACCAGGCCAACAATCAGGCCTACCGCGGGCCGGACGGCAATCTGGTTCTCAACAGCGGGTTCGAGAAGGGGGGTAAGGGTGCTCCCGACGGCTGGACCACGCCCGACAACCTGACCGTGTTCTGGGACGACCGGGGCGCGCAGGGCAAGTGTCTCCGGCTCGATACCGATGTCTACCGGAGCGAATGGGAGGAGCACCGCCAGCATCCCGACGAACCCATGACCAAGACCCCCACCAGCGGCACCAAGTACAACACGGTCGGCGGTACGACCGGCGTCGCCGTCTACAGCCGCCCCATTCCCGTGGAGCCGAACGCCTACTACGCGGTGGAGTTCGACATCCGGGGCAAGGGCGAGCCCTTCATCTTCGTGAAGGGGTTCTGGAAGTGCGGCCCGCAGGACCTTTACAAGATGGGCAAGAAGATGTTCTTCAAGCCCTTCAAGCCGGGGCCCTCCTACTCGCTCATGGCGATGGGCACCAGCGGCGAGGAGAAACGCGACGCCCATCCCGGCGACTATATCCAGTGCTTCCGGCGGCGGCTGGTGGCCCGCGTGGACAATCCCAACGAGTGGCGGCACTTCAAGACGATCATGAAGTTCGAGGGCGACCGCCATATCGAGGTGGTCTTGCTGGAACTCTACGCCTACTGGCCGCCGGGCGACTACTTCTTCGACAATGTGAGCCTCAAGCAGGTCACCGAGAAGGAGGCCGCCGAGTTCGACGCCTGGCGCCAGAAGCTGGGCGAGGACGCGAACCACGGTATTCCGGCAGAGAAGGCGGAGTAGCGGCTCGCCTACGCATTGCCGTTCGCGGGACGCTGGAGGAGCAGGGCCAGGCGCTGGCTGAGGACTCCCAGATCCGCGGGCTTCGGCACCAGATCGTTGGCCCCCTCCTCCATGAGCAGGGGCACATCCGGATGGTTGGCAAAGCCGGTGATGACGAGCGTCGGCAGGTTCTGGCGGATCTGGCGCAGAGCCCGGTAGGTCTCCAGGCCGCTGAGATCGGGCATGGCCACATCCAGAATCAGGCCGTCCACCGCGCCCGGGGATTCGGAGAGAACCCGGATCGCTTCCCGGCCGCCCGCGCACTCGGTGACCTTGTAGCCGATCTCCTCCAACTGGTCGCGGAGCAGGACCCGGAGCAGCATCTCGTCGTCCACCAGGAGCAGATGGCCGGTTCCGGGGACCACTTCGCAGGTGGTGGCCGGGGTCGCATCCTGGGGGGAGGGGAGGTCGCAGAGGGGCAGGAAGAGATGGAAGGTGGTGCCCTTGCCGCGTTCGCTGTCCACCGTGATGGCCCCGCCGTGGTCGGTCATGGTCCCGTAGACGACGGCCAGGCCGAGACCGGTTCCCTTGCCCACCGGCTTGGTCGTGAAGAACGGCTCGAAGATGCGTTCGCGGGTGACCGCGTCCATGCCCTCGCCGGTATCGGCCACGGACAGCCGGATATAGGTGCCCGGGCCAAAGCCGTTCTCGTGGGGCAGTCGGCGGCAGTCCTCCTCGTCGAGGGTCACGCAGACGGTGCTGACGGTAAGGGTCCCGACCCCGGCCATGGCATCGCGGGCATTGATGGCCAGATTCAGCACCGCGCTGCTGATCTGGGCGCGGTCGCCCAGCAGAATGGAGTGGGGGGCGAGCAGTTCGCGCACCACCCGGATGCGGCAGCCCAAGGTCTGCTCCAGGATGTCCAGCGACTCGCGCAACACATCGTGTACATCGAAGATCTCCCGCTTGGGCGAACCCTGACGGGAGAAGTCCAGTAGCTTCTGGGTGAGTTCGGAGATGCGCTCGGCCCCGTTGCGGAGCAGATCGGCATAGCGGTGCAACTGCCGGGTGCCGAGCGTGCCCTTCTTGACACTGTCCACAAAGAAGAAGACACTCGCCAACTGATTGTTGAACTCATGGGCCACGCCTCCGGCGAGTTGGCCGATGGCCCGCATGCGTTCGGTGCGTTGAAGACGGACCTGGAGTTGCTGGAACTCCTCCTCCGACCGCTTCTGGGCGGTGACGTCCGACGCGGTGCCGTGAATGCACCGTTCCCCGTTGGCGCACACCGTGGACTGCAAGTCCAACCGGACCCAGACGACGGCGTCGGCGGCGTCGAGACAGCGGATGTCCTCGCGCACCACCGTTTCCCGGGTACACAGGCATTCCACGGCGGCCAGGGCTCGCCCAAGGTCGGCCGGATGGATGTAGTCGGCGAACGCGTCCTGGCCCCGGCGCAGGACATCAAGCGGCTGGTGGGTGACTTCTGCCAGCCGGGGGGAGACGAACGCCTCGCGGACCGCGCCATCCGCGCCGAGCCGGAAGCGGAACACCCCCACCGGCAGCGAACGGAGCAACCGCTCGTACTCGCTCTGGGTCTCGGCCAACCGCCGGTCCATCCCCCGCTGCTCGGTGACGTCGCGGAGGAGGCAGCGGGTCTGGCCCGGCCCATGGGGGAACAGGCGGACCTCGAAATCCCGCCCGGTGCCCCCGGTGGGAAGCTGGTACGCGAAAGTCTGCTCCTCTTGCGTTTCCGCGCTGCGGCGGATGGCGGCCACGAGGGGGGCGGCGACACTGGCAGGAACCAGCTCCGCCAGACTCCTGCCCGTCGGGTCGGCGGCAAGCGGAAGCGGGTCGGGACCGAGGGAGAGGCATTCGGTCACCACGCCTTCCGCGTCCACGCTGCAGAGGAGGCCGGGAACCACTTGCTGGAGCGCGCCATTGAGTTGTCGGCAACGGTCCAGTTCCGCCGCCAACTGCTTGGGAGCGGTGATCTCCTGTTGGCTGCCCAGAATACGGAGCGGGGCACGGTCTGCCGACCATTCCACCACCCGGCCGTAGAGGCGCATCCAGCGCCAGGCGTTCGCGGCATCTCGCACCCGCAGTTCGAGGCTGATCTGGTCGGCCGTTCCGGCGGCCAGCCGCTGGTCGGCCGCTTGCAACGCGGTCAAGTCCTCGGGGTGGACAATGGCGAACCAGGCGTTCAGGCTACCTGCTGGCGCGAAATCCGCCGCCGCGTAGCCCAGCGCGGCATACCACCCCTCGCTCAGGTATGTAACCTGCTGGTGCAGGTCGCTTTCCCAGACGCCATTGCTGGTCGCCTCAAGAAACGCCCGCAGTTCGTCGCTGGGCAGCCCCGAACATGAAGGCAAAGCCATGGGCCATTTTCCTGAAATACCCGAATGATATTCCGGTCGCTCTTGCACAGCGGTGCCGGAAGCTCCTACAGAGTACCACCGGCTCGGTTCGGGTTCAACCCCGTCACGTGCGCTAGAAACGGGGTAAATGGTATCGAAGCAGTGTTTTTTTGCGGTCCGTCTTCGGCAGGGGGGGCATGCAGTGGCGGTCCTGGTTGGCGCACCTCCTCCAGGCGGAACTGCCTGGCCTGCACATGTTGCCTCGTTGCGGGTTGACACGCGGAAGTGCGCGCCCGATAGTGCTGCCTTGGTCATCGGATGTGAGTGAGAGCCTATAGGCCTGGATGGTTCCAGGCTGGCCCGGGCCCGGAAGTCCCCAGTTTGCAGTGCGAAGGAGTCCGCCATGCGTTCCCATCCCCGTCGTCGTTTCACATTGATCGAGCTGCTGGTCGTCATCGCGATCATCGCGATTCTGGCCTCCATGCTTCTCCCGGCCCTCCAGCAAGCCCGCGCGAAGGCCCGCGCCATCAGTTGCACGGGCAATCTCAAGCAGGTCATGCTCGGCTGGATCATGTACCTCGACGCCAACAACGACACCTTCCCCAACCAGAACTACAACCTCTGCGGACTGGAGTTCTACAAGGGCAACAGCGTCGTGGTCCAGTACGGGAACTACCAGCCACTGGTGTATCCCTATGTCGGTGCCTTTCCGGCCTTCTTCTGCCCCACCAGCCGCCGCACCGACAAGTCGGAGCAGTTCGCCTACGACTACGCCAGTTCCCGGTACTACGACGGCAAGAGCCTGAGCAGCATCTTCGGTAGCGGCACCCAGTCCCCCTCCGGCATGGGCATCATCCTCGATACCTACTACGAGTGGGTCCAGAGTGACTTCGCCTCGCGCGTCTACGCCCGGCATCAGAAACGCGCCAACATCGGTTACGTTGACGGCCATGTCGATTCGCGCACGGCCGCCGATATCAACGGCAATCCCACCTTCCTCGGCCTGACCATCACCAACTGGCTGAACAACGGGGCGGTCCAGACCGACTAACCGTAGGGGCCGGGCCCGCCGTCTCCATCCAGCGATGAAAGCCTGTCCGGACCGGGCTATATTATGAGGGAAACCCGGGAGGGAAGTGCTTCCCGGATGACCTTCTATTCCCGTAGCCCCCGCGCCCTTGGAGTTGCCTAGTGGAGCAGATCACGTCTTGGTTCTCGGACCTCTCGCCGGTGATGCAGGCCCTGCTCGGGACTCTGTTCACCTGGGGGGTGACGGCCCTCGGTGCCGGCCTGGTGCTGTTCTTCCGGACCATCAACCGGAAGATTCTGGATGGCATGCTCGGGTTTGCGGCGGGAGTGATGATCGCGGCCAGCTACTGGTCCCTGCTCGCCCCGGCCATCGAGCTGTCGGAAGGGGGGCCGGTGCCGGTCTGGGTTCCTGCCCTCGTTGGTTTCCTTGGTGGCGGGATATTCCTGCGGCTGGTGGACGCGTTCCTGCCCCACATGCATCTGTTCGCCAAGGAACCGGAGGGGTTGACGACCTCCTGGCGGCGCAGCATTCTGCTGGTTACCGCCATCACGCTGCACAACATCCCGGAAGGGCTGGCGGTGGGCGTGGCCTTCGGGGCCGTGGCCGCAGGCTACGAGGGATTCAGCCTGGGCGCGGCCGTGGCCCTGGCCATTGGCATCGGCATCCAGAACTTCCCGGAGGGGGCCAGCGTCTCCGTGCCTCTCCGCCGGGAGGGACTGACCCGCTGGAAGAGCTTCTGGTACGGCCAGCTTTCGGGCATGGTGGAACCGGTGGCGGGCGTGCTGGGGGCGACGGCCGTGGTGCTCTGCAAGCCGATCCTGCCCTATGCGTTGGCCTTCGCCGCCGGGGCCATGATCTTCGTGGTCATCGAGGAACTGATCCCGGAATCCCAGCAGGGGGGGCACACGGATTTCGCCACAATGGGCGGCATGGGCGGTTTCGCCGTGATGATGACTCTCGATGTGGCGCTGGGCTAGGGGTGGCATACCTGCCTGCGGGACACTACTGTAATAGACTTGTACGATTCGCGCATCTGCCTTTTTCCGGCGATAGCGCCCAATTGCTCCCGCTGGCTCCGCCGAGTTTCCCGGCGCGGCCTCCGCATCAAGGACAGTTCATTTGAAATCAGGTTTTCTCGCCATGCTGCGGCGTTGCTGGTCTCGGTTGACCGGAACGGCCGACAGCGAATCCTCTTCCTCGTCTCCAGTTCCCAGTTCTCCAACTCCTGCGCCGACCGACGATGGCGGGCAGAAGACGCGGCGCAAACGTCGCCGCCCGGACCGGCGGAAGGGCGATCGCCAGGGAGGCGCGCCCCAGGCCGGGGCACCGACTTCGCCGAGCGCAGAGTCCGCCGAACGGCCCGCCCGCGAGGAACGCCCTGCCCGTGAAGAGCGTGCTCCCCGCGAGGAACGCTCCGCCCGTGGGCGCAGAAGCAGGTACGAGGAGGAACTGGCGAACTACGACGCGCTTTCCGCCGTGCCGTCCCGGTGCCTGGAGTTCCCCCCCTTCGAGGAGTGGGAGCCGCCGGCCCCGCGGGAGGGCGAGACCGACGCCGTGTTCTTCCAGGATCTGCCGATCCATCCCCGGGTGCTGAAGGCCCTGTTGGTGGATCTTGGCTTCCAGGCATGTACGCCCATCCAGGGCATGACCCTGCCTCACACGCTGGCGGGCGAGGACGTGGCCGGCCGGGCCCAGACCGGTACCGGCAAGACGGCCGCCTTCCTCATCAGTATCTTCAACCGGTTGCTGACCGAGAACCCGGACCGGGCACCGCACCAGCCCTTTGCGCTGTGCATCGCCCCCACCCGCGAACTGGCCATCCAGATCGAGCACGATGCGGCCCTGATCGGCAAGTATTGCGGAATCAGCACGCTGGCCATCTACGGCGGTATGGACTACGACAAGCAGCGCCAGCAGATCGCCAGTGGCGTCGATATCGTCGCCGCCACACCGGGGCGTCTGCTGGACTATGTGCAGAAGAAGGCCATCGACCTCTCCCAGGTCAAGGTCATGGTGATCGACGAGGCCGACCGGATGCTGGACATGGGGTTCATCCCCGACGTCCGCCGGATCATCGCCCGCCTCTGCCGCCCCGCCGCGCGCCAGACGCTGTTGTTCAGCGCCACGCTGGACCGGGGAATCATGGATCTTGCCCAGAGCTGGATGCGGCCCGACCCCGCTGTCCTCGCGGCCGACCCGGAGAACGTGGTGGGTGCCGACATCGAGGAGGTCGTCTACGCGGTGTCGGTGCGCGAGAAGCTGCCGTTGCTGCTCTGGTTGCTGAAGAACGAAACGTGGACCCGCATCCTCATCTTCCGCAACAAGCGCTGCGACGTGGAACGGCTCTACCATGATCTTCACCGCTACGGCATCCATTGCGAGATGCTCAGCGGCGATGTGCCCCAGAAGAAGCGGCTGCACATTCTGGAGGCCTTCCGCAAGGGCGATATCCCCATCGTCGTGGCCACCGACGTGGCCGGGCGCGGCATCCATGTGGACGATATCTCCCATGTGATCAACTACGACTTCCCCTTCGAGGCCGAGGACTATGTACACCGCATCGGGCGCACTGGCCGGGCCGGCCACAAGGGCAAGGCGTTCAGCTTTGCCGGCGACGACTGTGCCTTCGTGATCCCCGACATCGAGGAATACATTGACCGGCCCCTGCCGACCCGCGTGCCGGACCCCGAGATGGTGGAGGAGCCCCCGCCGCCGCCGAAGGGCGAGCACGGCGAGAAGGTGCATCCCCGCCGCTCCGCCACCAGCGAAGGGCGCTCGGACCGGCGTCCCAGCCGTCCCCGGCGTTCCGGCCCCAGCCGCCCCCGGCGCTAGTTTTTCCTGGCGGCGGCCAGGGACGCGGGTTGCGTCCCCAGACCCCAAGGCTTACGGTTGCCGAAGACCCGGTCTGGAACCAGCGAGGTGCAGCATGGCTCGACCTGTCACCATCAGTTCATTGGGGCCCGCCGCGCTGGCAGGAGGGGCGGATGCGCCCTTCGCCGAGGCCCTGGACCGGATGATCGCCCATTGGCGGGGCCAGTTTGCCCGGGTCCTGCCGGACAAGCCGGACCTCATCGTGGTTCCCGAGGCGTGCGACCGCTATCCCGCCATGTCGGTCGAACGGCGGCAGGACTACTACCGCTACCGGGGCGACCGGGTCCGGGACTTCTTCGCCGAGACGGCGGCGGAGAACTCCTGCTATCTGGCCTATTCCGCCTGCCGCGAGATGCCCGACGGCACGTGGCGCAACTCCACCCAGATCATCGACCGCCAGGGGCGTGTGGCTGGCATCTACAACAAGAACCATGTGGTGGTGGAGGAGACGACCAAGTGCGGCATCCTCTGCGGCAAGGACGCACCGGTCATCGCCTGCGATTTCGGCACGGTTGGCTGCGCCATCTGCTTCGATCTGAACTTCGCCCCCATCCGGGCCAAGTACGCCGCTGCCCGTCCCGACCTCGTCGTGTTCTGTTCCATGTACCACGGCGGCCTGATGCAGGGCTATTGGGCGTACGACTGCCGCGCCCATTTCGTCGGCTCCGTCTGCGGGGACCAGTGTAGCGTGATCAACCCCCTCGGCGAACTCGTTGCGGCCAGCACCAACTACCATCACTATGTCACTACCACGGTGAACCTGGACTGCACACTGGCGCACCTCGACTACAACTGGGGCCGTCTTGCCGCCATGAAGGCGAAATACGGGCGCGGCGTGCAGATCACCGATCCGGGGCACCTGGGTTGTGTGCTGATCAGCAACGGGCTGGACGACCGCACGGTCGACGATCTGGTTGCCGAATTCGAAATCGAGCGGTTGGACGACTATTGGGCGCGCGCCCTGCGGCATCACGCCGAGAACGTCGAGCCGTAGTCATGATGGGGTGGGGCGGCAGGCGGTTTCACTGCCCCGACGTTCCGACGAGCGAAGTGAGACGACATGAAGATTGAATCCATCCGGCCAGCCCTCGTCATCCTGGCCCTGGCCCTGCTGGTCGGCTTGGCGTTCCAAGGCAGCCGCGGGCTGTACGAGAGTACCGAAGGGCGCTACGCGCTGTGTGCCCGGGAGATGCTGGACTCCGGGAACTGGCTGGAGCCCACGTTGCTCGGCGAACCGCATTGGACCAAACCGCCTCTGTCCTACTGGAGCATTGCGGCCGGAGTGGGCTTGTGCGGGCGCAATGCCTGGGGAGCCCGTCTCCCGAACGCCCTGTTCTTCTCGCTCACCGCGCTGATGGTCGCGGGGATCGGGACCCGCATGTGGGATCGCCGCACCGGGTTCCTGGCCGGACTCATGTACGCCACGGCCGTCTACCCCATGGCAGTGGCCTTCTCGGTCAACACCGACACTCTGCTGGCCTTCTGGGAGACTCTGGCCGTGCTCTGCTTCTGGCGGGCGGAACAGAGCGTTAACCGGTCGGCGGCTTGGCGTTGGGGGGTGGCCATGTGGTTCGTTTTCGGTCTGGCCTTCCTGACCAAGGGACCGCCTTCCCTGATGGCGCTGGTGCCGATTGCGGTCTACCGGGCCCGCGACCCGCAGCGTCGGGAGAAGGCGAGTCTGTTCGGACCCGTCGGTCTGCTGGTCTTCCTGATCGTGGGCGCGTCGTGGTACCTCTATGTCTGTGCCCGGCATCCGGGGCTGCTGGGCTACTTCCTGGGCGATGAGGTGGTTGGCCGGGTGGCCCGCAACCGGTTTGGCCGGAATCCCGAATGGTACCAGCCCTTCACCATGTACCTGCCCCTGATCGCGGCCGGTGGCGGTGTCTGGTCCTGGTACTTCTGGCGGGCCCTGGGGAATGCGCGGCTGCATCGGACGCAGGGCTGGCGCGCGCTGTTGAGGAGCCATGGTCCGGCCCTTTTCCTGGCCGTCTGGCTGGTGCCGCCATTGCTGGTCTTCTCCCTGAGCACGAGCCGGATGTATACCTACCTGCTGCCCCTCTTCCCGGCGGTGATGCTGGCGGCGGCCCGGCAGGCGGGGAAGGGGTGGCAAGACGGTCCCTTGCCGCGTCGGTTGCTTGCGTTGGCTGGCATCATGCTGGTCCTTGATGTCGGCGGCAAGGCCGCGGCCTCCTACCGACCGCCTTTGTACAAGGACATGGGCGTCCTCTATCGGCTTTGCCAGGCGGACGACCGGATTCCCGGGACGCAACTGGTCCTCTTCCAGGAATCCCGCGAACTCGGGCTCGGTTTCTATGCCGCGAGCCCGGTCCTTCGCACCAAGCTTGAGGATGGTAATCCCGATGCGGAGCTACGGCGGCTGCTCGACGAGCTGCGGCAGCCTGGCTCCCCGCCGGTTCGCGCGGTCTTCATCTGCAAGGTACCCAAGTACCAGGAACTCATGCTCGCGACCTTGGCCCAGGCAGGCATCACCCCGACCGCGACCTGGCACGACCGCCATTGGTTCCTCGCCCGCGTGGAGCGACCTGCCGACTCCCCCAACGAATGAAACGGCTTGGGCCGGCTTGCAGGCCCCCGGATCTCGCATACTTATAGACCGGATGCTGGTTCTTTCCGGGTTCTTGGCTAGGAGAACGGCAATGGCGAGTTGGGCGAAGGTCGGATTGGGTTGCCTGCTGGCGTTCGGAGCGGTCCGGTGCGGGGGCGAGGATTACCGGGTCGGCGATCTGGTTTATTCGTTGAGCCCGCAGGGGAACGGCAATGTCTCCTGGCAAGGAACGATGGTCTTCCAGGAGGGGTTCGGCGTTTTCGATCGCGTCTGGAAGGGGATGTACCCCGCGGACGGAAAGCGGCCGGAGCTGGTCGTGGATGCCAAGCCCGACTCCGTGGTGGTCACGGCCACGGCGCAGGAGCCGGGGCTTATTGCCCTGAACAAGCGGGTGACCGTGCTGCGCGACGAGGTCACGGTGGAGCTGAACTACACGGTGGACGGCACGGCCGGGGCCAACGTGGTGGACTACTATCTGCGGGTGCCCGAACCGCTGCTCTCCGGGGCCCCTTACAAGGTCTGGACTGCCTCCATCTCCCGTTCGGGGACCATCCAGCCCACCGATGTGAAACGGGAGACGACGCTCGAAGACAACGTGGAGAGCATGGTCGTCGACACCGCCAAGGGGAAGCTGGCCTTCGATCTCTCCGCTGTCCGGGCCAATGCCCCCACCGATGTCTGGTCGCGGCGCGACGGCAATGGCTGGAAGCTGAACGATATCCACAACCTGTCCTGGGGCGAGGGCTACTATTGGTTCAGCCAGAAGCAGTACGCCGCATCGGCAGGGAAGGATATCGCCTGCTCGATCCGGGTGTCGCTACGTCTCGCACCTGAGGGCGGCGCGCACTTCTCTTCCGTCGATCTCCGGGCGGCCGCCAACCAGGGTTTCCAGGACGACGCGGCGGGCAACGGCAAGGGTGGTTGGACCGACCAGGGCGACAACGATCTGCGCACGCTGCCGGTCGGGCGGCAGACCTTCGCCGGGGTGCCCTTCGATGTCATTGATCCCGCGACCAACGAGGGGCCTTCCTGTCTGGTGGCGCGCGGGGCGGCCCGGCCCACCTTTCCCTCGGAATTCACCATCCCGGTGGGGAAAGCGGCCCGGACTATCTACTTCCTCCATGCCTGCGCCTTCACCAAGAAGGCGGGCGAGGAGGTCGGGCAGTACGAGATCCGCTTTCACGATGGGCAGAAGGTGACGTTGCCTCTGCGCGCTGGCAACGAGACCGGCGACTGGTGGCGCCCCACCAATCCTGCCGCGGGCGTGGTGGGCTGGCAGGGACCGAACAAGGTCACCGACTCGGTTGGGCTGATTGTGTATCCCTGGAGTAATCCCTCCGCCGCCGTGATCGACGAGATCCGCTTTTCCTCTCCCGGGACCGGGGCGGTCCCGGCCCTGGTGGCGGTCACTCTGTCCGATGCCCCGCCGGAAGTGACCCGGCCGGAGCGTTCGGCGGTCGTCACCGACACCTCGACTTGGTTTCCCTTCAACCTCGCCTGGGACGATACCGCCCCCGGCTGGACCGACATGTCCTTTCTGCTCGATGCCCCCGCCGGGAAACACGGCTTCCTCACCGCCAAGGATGGGCATTTCGAGTTCGAGGATGGTACCCGTGCCCGGTTCTGGGGCACCAACATGACCGGGAACGCCTGCTATCCGACCCACGAGCAGGCGGACATCATCGCCCGCCGGATCGCGAAGTTCGGCTGCAACATCGCCCGCATCCACATCCACGACTGCTCGCCCACCATGCCCGACGAGACGGGCAAGTTCGAGGGCATCTTCGATATCGGCGAGGGGAATACTCTGGAACTGTCCGCCTCCCGGCTGGATCGCTTGGACTACTTCATCGCGGCCCTGAAGAAGCAGGGCGTCTACATCAACATGGACTTGCTCACCTACCGTCGGTTCAAGGAAGGCGACGGCGTGCGGGAGGCCAAGCAGTTCTACCGCATCGGCGGAGCGGCCATCGCCACCATGTACGACGAGCGGCTGATCGAGTTGCAGAAGCGCTACGCCACCCAGATTCTCACCCACCGGAATCCCTATACGGGCAACCGCTACGTGGACGAACCGGCCCTGGTACTGGTGGAACTGACCAACGAGAACGGCATGTTCCAGCTTGGGAAATGGACCTCCCACACGCCGCCGCCCTCCTATGTGGCCGATCTCAAGGCCCGCTGGAACCGCTGGCTGCTGGCCAAGTACGGCGACCGGGCGAAGCTGGCGGCCGACTGGACCAACGCGCAGGGCGAGTGCGGGCTCGGCGCGGACGAGGACCCGGCTGCCGGGACGGTCGAGTTGCCCGCCACGGTGGTCGATCCGGGCAAGCCCGACCGCTCCTACGCCGGGACGCGCGGTCCGGCCCGGACCAGCGATGGGGCGCTGTTCTACTATGAGGTGGAGACGGCCTACTACCGGACCATGCTCGACCATATCCGGGGGCTTGGTCTGCGGGTGCCGGTCTGCGGGACGAACATGCCGGTCTGCCCGGCCCATCTCCGCGCCACGGCCACCATGGACTTCACCGACCAGCATTTCTACTGGGACCATCCCTCCATGTTCCAGCCGGTGACGATCCGCAACCAGCCCATG
>QKCY01000274.1 GCA_003245525.1 Victivallales bacterium | reverse complement strand
CGTGCCCCCGGAGCGGGCCGATCTTCGCACCCCCTTCAACGCCGCCATCTCCCGCGACGAGGGCCAGACCTGGATCAACGTGCGGACCATCGAGGACGATCCCGACGGCTGGTACTGCTACACCGCCATCGCCTTCGCCGACGATCACATCGTGCTCGGCCATTGCAGCGGCAAACGCAACCAAGCGCTGGCCACCACCCAGGTCACCCGTTTCCCCGTCTCCTGGCTCTACGCTGGAGCCGAGTGACGCGGACGGATCAGTAGTGCGGGGGTTTCTGGAATGCCGGATCGGCAACCGATCCGGCGTGCAGTTCCAGTTGTTCCCGCATCTGGAGCAGGGCCTGTTCCAGGCGGTCCACTTGGCCGCGCACCTCCAGGAGCACCCCGTTCAGTTCGTCGAGGGTGTGCTCCAGGAAGGCGATTTTGGATTCGATCTCGACCAGCCGTGTCTCGTCCATCTCAGGCTCCCGCCACGCCGAAGACATCGCGGACGGCTTCGAGATAGGCCATGCCGGTCACGGTGTCGGGCTCCAGATAGCTACCTTCGGTCCACTCGTTCCAGCAGTTGATGTTGACCATGGCCGCCGGTTGGGTAGCCAGCCGGTCGCGAGTCGCGGCCAGGGCCGCGCGGAAGGCGGCGGGGGTGTTGCCGCCGATACTGTTCATGTAGGGGTAGCCCACGGGCTCCCAGACATCGGAAGGCAGCGTGCGCGGCGAGGAGTCCCAGCCCATGGTCACGTTGGGGTAATAGGGCATGGCATACTCCTGGACCATCCGGTCCCAGTGGGCGAAGTAGCGCGCCTGCACCGTCTCGAAGGGAGTCAGGGGCGACTGGTCGAGACCGGCGTGGTGGATCCAGACATAGCTGGTGGCGCTGTCGAAGCCGAGGTCGTGGACGATGCCGCGCGGGTCAACGGGAAGCTCTTCGCCAGGCAGGATCGTGCGTCCCCAGACCACCGCGTTCAGATGCAGATCCGGGAAACCCGCCGCCTGGACGCGCCGCCGGAAGGCTTCCACCGCCTGGCCCGCCGCCGCCAGCGAACCGAAGCTCTCGATAAACCGGGTGAGATCGTAGATGGAGAAGTAGGGGCAACCGTCCACCAGCAGATGGGAGGGATGCACAAAGTACTCGTCCACCATCTTGGTGACGATGGCATCGAAGGTGGCCGGAGTCACCTTGCCGGGGAAGAGTGTGGCGCGGCCCATGGTGCGACCGCAGGGATGGATGTCCTTCCAGTCATGGTTGGCCCACATGCAGCAGAACTTCACGCGGTCGTTGTTGGCCGCTCCGAAGTAGCCCTCCTCCAGCCCCCGTTCGAGGAAGGGGCCATCGTCGTAGTAGTACCAGTCGAAGATGAAGGCATCGACGCCGTGGTCGGCGGCGGCGGCGAGCTTCTGTTCCATGTCCTTCGGGTTGGCCTCGTCGGTATAGCCCCAGGCAGGCACCTTGGGCTGGGCGTGGCCGGGGAAACGCGGACGAGCGTACTTCACCAACTCCCATTCCATCCAACCGGGCCCATGGAGCTTGCCGTTGCGGGCGTCGGGATGGTAGTTGGGGAAGTAGTAGCTGGCGACGATGGGACGGGAAGAGGAGTTCATGCAGGGACCCTACGCGATGGGTGGCGAAACAGAACCGAATCGCCGCCTACTATACGGATTGGCACGCCAAGTCAAGGTGGACAGGCTTGCGGGGTTGGGGTGTGCGTCGTATCGTAGCGCAACAGCGGTGATGCGAAACCTGGCAGCCGCAGGAATCGGATAGTGAAGTTGGGTTTTGGAGCGCAACACACATGCATAAGGGCGACAGCACGCTACGCCAGTTGGCGGACCAGTTGGCCCGGATTCTGGGAGCGGCGCGCAACGAGGCGGAACTGCGGACCCTGATCGACGGTCTGCTGGCGCCGCAGGAACTGGAGGAGGTGGTTCTCCGCTGGGAACTGGTCCAGGCGCTGCTCTCCGGACAGACCCAGCGCGAGATCAGCGAGCGCCTGGGGGTAAGCCTCGGCAAGATCGCCCGGGGGTCGCGGCTGATCAAGTACGGTCCTCCGGAGTTCCGCGAACTGGTCGAACGGATCCAGACCGAGATGCGCGGGGAGTAGCCTCCCATGGACCCAACCAGTCTCCCACCCCAAGGCCGGCTGATCTATGCCGCTGGCGAAGCCTGCGCCGACCTGCTCTATGCCAGCGGCGTGATGACCCCCGACCCCTTCCTCTGGTACGCGGTTCCCGGCGAAACCGGCATCGTGATGAGTCCCCTGGAAGTGGGGCGGGCCCGCAAGGAAGCCCGGCAGGGCGTGCGGGTGCGTTCGCTGGAACAGGCCGCACAGGCCTGGCAACTGCCGCAGGGCAAACGCGGGCCGGTGGACCTCGTTCGGGGGCTCGCCAAGACCACCGGTATCCGGCATTGGTCGGTGCCGTACGACTTCCCCTATGGCCTGGCCATGGCCCTGCGCCGGTTCCGCCTCGTGCTGACCCCGGTCGCCGAGTTCTTCCCCGAACGGGCCGTCAAGAGCGAGACGGAGGTGGAGCGGCTGCGCGGGGGGGTGCAACTGGCAGAAGCCGGACTCGCCCGGGCCCTGGCCATCCTCCGCAAGGCCACCATCGAGAACGACCGGGTGATCTGGAAGCGGAAAGTGCTCACCGCCGAACGCCTGCGCGGCGAGGTGGATGCGGAGATCGCACGGTTGGGTGGCACCGCTTCCCATACCATCACCGCACCGGGCCCCCAGGGGGCCGATTGCCACATGTCCGGAACCGGGCCCATCTTCGCCCATCAGCCGATTGTCCTGGACGTCTTCCCCCGGGTGGACCGTACCGGGTACTTTGGCGACCTGACCCGCACCGTAGTGAAGGGCAAGGCCGCCCCGGTTGTGCAGCGCGCCTACGAGGTCGTGCGGACGGCCCAGCGAAAAGCCATCGAAGCGGTGGCCGCCGGAGTCACCGGCAAGCGCGTGCATCAGCTCGTCGTCGATACCATTGCCGCCTCCGGATTCCCCACCGACGCGAAGGCAGTACCCCCGCACGGCTTCTTCCATGGGACCGGACATGGCTTGGGGCTGGAAGTCCACGAGGCCCCGCGCCTGAGCCTGGGTTACGACCAGCCGCTGGTGGCGGGTAACGTGGTCACGGTGGAGCCCGGCGTCTACTACCCCGAATGGGGCGGAGTACGGCTTGAGGACGTGGTGGTGGTCCGCGACGGCGGGTGCGAGAATCTGACCACCGCTCCTTTCGAACTGGAGATTCCCTAGCTGCCTGGAGAAACAGGGAGGCGAGCTACGGCTCCACACCGTCCGACCAGTCCAAATGAGAATCCAATTGCTGTAGGAGGAACGTGCGATGAAGAAGCTGTTGTTCGCCCTGGTCGTTGCCTGCCTCTTTGCGGCCTCCCCGAGCCGGGCCTTCGACACCGTCCGTAGCGCGGGTCGGTTCGTGGTGTTCGAGGACCAGAACGGCATCGGCTGCTGGTGCCTGGCCAAGGAGCGGATCATCGAGTTCTACCTGAGCCGCGACGAGGACCAGCGGACGACCAGTGTGGTGCTGGTCTACGACAGCGGCAAGATCGCCGTGGCCCACCGCCGCAAGGCGGGGGACGCTTCCGGCGACGTGAATCCCGGCGAGGTCTACCAGTTCGCCTTCCGCAACCTGGAGGACGCCCAGCGCTTCCTCCGCCAGTTGCTGGCGGCCGTTACCGAGTAGCGGCGCACCCGACGGTATCGGTGAACCCGCTGTAGCCGGGGCCGCCCGCCGCGATGTAGCCGTTGCTGCGCCCGTTTTCCTGGTCGCTCACCCAGAAGGCGAAGAGCTCGCCGTCGCGTACCTGGAAACGGAAACGGACGGGTTTCCCGCGCACTGCCGCCAGGCTCTCGGCCTCCCGCCAGACCACCCGGCACAGGGTGCTGTCGCCCGTCACGGGCACGCAGTCGGCCAGGGTGAAGGGGGCAATCGCCCTGCCCTCCTCGTCGAGCACTTCGACGCGCAGTTCGCAGGCCGCGTTGACGAAGAGGTACTCCCCGGAGAAACGGACGGGACGGGTAACCAGATCGCCCGGCGTATTTCCCGCCACCATCCCGGCAAAGCCGTCGCGGCGGAGGAAGGCGACCCCGGTGCTGGCATCGTGGTACATGCCGTTCTTCATCCAGTTGCGGTCCAGCCGCTGCGCGTCGCCGCGGAACCCGGTGTAGTAGAACCAGAGCCGGTCGCCCTGGACGGCGCAGAGACCACCGACCGACTGCACGTAGCCCCGGTCCCAGGTGTCCTCGCGCGTGGCGGGGATGAAGGCCCGGCGGTCGGGCCGGGACCAGTGGAAGCCATCCCGGCTGTAGGCCAGGCTCAGTTCGGTGATCTTGGGCAACCCGGTCTTCTCGCAGACGTCGTTCTCCGGTCCCCGGTGAATCTCGAACAAGCCCAGCATCAGGCTCTCGTAGGCGACGGCATCCAGGTTGTAGAGCTGGCAGCGGCGCTGGACCACGGGATCGGGTGGATCGAGTTCGTCGGCTCCGCACCAGAACACGGGGCAATCCCCGCTCAGATAGCTGTCGAAGGCGGGCCATTTCGCCCCGGCCAGGAAATCGCGATGCTCCCAGTAGTGGCGGCTGCGGCCGCGGGAGCCCGAGCGGAGGCTGTAAACCCATTGCTTGCGGAAGGGGTTGTAGAACATGGTGCTGCGGTCGCCCGTATCGCCGGTGGTCACCGGCTCGCTCCAGTGGATGCCATCGGGGGAGACGAAGCTGTAGCCGGGCAGGTTGCCGCCAGGACCGCGCACGAAGAGCTTCCAACGCTGGGCCGGGTCGGCGGTGTCGTAGTCGGGAAAGACGGTCCACGAGTCCACATGGAAGGAGGCGGGCAGCACCCGGTTGGTCCCAGGATCGATGTCCAGGTTCACCCGTTCCCAATGCAGACCGTCGGCGCTCTCCGCATAGCAGATGCTGCCGATCCAGCCGGCTTCGTACCACATGCGGAACCGTTGCCGTTCCGCATCCCACCAGACACCGCCCCCCTTGGGACAGGCCGCCGCGTTCTCGGGCGCGCAGATCTCCCAGGGCGTCTCCGGCTTGAGCACCGGGTTGCCCTCGTACTTCGTGGCCAGGTGGAAACGCCGCTCCAAGGTGGTCTCGGCGACGAGGAAGTCGTCCACGAAGAGCTGCCGTCCCAGATCGATCGCGATCACCGCTGGCGGCGAGTCGAGATAGGGTACGGCGGGCGCGGCGTAGTTTGCCGGGTCCTGGGTACGGGGAGGCCATTCCTTGGGCAAGCGGATGCCGTTGTAGAGCAGTTCCCCGGCGTTCTCGGACCACGGCTGGGGCGGCGGAGGCGTGAAGCCGCCTGCCACCTCCACGCCAACCAGCACCACCCATTTCCGCAAGGGTAGCTCGTCGCCCGCGACCAGTGCCTTCTGGTAGATGCGCACCTGGTCGATCGCCTGCTCGCCAAAGAGCTGGAACAGCTCGGGCTGGGTGATCCGCACAAAGCCCTCCCGTTCGAGCGCCCGGGCCATGGAGGCGGCCCCGGGGGCCTCGGGATTGGGGGTGAGCACCGTCGCCACCCCCGCCCGCACGCAGCGGAAGTGGGTGCGCTCGATCTCGTTGCGCACAAAGGTCAGCCCCCGCAACCACGCCGGGGCCTCGGCCACCACGTAGTTCCGGTTGGTGTAGAGCTTGGCTCCCAGTTGGAGGACATCGGTCTCGTGGCCCCCGGCGACCTCGACGCTGGCAACAGGACCGGGCAAAGGCTCGTTACGGGACGGCATGGCGGATATCCCTTCCTTCGGGGCGAACCATAGAACTGCGGAGACAAGCCAGAGGCGACGCCATGGGCTACCGACAGGGTGAGCGAGCATCGGCCTCTCCTGGCTCGACCAACAACGACGACCGCGGCAAACGTACCGCTGTTCGCCACGCTGGCAACCAGCGCCCCGTCCGATGTTGCCGCTGAAATGGCCGGGCAGGGATGCGTGGAACCGCTGCGGGCAACGGAGAGCGTTGACGGGCCTGGTGGTGCAGCCTACATTCCTAAGAGAAAATCACTGCCGCCCAGGAGCGCATCTCCGATGATCGAAAACTGCGTGTTCTGCAAGATCGCGGCCGGCCAAGTGCCGTGCGACAAGGTCTACGAGGACGACCTCGTGCTGGGCTTCCTCGACATCGCCCCGCTGAATCCGGGACACATGCTGCTGATCCCGAAGGAGCACCACACCAGCGCCACCACGCTGCCGGACGCCGTGGCGGCACGCCTGTTCCAGGTGGCTCCCCGCCTCGCCCAGGCACTGGTGCGGGCCACCGATGCGGGGGGGTTCAACCTGATCCTGGCCAATGGCACCGCCGCCGGCCAGGTGGTGCCCCACGTCCATCTGCACATCGTGCCGCGCCGGGCGGACGACGGCCTGGTCATGCCCACACGCAGCATTCCCTACCCTTCGGACGCAGCCAAGGCCAGACTGCTGACTAGAGTCCAGGCCAGGCTCGAACCATGAGCGGCGAGAACGACTACCACGAGCGCATGCAGGCGGTCCTTGCCGAGGACGACCGCTACGCCCCGGACGCCTATGATTTCGTCCGCGAGGCGGTCACTTTCACGGTGCGGCGGCTGGACCTCGACGCTCTGCCGCCGGGACGGCGCCATGTGCGCGGACCCCAGTTGCTGGCTGGCTTCCGCGACCTGGCCATCGAGGAGTTCGGCCCGCTGGCCCTCGAAGTTTTGCACGAATGGGGCTTGCAGCGCACGGATGATGTGGGACATATTGTCTTCAATCTGGTGCGGCACGGATTGCTGGGCGCGAGCAAGGAGGACTGCCAGGAGGATTTTGCCCATGGCTACGGGTTCGAAGAGGCCTTTGTGCAGCCCTACGTGGAGCTGGGAGACCTGCCGGCCGACTTGCCGAGAATTGCCTGAGGGACGGGAAGGCAGAGAAGCTCCATGAAGATCACGCTGGTGCTGGGAGACATCACCGTCCAAGCGGTGGACGCCATCGTCAATGCCGCCAACCAGGGCCTCTGGGGCGGCGGCGGGGTGGACGGTGCCATCCATCGGGCGGCAGGCGACCGGCTCGACGATGCCTGCGCCGCCATCCGCCAGTCCAGGGGCGGTTGCCCCACCGGCAACGCGGTCCTCACCCCGGGGTTCAACCTGCCCGCGAGGTCCATTGTCCACACCGTGGGACCCGTCTGGCATGGCGGCACCCGCGGCGAGGCCGCCCAGCTTGCCTCCTGCTATGCCCGTTCGCTGGCCCTGGCCGAGGAGAACGGGTTCCGGACCATCGCCTTCCCCGCAATCAGCACCGGGGTCTATGGCTATCCGCTCGAAGCGGCCTGCGACATCGCCCTGCGCACGGTGCTTGCCCATCCGGCAGTCAGCGTGCAGGAGGTCCGCTTCGTGCTCTTCTCCGCCCAGGCCCTTGAGGTCTACCGGCGGACGGCCGGGGAGCTCGGCATCCAGTGAGTGTGCGATCCCGTCTCCGCGCCGCAGAAGTCCCCGCTTCCGGCAATGCCAAGGGCGCCGGAAAAGACAGTGTGCATTTTCCCTTGACCCGGACTATACTAGTTTTTCTAGCTCCCGGCGCTGCGTGGAACCTGGGTTCGCACCTCCCCGCAGCATGATGGACAAACTGGCGACCGAATGACCAAATTCTCCCGTATATCCTGTATCGCCCTCACCTGGAATGCCCTCGGCGAATGCCGTGGAGTTCTGGTGCGCGGTCGCGGCGAACGTCTCTCGGTCCAGGCGCGTTGGCAAGCCAAGGCGGACGCCAGCGCCACTGTCGCCGAATGCCTGGCGGAAGGTCTCGCCGCGCTGGGCGGAGGCGAGAGCGTCCTGGTCGTCGCCGGGGCGGCCGACGCGGCCTGCGGCTTGGCCGAAGTCAGCGTCCCGGCCCTGAAGGCGAACGAGTTGCGGGGTGCCCTCGGTTTCGAAGTCGCCCGCAACTGCCCGCTGGGCATGGACCGGGTGGCATGGTCCTACCGGCGGCTGCCAATGGCCTCCGGCACCCGCCTTCCCATCCGCCTCTTCTACTTGCGCCAGACCGCGTGGGAGCAATGGCTGGAATCGGTGAGCGGCTTGCGGCTGGATGCCCTCATTCCTCCCCAGGCCGCCCTGGATCCGGTTCTGGCCGAGCGGGACTTGCTGCTGCCGACCGCTAGCGGCGAGTGCTTTCTCTTCGCCCGGACCGCCAAGGAGGGACGCAGCGTGCGTCCAGCCACCGGCGAGGAAGACGCCTTCGGCAGCGGGTCCAAGCCCCTCGCCTGGGACCGCCTGTCGCTGGGGCCGCTGGCCGATCTCCCTGCCGACGAACAGGCGGCCTATGCGCCCGCCCTGGTGCTGGGTGCCTTCGGGCTCCTGCCCCAGACTGCCAAAGGCCAGGCGGACGGCTTCCCCGTTCCCTACAACCTCCGGCCCCGCCGCAACCAGCTCAACCGCTTCCTGGCGGTGGC
The DNA here is from genome assembly GCA_003245525.1 of Victivallales bacterium. Classification (GTDB taxonomy): domain Bacteria; phylum Verrucomicrobiota; class Lentisphaeria; order Oligosphaerales; family Lenti-02; genus Lenti-02. Next base: position 9,977 of record QKCY01000274.1, on the reverse strand, counting down.
GCTCGGCATGTTGCTGGTGATCCTCTCCCTCGTAGCCCTGTGGCGCGAGTATGCGGCCCGGCAGACCTGCCTCGCCGCTCTCCAGGCCGAAGTGACCCGGGTGAAGAAGGAGATCGACCAGCACACCGCCGACAACGGCAAGAGTACCGCTGGCACCCTCACTGCCCTGGCCAAAGAACTGACCGAAGCCAACGCCGAACTGGACCGTCCCTCCCTTGCCTCGGTGCTGGTCGAACTTACCGAAACGATTGGCCCCAACTCCTGGTGCTACAAGTTCGACTGGCGTGATGCGGCCGCCACGATCGAGATCGAGGAATCCGAGGAGGATGTCGCCCTGGCCGACAACCTGGAGTTGTCGCCGGTTATCGGCGACGTGCTGGTGGAAAGCAGCAACCTGAGCGCTGGCAAGAACATCCGCCAGATCAAGCTCAACGCCCGCTGGGACTCGGATACGGATGCCGCCGTTCCCCGGAAGGACCGTCCGGCTCCCGACGGCGCCAAACCTGTTGGGGCTCCCCTCGAGCCAGGGACGGAACCGCCCCCCTCCGGCCTGCCCGGTCCTCCTTCCGCCGACACCGAGACGCCAGGGCCGCCGCCGGGCGGGGCCCCGCCCGGCATCCCTCCCCATTTCCTGAAGAAGGAGAAGCCCTGACATGCCCGCCACCAGTGACCGTGCGGCGCGCCGCCGCAAGATCCTATTGCTCCTCGTGCTGGTGCTGGCAGTCGTGTTCGCCCTGCAATTCTCCGGCCTCTCCTTTGACGAGGTCCCCACCGGGACCCTGATCGAGGAGCAGGCAAAGCAGTTGCGCACCTCGCGCAAGCTCCTCGCCAAACTCTCGCAGGAGGACCTGCAGGACGAGAACCATCTGGCGGAACTGCGGGTCGATGCCAGCCCCTTCTGGACGGTCGAGTCCGAGGCGGGTGCCATCCAGGAGATCCGGGCGAACTTCGACCGCATCGCCCGCAAGGCCATGATCAGCAAGCAGCAGGTGTTCAGCCCCGACAAGGCGGATATCCCCAACTACGACTATCTCTACGAGGTGACGTTCTCGGTGACCATCACGGCGACCATGAAGGAGATCACCCGCCTGCTCTACGAGATGGAGCGGGCGGACCACGTCTTCCAGTGGACCCAGTGTTCCATCACCGTGACCAACCGCCGGAACCCAACGGAGGTACGCTTGAACGGCAAAGTCCGGGCGGTTGTCCTGCGTCCTGAAGCCCAGGCGATCCTGGCCAGCCGCGAGGAGGGACGCGGATGAACCGGTTCCTGTGGCTAATCCTGAATCTCGCCCTCGTCCTGCTGCTCTGCGGCGTTGGCCTGTTGCTGAGCGACAACGACCCGGCCACCCATTGGGACAAGGTCAAAGCCGAGGCGTTGGCGACAGCCGCACCGACTGCGACCGCCGCCCCGACGGAGCACGACCCCTCCGCCACGGCAACCTGGAGCAAGCGCCACGAGTTGGACAGCAAGACCCTGGAGACCCTGTGGCGGCGTTCCCTGTTCCGGCCCGAACGGACCGAGGACCCCGAGACCAAGGCCGAAGCGGAGAAGGCGGCGGAAGAGCCTGCCCTCCGGGCGGAGTTCGAGTTGGTGGCCATCGCCATGCTCAACGACCGCCGGGTGGCGCTGCTCGACGTCAAGCAGCCCACCGCGCCCCGCCCGGCCCCGACCCTGATCCGGAACACGGGCCGTGTGCCCAACCCCCGCACGGTCGCCATGAGGGATGCCGCGCCGAAGGAGAAGGCCAAGCCGGCCAAGACCCGGCATGTCTACAAGGAAGGAGACGCGGTGGAGGACACGGGCTACGTCCTCACCGAGATCCGCAAGACCGCAGTGCTCCTCAAACGGGGCGACGAGGAACTGGTCGTCGCCTTGGAGACAGCCGACGAGACCAGCCAGGCCCGCCGCGAGGCTGCGGCCCAGGCCGACGCCAAGGCCGCTGCCGCGCCGTCGGCAGACTCTGGGGCCGTCAGAGCGGCGTCTGCCGTTTCCGCCACACCTCCGCCCCCGCCCCCCACTCCCGGAACCGCCACCGCTCCGGCGGCTCCCGGCAGCGACCAGGCGGTCAAGATGGAGGCCCTTGACGAGCGACTCAAGCGTATCCGTGACGAGCGGTCCCGGTTGCCGCGCGAGAAGCTGAACCCGACGACCCCCGAGAACTCGAACTGAGGATATACCGTCCATGAACCGGCGCGCCGCTGTCCAAGCCATTCTCCTGCCGTTGCTCTCGTTGTTGTCGCTGGCGCTGCTTGGCGGCTGCCAGGGGCTCGGTCCCCTCGGCCAGCATGATGCGGAGGAACCCTCCGAAGACTACCGCGACCTAGCGTCAGCGATCCTGGCCCCGAAGCCGATCAAGGCGGCGGAGCCCTACCAGACCACCCCCATCGTGGTGGACGAAGTGGCCCCCAAGGACGACGCCAAGGTGAAGGGACCCCAGTTCCCCGAGAGCCATCAGCGCGAGATGCCCACGGTCCGTATCGCCGAGTACCCCAGCACGCTCATGAAGGGAGTCACGGACCCGGACGAGATGGTGCATCTCGTACTGAACTTGGACGGTTCCGGCATGACCGAGGTCGTCCCCCTCTTTGCCGAGCTCCTGGGCTTCAGCTACCAGATCGATCCGGCCGTCAAGGGCGCGGTGACCATGGTCGTGGACTCCGACATGACCGCCCGGCAGGCGTGGGAGGTGTTCGAGCACATCCTCTGGCTGTCCGGGGCCTATGCCTCCCGCAATCCGGGATTCATCGACATCCTGCCCTTCAGCAAGATGCCGAAGGACAAGCATCTGCTGCTGAAGAACTACGAGCCGCAGCCCAACGTGGAGGTGGCCTTCATCCCGATCTACAAGGTGAAGAGCGCCGACATCATCAAGAACGTCCAACCCTTCATGACCGACGGCGCCACCATCACGGACCTGACGGCGGACAACGTCCTGCTCATCGTCGAGACCCCCGCCAACATGCCCAAGCTCCGCGAACTCGTCGCCCGCCTCGACAGTCCCGGCGAGGCCGAATGGCCGCACATCTGTATCCAGTGCCACGAGGTGGAGGCCGACGACCTGCTGGCCGAACTCCAGGAACTGCTCCCCGTATTGGGTTATCCGGTCACCAACAAGGGGCCGTCCGGCGGGCAGATCAAGCTCACGTCCCTGCCCCGGCTCAACACGATCGTCGCCAGCGCCGCCCTCCCGGAAGTGCTCCAGGTGGTGGAACGCTGGGCCCAGGTCCTCGACCGGGCTAGCACCGAGACGCGCGAGGACATCTACTTCTACGCCGTCCAGCACAGCACGGCCGAGAAGCTGAACGAGATGCTGCAGGTCTTCTTCGCCACCGACTCCACCACCAGCAAGACCTCCACCAGTAAATCCACCTCCGCCAAGGGCACCGCAACCTCCTCCACGACGACCGACAAGACCACCGACACCACCCAGAACAAGAGCACCACGACCAAACGCTCCCGCAACCGGGAGGAGGGCGAGAGCGAGAGCGTCTTCGACAGCAACGTGGTGGTGTACGTGGACGAAGAGCACAACCGGCTCACCATCAAGACCACCCCCCGGGCGTGGCCGCTCCTCAAGGCCCTGCTCGAAAGCCATGATATCAACCCCCGCCAGGTGCTGGTCGAGGCCAAGATCGTCGAGGTCACCCTCAGCAAGGACACCGAGTTTGGCTTTGCCTATGCGGTCCAGCACTCCAACTGGCAGAACAGCACGAACCTGATGGGGTCGGACGGCGATGGCACGACGCGCTCCGCCTGGACCGACACCAACACCACCTGGACGGGCAAGGACGCCGTCACCGCGCTCTATCCCGGCAACGTCTCCGACTTCGCCGACAGCGCGGGCGGCACCGCCCTCAGCTTCCTGTCCGGCGACACCATGGCCTTTGTGAACGCCGTGGCCGGCGAGGGCAATTCCCGGGTGCTCTCCGCCCCGCAGATCACCGCCCTCAATGGCATCGAGTCGAAGATCAACATCGGGCGCAAGGTGTCCATCAAGACCACGGAATACAACGACGACTACAAGTCCAGCTACGAGTACCAGGACACGGGTACCATCCTCACCGTCACCCCCCACATCACGGCGGGCAACGATGTCCGGCTCGAACTGAGCCAGGAAGTCTCCTCCGTGATCGATGGCACCGGCAGCGACGGCAGCCCCGACATCTCCAACAAGGTGCTCACCACGACCCTGGTAATCCCGGACGGCGGTACCGCCATCATGGGTGGTCTGATCGACACCAGCGCCGCCGACGGGCACACCGGCCTCCCCTACTTGAAGGACATACCGTGGGTCGGCGGGCTCTTCCGCACCCACCAGAAATCGAGGGCGCGCAACGAGCTGCTGGTCCTGGTTACGGTGAATGTGCTGGAGCCCACGAGCGACACGACCGTTCTGCTGAAGCGCTACCAGTCGGCCCTCAAGGAGATCCGGGAGCAGCTCGACCAATGAGCCCCATCGCCCCCCACGACGAACCAGGCCGGATCGGCCAGGAGACTATTCTGATCGCCGAGGAGAAGACGGGCGACTTTCCGGCCACCGGCAGCGGGATGACGGGGCGCCCGGCCCCGGTCCTGACCGACGAGGAACTGGCGGCCCGGATCCATGAGGAACTGGGCCGGCGGACCAAGCAACCGATGCTGGCGAGCGAACTCGGGGGCGTCCCCAAGGCTGAACTCGCCCTGCTCGGCGACGGCCGCATCGACGAGGGAACGCTGGCCGAGGTCTACGCCCAGGCAAGCGGCCTGCCCCGGGTGGACGACGAGGATATGGCCCACTTCGAGCGTTTCCCCGAAGTGGGCTACGATTTCCTGGCCCAGCACGGCTGCCTGCCCATGGTGTGGAGCGGCGGTGCCATCCTGCTCGCCAGCACCACCCCCTACGGGCTTGGTCAGATGACCTACCTCTGGCGGGTGCTGTTCCAGCGCTCCGCCACCTTCGCCCTCGCCCGCCCCACCATCGTCGAGCGCTATCTCACCTCCACCTACGATGTGGGGCAGGAAGACGGGGAAGCCGGCGCGGGCGGCGACGCCAGCGAGGAGACCCTCCGCGACCTGGCCCGCGAGGCCCCCATCGTCCGCCTCGTCAACGACATGTTCAACCGCGCCACCGAGATGGGGGCGAGCGATATCCATGTGGAGCCCGGCGAGGAGGAACTGGCGATCCGCTTCCGCGTGGACGGCGTGCTCCAGACGGTGCAGACCCCGCCCATGAACCAGTACCCGGCCATCGCCTCCCGCGTCAAGCTGTTGGCTGGCATGAACATCGCCGAACGCCGCCTGCCCCAGGACGGGCGCATTGACCTCACCATCGCCCAGCACGCCATCGACGTGCGCGTCAGCACCGTGCCCAGCATGCACGGCGAGAGCATCGTCCTCCGCCTGCTCCAGAAGGAATCCACCGTCTTCGATCTGGCCCATGTCGGCATGCCGCAGGCCATGCGGGACGAATTCCAGCGGCTGTTCAACATGCCCCACGGCATGTTGCTCGTGGTGGGCCCCACCGGTAGCGGCAAGAGCACCACGCTCTACTGCGTGATGAAGATGCTCAACTCCGACGAGCGCAAGATCATCACCGTCGAGGACCCGGTCGAGTACCAGTTGCAGGGTCTTACCCAGATCCAGGTCCGCGCCAACATCGGACTCACCTTCGCCGCCGGTCTGCGCTCCATCGTCCGCCAGGACCCAGACGTCATCCTCGTCGGCGAAATCCGCGACATGGAGACGGCCGAGATCGCCATCCATGCGGCCCTCACCGGCCATTTGGTGCTGAGCACCCTGCATACCAATGATGCCGCGGGTGCCGTCAGTCGTCTGCTCGAAATGGGGATCGAGAGCTTCCTGATCTCCTCCTCGCTGCTTGGCGTCGTCTCCCAGCGCCTCGTTCGCCGGATCTGTCCCGAATGCCACGGCTCGGGGCGGACGGCGGAACCGGGCTCGCCCGACGGCCAGACCCGGCGTTGCCGGAACTGCCTCGGCTCGGGCTACCGGGGCCGGGTGGGCATCTTCGAGATGCTGCTGGTGAACGACCAGATCCGCACCGCGATCAACGAACGCCGCGACAGCAACGAGATCGCCACCATCGCGCGCCGCCACGGCATGCGGTCCCTGCGCGAGGACGGACGCGACAAGGTGGCCCAAGGCATCACGACCGAGGCCGAGGTGGCCCGGGTGTGCCAGTTGGACCTGGCGGAGTAGCACTCTCCGCACTGGTTGCGCCCCAGACCGTCACCATGTAGGATAGCGGGAACCCGCATCCAGGAGATTCGCTATGCGTTCCGCCGCCGTCCTACTCTGCCTCTGCTATACCGCCCTTGCCGCCCCGAACTGGGTGCTGCTGGAAGACGCCACGACCGAGCAGGGCTGGAGTCTGAACGAAGGGCGCGAGTTTCCCGGCGCCAAGGCCTCCTTCTCGACCGACCCCGCCCCCGACGGCACCGCCGCCCTGGCCGTGACGGTGGACATGAAGACCGGCGGCAGCTACGCGGGCCCCGAACGGGCCTTGCCTATCCCCGCCGCCTCGCGCTTGCGTTTCCGGGTGTGGAGCGAAGGGGTCACCAACCTCATGGTCCGGCTCCGGGACATGCGCGAACAGGAACATGCCGGTTCGGCCAGGATTGTCCCCGGAAGCTGGCAGACGGTGGAGTTTTCGCTGGATGCCACCGGATTCGGCGGGCACTGGCACGGGCCGAACGACGGGCTGTTCTACTTCCCGGTCCGCCGAATCCTGATTGCCGCCAACGGTCTGCCCGCCAAGCAGGGCCGTTTCTGGCTCCGCGACATCCAGGTGCTGACCGACGATGCCTCCCTGCTGTGGGGAGTGGCGGTCCGCACCGAACAGCCCGGCAACATCCTCTTCGCGGAGGATCTGCCCGCCCGGCCCGAGATCCATATCCGCAACCGGCTGGCGGCCTCTGCCACCGTGCAGGCAGCCTGGCAGGTAGTGGACCAGACCAAGACGATTGTCGCCACCGGCACGGAGTCCATGGCCTTCGCCCAGTGGGAGAGCAAGGTGCTGCGTCCGACTCTACCCAAACTCGATTTCGGCCATTACCTGCTCGCCGTCTCCCTCCGTTCGGGCGAGACCGTGGTGGGGAGCGGAGAGGGTGCCTTTGGCGTCGTCCAGAAGCTGCCTAACTACGGCCCCGGCAAGGACCCGGATTCCTTCTTCGGCCTGCACGTCAACGACATGGCGTCAGCCGCCCGGATCGGGGTGAAATGGGACCGTCCCCACCGGGCCTGGTGGTGGGGTGAGGCCCGGCCCAAGGACTACTACTGGCCCGACACCTCCCTCGACCAGGCTCCCCAGTATGGCATCGGCACCATGCTGACCCTCGAATACGGCCCGCCCGGATGGGCCAAGAAGCTGGCCGGCGACACCCCGCTCTGGCCCCCTCCCCCAGCCCTGCTGGCCGGTTGGGCCGACTATGTGACCGCCTGCGTGCAACGCTACGCCGACCGCGTGGACTGCTGGGAGATCCAGAACGAGCCCGATCTGACCTGCTACCAGCACGCCAAGATTCCCTTCGAGACGGGTGTGCAGAGCTATGTGGCCGTTGTCCGGACCGCCCATGACGCCATCCGGGCCACGGGCTCGGAACTCCCCATCTCCGGCGTGGATGTGAGCGGTGGCGACTACGAGAACAAACTGCGCTTCTCCCGCGCGGTGCTGGCGGAGGCCAGCGACCAGTTCGACATCTACACGGGACACCCCTACGCCTGGCCCCGCTACTTCGGCGCGGGCAAGAGCCCCATGTTCCCGCACCAGAACCGTCTGGTGGAGAAACTGAAGCTCTCCCAGGCCATGCTCCGCGAACTGGGTGGTCCGAAGCCGGTCTGGATCGGCGAGAAGGGGTGGGGACTGGACATCAAGGAACCGCTGACCGGCCCCTATTCCCTGGCCTATGCCGACTGTGTCGCCCAGGCGTTGATTACCGGACGCTCCGTTCCCGGAGTCAGTCGCTGGTTCTGGTTCCTGCAGAACGGCTGCAACGAGAACGGCTACGAATACGGGCTCTGGCGGGGCAACCCCGCCCAACCCCTGCCCGCCGCCATCGCCTACGCGAACTGCGCCCGCTTTCTGCACCACGTCGAGCCGGTTCGTCCCCTCGCCCTTGCCGATGGTTTCCAGGGCTTCGCGTTCCGGGGGCGCGACCCGGAACGGGCCGTCGCCGCTCTTTGGACCACAGGCGACGATGCCGTGCTCGCCGCGACCTGGCCGGAAGGAACCCAGAGTTTCAGCATGTACGGTCGTTCCCTGGGAGACACGGCCCGGATCACGGTGACGGGCTCCCCGGTGTATCTGATCGCCCCCCCCGCCCAGGCAGATACGCTCTTCGCCCGGATCGAACAGGCGAACCTGCGTCCCCGGTTGCCCGTCCGCGTGGAGACGCTACATTTCGCCCGCACCGACACGGTCGAGGCACGGGTCCGGAACCTGCTGACCCAACCGGTCTCGGTCGAGCTCCAGGCGGCAGGGAAGACCGCCAAAGCCAGCCTGCCCGCCAAGGGAGTTGCCACGGTCGCCCTGCAACTCGCGACTCCGGTTCCGGAACTGCTGTCCGTGACGGTCATGGCCGACGGTAGCCAGATCGTCCGAGAGGAAATCCCCGCCCGTTTCGCCCCCTGCCCCCGGCTTGATCCGAAGGTGGACGGCGACCTCGCGGAATGGGGCAAGCCCCAGGTCGTGCTGAAGGAACACGCCGACATCCTGCCGCCCGACCCCGGCGTCGGTTGGGATGGTCCCGACGACCTCTCGGTCGAAGCCTGGTGGGGGTGGAACGAGCAGGGATTCTGCTTTGCCGCCCGGGTTCACGACGATGTACACAGTGTGGCCGATGCCAAGGCCGGCACCTTCTGGAAGAGCGATAGCATCCAGCTTGCCCTGGACGTGCGCAACGACGCGGGCGACAAGCCCGAGTTCGATCCCGACGACCGCGAATTCGGCTTCATCGCTGCCGGACCGACCGGCAAGGCCTTCGAGACGGTGCCCAAGAGCAAGGACCTGTCCATTCCCTGCGTCGCCCAGCGTCTGGCCGATGCCACGGTCTACGAGACCGTCATTCCGTGGTCGGAGCTCGGCGCGAAGCCACAGCCGGGGCAGGTCCTGGCCCTCAACTTCATCGTCAACGACAACGACGGGCACGGGCGGTCCTACTGGATCGGGTTGCGCCCCGGCATCGGCGAAGCCAAACGCCCCGGCATCTATCTCGACGTGGCATTGGGCAGGTAGTTGCCATTTGCCTTTTCACCGCCGCCCATCATGTTGGCGCGGGGTAGTCCGGGTTCCCGCTCCTCAATCAACGAGAGGTCCGATCATGAAGGTTGCTCTTTGCGGTCTTGGCCCCATGGGCCGTAGCCATGTCCAGTTGCTCACCCAGCACGGCGGCGACATCGAACTGGTGGCCGTGGCCGACGTCCAGCCGGAAGTCCGCCAGCAGATCGCCGAGAAGTTCAACGTCAAGGCCTACGCCAGCGGCGAGGAGATGATCGACGCCAAGATCGCCGACGTGATCTTTGTCTGTACCCCCACCTATCTCCATGGTGCCCTCGCCATCCGCGCCCTCCAGTCCGGGCACCACGTCTTCTCCGAAAAGCCCATGGGGCTGGACGTGGCCCTGTGCGAGCAGATGATCGCCGCCGCCAAGGCCAGCGGCAAGATGCTCATCATCGGCCAGGTGCTCCGCTTCTGGCCCGAGTACGTCTACCTCAAGGAAGCCATCGACTCCGGCCGCTACGGCAAGCTCGAAACCCTGTCCATGACCCGCACCGGGGCCATCTCCATTGGCTACGAGCGCTGGTTCCTGGACGAGCAGCGCGGCGGCATGCAGATCTTCGACCGCCACATCCACGACACCGATCTTGTGCTCTGGCTGCTGGGCCGTCCCCAGGCCGTCTACGCCTTTGGCGTGGAGAAGTCGCGGGAAGACGGCGGTATCGTCCACAACTTCACCCAGTACGTCTACCCCGGCATGGC
>QKCY01000365.1 GCA_003245525.1 Victivallales bacterium | reverse complement strand
CGGTGGAGACCTTCGCGCCGGTGCATCCCAAGCAGGTGCTCACCTACCTGCGGCTGCTCGACCTCCCGCTGGGGCTGCTCATCAACTTCGGGGCCGCCACTTTCAAGGAGGGCTGCCGCCGCATCGTCAACCACCATCCCCTCTGCCCCGGATCACAGCTCCGGATCAACCAGGGAGGATAAGAACGGCACGCGAAGGCGCGAAGCCGCGAAGGGGGAAGGGAAAGGCCAAGAGGGGAGAAGAGGGGAGAAGGTTGGGTGGGGATGGAGCGGGTGGTTTCTGGCGTGGTAGGTGGCGTTTCGTGCTGCCAGCCTACCCGCAGCAAGCCTATCCGCGATGAACGAAAGCTGTTTCTGGCGTGGCAGACAGTGTCTCGTACTCCCAGAGGCCGAAACGATGCCTCTATGCCAGACCAGTCCGTACCCCGGCCATCGACCCCATCCCATGCTTCCCCCATAGTTTCTCCTCTTCCCTCCCCTCTTTGCCTTTCCCTTCCCCCTTCGCGGCTTCGCGCCTTCGCGTGCCCCTTACTCCGCAAAGAGGGCGCGGACCGTACTCTCGATTTGGGCGCAGAGCGCGGGATCGGTGATCTTCTCGTTGCTGGCGTTGGTGAGGTAGAACACGTCCTTCGCCTGGTCGATCATGGTCGCGATGCGGGCCGACGCGATGAGGATGTCGAGCCCGGACAGGGCCTGGGCCAGGCGGTGGAGCAGGCCCCAACTGTCGGGCACATCCACTTCGAGCACGGTGTAGCGGGGCGAGATATCGTTGTCGATGGCGATCCGGAGCCGGTTGGTGGGGGATCGGGTCGCCTTCTGGGGGTAGCGGCGCAACCGCTCGCGGGCCATCTCCTCGGCTTGGGCCGTGCCGTTGCAGACCGCTTCCCAGCGCCGCCGGACGCCCGCCACGCGGTTGGCGAAGGGCAGGGCGGTGCGACCGTCGCTTTCCAGGTCGAACACGTCCAGAATCCTCCCGTCGGCCGTGGATTGGATGCGGGCCTGGACCACCCACAGGCCTTCGGCGAACAGGCAGCCGCCAAAGTCCGACAGGAACCCCTTGCGGTCGTAGGCCAGCACGGTGAGCCGGTCGAAACCCACCAGCGACTCGGCGTGGAGTTGCAGCTCGCCGGGTTGCAGGCTGGCCAGCCAGCGGTGGTGGTCCGCGCGCTCCTCGGGGAGGGTATGGCGCAGATAGCTGTCCGCATCGAAGCCCTCCGGCACCCCGCCCCGGGTCGGCACATGCACCGTCCGGGCGGCCAGCACTGCGGCGGTGCGCAGGTAGATGTCCTTGAGCTGGGCGGCCTTCCAGCCGGTCCAGGTGCGCGAGCCCACATGGCGGATATCGAGCACGGTGAGCAGGAAAAGCAGGTCCAGATTCTCCTGGTCTCCCACCCGTTCGGCGAACTCCCGGATGAGTTCCGCTTCCGGCTCGCGCATGAGCGAGATCTCGGACATGGCCAGATGGTTGTAGACCAGGAAGCGGATGCGCTCCGTCTCGTCCTTGTCGAAGCCCAGGCGCAGCGCCACGTTCTCGGCGATGGCGGCCCCCGTGCGGGAGTGGTCGCCCGGCAGGGCCTTGCCGATGTCATGGAGGAGCAAGCCCAACCGCAGGAGCGTCTTGCGGGGCAGGTGGAGATAGACGTTCAGAACCAGTTCGTCCTTCTCCTGCGACAGTTCGTCCAGCGCGCAGAGCGCCAGCAGGATGTGCTGGTCCACCGTGTACTCGTGGTAGGTGTCGTACTCGACCCGGCAGGTGAGCGCGCCGAACTCGGGGATCAGGCCTTCGAGGAAGGTGGTCTCGTGCATGAGCTGGAGAATCCGCCCCACATCCCGGTAGCGGGAGATGATCTCGCGGAACTTGCGGTCCACTTCCGCGTTGCGGAAATCCCCGGGAGTGAGTTCCCGGACCATCCGCCGGATGGTGTTGCGCAGCTCGATGCCGAGCACGGCGTGACAGGTTAGCGCGCTCTGGAAAACCGCCAGCAGCCACATCACCGGCGCCAGACTGGCGGGCGGTTTGCCTCGCTGGAAGAGGATGCCGTCCACCACGGCCAGGGCGGGTCCAGCAGGATAGGCGCTCAGCCGTCGGCGGACCACATCCCACACGGGCGTGGCCCGGGGTGCCCGCTCCAGGAACAGATGCACCGCATGGCGGATCTCGGTGACCACCCGGAAATACTGCTCCATGAGGTCGCCGGGACTTCCCTCTCCCAGCGCCAGGTTCGCCGCTACTTGGGGCTGGACGCCCAGTTCGAGCAGATCGATCCGCCGCCCCGTGAGCATATGCAGCTCCACCCGCAGCTTGAGCAGGAACTCGTAGGCCGCCAGCAGGCTCTTCTTGCCCTCGACCCCGAGAATGTGGTAGCCCGGCGTCTGCTTGCCGCCGATGGTCAGGTCGTAGACCCGTTCCGCCCAGACCATCCGCTGGCAGTCGCGCAGGGCGCAGATGCCGCTCTTCAGGTCCGGTTCCACCCGGTAGAGGGTGTTGACCGACGAGTAGACCCGTTCGTGCAGCTCGCGGCAGATGCCGTCGATGTAGGCCCGGCGCTTGCGCCGGAAATAGGGTTTGAGCACGGCAGATACCAGGCGCTGCAACGGCTCTTCCGAACCGGCCACGCGGGCGCAGTCCAGCAGGGCGTTGTCGGTGGCCGGATCGTCGCCCAGGATGTTGGCGCACTCGGCCACGGTCCGCACCACGCAGCCCACGCCGGTTCCCAGGTCCCAGAGTCCTCGGGCGAAGGACTCCAACGCAGGCTGTGGCCCTTTGCCGTCGTGCAGCACCAGCACATCGATGTCGGAGTAGGGGCACATCTCGCCGCGCCCGTAACCGCCAAGCGCGACGATGGAGACCTCGGCAAAGGCCGGCCACCTGGCTTTCGTCTGGTCGGCCAGATGCTGGATGAGCCCGTCGATCTCGCGGGCGAAGCCATGGATCACTTCGCGGGCGGAGGCATGGCGGCGACCCGCCGTGAACACCCGGTTCCGGCGTTCCCGCAACTCTGCCTTCGCGTCCGTGCCCATGCGGTCCTATCGCCGCCCGGCCGGGAATGCCGGGCCGGGCGGCTGGAAAAGAAAGCTAGATGGCGTCGTGCCCGCGCTCGCGGGTCCGGATACGGACGACCTCGTCGAGGGGCAGCACGAAGATCTTGCCATCCCCGATCTTGCCCTCCTCGCCGGTGCGCGCGGCATTCGAGACGGCCTCGATGGTGGGTTCCACGAACTCGTCGTTCACGGCGATTTCGAGCTTCACCTTCGGGACCAGGTTGACGTGGTATTCGTGCCCGCGATAGATCTCCGTGTGGCCGCGCTGCTGGCCCAGGCCCTGGGCGTCGGTGATGGTCAGGCGGAACACTTCGATCTCGCTCAGGGCTTCCTTGACGGCTTCGAGACGGGAAGGCTGGATGATGGCGATGATGTATTTCATGAGTCGCTTCCTTCCTCCCCGCCGACCAGTTTGGTGGCCGGCGGAGAACGAATGGCCTCTGGTTGTTGGCGGGAACCGGCGGGAGGTCATCCCGCCCAATCTAGCACCTATCGGAAATGACGCTCCGGATGGGCTCCGATCCGATGGATCGACAGGTCGGCGCCCCGCTCCTCCTGGTCGCTGGTCAGGCGGATGCCGACCGTCGCCTTGAGGATGCTGTAGACCACCGTGCCCAGCAGCAGCGCCCAGCCGATGGCGGCCACCGTGCCGAACACCTGGGCGGGGAGGCTGACGCCGCCGAGACCGCCGAGGGCCTGCTGGCCGAAGATGCCCGCCGCAATGCCGCCCCAGGAACCGGTGATACCGTGCAGGGGCCAGACGCCCAGCACGTCGTCGACCCGCAGCTTCTCGGTCTCGAACTTGAAGCCGAAGATGAAGATCAGCGCGCCAATGCCGCCGATGAAGAAGGCCCCGAAGGGATGGACCACGTCGGACCCGGCGCAGATTGCGATCAGACCGGCCAGCGCGCCGTTGTGGACGAAGCCCGGATCGTTCTTCGAGAAGACCAGCGCGAAGAGGATGCCGCCCACCATCGCGAACAGCGAGTTCACCGCCACCAGGCCGCTGATACCTTCGAAGGACTGGGCGCTCATCACGTTGAACCCGAACCAGCCCACTGCCAGAATCCAGCTACCCAGGGAGAGGAAGGGGATGTTCGAGATCGGAATGTCCTGGCTCTTGCCGTTCACCCAGCGCCCGATGCGCTGGCCGAGGATCACCACGGCGGGCAGGGCGATCCAGCCGCCCATGGAGTGGACCACGACCGACCCCGCATAATCATGGAAGCCCATGCCGAAGGTCTGGGTCAGCCAGTCCTGGAAGAAGTGGTGGCGTCCCCAGATCACCGACTCGAAGAGCGGATAGCCCAGGCCGGCGAAGATGCCGCCCGCGAACACCTGGGGCCAGAACTTCGCCCGTTCGGCAATGCCGCCCGAGATAATCGCCGGAATGCACGCCGCGAAGGTCGTCAGGAAGAAGCAGTGCAGGAGGTCGAAACCCCGGGCCCCGACCACCTGCTCGCCGTTGAACAGTTGGACCAACTGGTCGGCTCCCAGCCAGAAGTGGATGCCGTAGGCGATCGGAAAGCCGATCAGGAAGTACACCAGGGTGGAGACCCCCCAGTCCGCGATGATCTTCCCCATCGCGTTCACCTGGTTCTTTTCCCGGACCGTGCCGACCTCCAGGAATGCGAACCCGGCATGCATGGCGAAGATCATCACCGCTCCCAACATCAGGAACAAGGCGTCGCCACTCTGCTGAAGGGCAGTAATGGACTCGTTCATACCCATCCTCTTCTGGTTGCAAGGTTGGAGTGAGCCCGTGCCTGCTGCCCGGCAATTCTGCCATATCTGTAATGCGACACGGGAGTCTAGGGAGGTTCCGGCGTCCCGGAAAGGGGATAAAATGCCATTTGCGGTCCACCATGCAAGGGCACAACCGCCTAGAATCGTAGGTAAATGACCAAGTTGTCGCACATTTTTGCTGGCGAACAAATATGCAATTCTGCCAAAAACGTAGCCTACGACCTTCGGTCCCGCCCCCCGGTTTCCGGCATTTCGGCCAACCGGTCCTCCGCTAGCCAACCGTGAGAAGTTGGCGAGATCCTGCCCGGGTCTTGCCGCCGGGCGTGGCTGCGCGGGTTCCGGAGGGTAGAGTGCCTGCTTCCGGGCCGCCACGGAGGCGGCACCATGGCGACAACCCGATGCTGGAACTCACGTATGCTTGTCCGTACTCTCCTCTTTGGCTTTCTGGCGTGGCTGGCAGTCTCGTCCCCGGCGGGCGAAGCGCTCAGCGTGGAGGATTTCGACACCACGGCGGCAGGTGCCCTGCCCGCGGGCTGGCAGGCCCTCGGCGGCGACTGGCAGGTGCAGGACGGCAGACTGGTGGGAAAGAGCACGGGCTATCTCTCCCGCGTTCTCGCCCCTGTCGAGGAGCTGGAGAACGTGGCCGTGGAAGCGGACGTGAGCTTCGTCGCGACCAAGAACCCCACGCGCTGGTTGGCGCTCATGGTGCGCGCGGAAAGCGGCGAGGAGCCCCGCCCCTTTCTGATCTTCACCGCCCGCTTCCAGCGGCACGCGGGCAGCGGGTTGGAGATCGGCCTCAACCAGCCGGTGGACGGCAAGCGCGAGTGGCGGATTCTCCGGCGGGGCAACCAAGGGCCGGAGCTGGCTCTCGGCCAGTCCCAGCACATGCGCCTGGAACTGCGTTCGGGCTGGGCCAAGGCCTATCTGGACGGCAACTTGGCGCTCTCCTGCGGACTTCCCCAGGATGTCCCGGCACGCGGACACGTGGGGTTTGTGGTGAGCGAGGTGACCGCGACCTTCGACAACGTGCGGATCGAGCGCCTGCCGCCCCTGAGCGAGGCCGAACGGCAGAATGCCGTCCTGGCGACTTGCGCCGTGCCCCTGGTGATCGCCCATCGCGGTGCCTCCCGGGCGTTTCCCGAGAACACTCTGCTCGCCTTCCAGCAGGCCTTCGCGCGCGGTGCCGACGGCGTGGAGATGGATGTCCGCCTCAGCCAGGACGGCCAGCTCTACCTGCTCCACGACGACAAACTGGACCGCACCACCGACGGCCAGGGCCCGGCTTCCCAGAAGACTCTGGCCGAACTGCAATCCTACGATGCAGGCTCCTGGAAGGACGCCAGCTTCGCCGGCGAGCGGGTCCCGGACTTCGCCAGCGTGGCGGGCGCGCTCAAGGGGAAGGGGCTGATCGTGCTGGACCTGAAAGAGCAGGGACTCGGCACCCCCCTCGCCGCCATCATCCGCCCGGCAGGCATCCTGGACCAGACCGTGGCCTGCTGCTGGAACGAGGAGCAGGCGGCGGACATCCACGAACACCTGCCCGAGATCCCGATCCTCAAGCTCGGCGGCGTGCCCGAGAACTGCCCCGTTGACTTCTGCCACGGCTGGCGTCGGCAGGGCGCGGCGGGCTTCTCCCTGGCCCATGACAGCTTGTCGCCCGCCTTCATGGCCCAGGCTGCTGGCGCGGGCATGGCGGTCTACACCTGGACCATCAACTCCCCGAACGAATTCCGCGAAGCCCTGCAACTCGGCGTGGCCGGGGTCCTCACCGACACCCCCCAATCCGCCCGCGCCGAACTCCGCCGCCTCGTCGTAGCCGCCTGGCAGGGCCTGTGACCGCCGGGGGAACTTCCTAGCACCATGCTGTTGTCGGGCTCGCGGGGATGGCGGTCCGTGGGCGATCCTGCTACCCCCGGATGCCGCAGCGTGCCTCTTGATTCAGGGAGCCCCTTGAGTTACGTTCTTCCTGTCGGCAAACCTTGCAGATGGAGACCACTCATGACTCGATTCCACACGGTACTTCTGGGTTTCTGTATCCTGGTCGGCTCGCAGAACATCGCGCAGGCTGGTTGGGAGAAGCTCTACAATCGCTACAACATCCATGTCGCGACCCGAGATTCCCGCGGGCGCACATCCTACACTGCCAGCTACGCCAACTACACGTCACCCGGCCCCGGTCACTGGATCATCGCCCCCAACACGGAGCTGATGGTCGCGGTCGGCCGTGGCGGCTTCACGATTCGCCTCGCCGATCAGCGGACGGTCGAGTTCGAGTTCCATCCCCAGCGCATGGGGATGTCGGTCAAGGAGTATCTCGACAAGATCATGTCCGCCGAGCCCGTTGACCTCTCGGGGTACAGTGCGCTTGACCAGCAGGGCATCAAGGAAGGGAAGGCGCTCGTCGGGATGACCAAGGCTGGCGTCATGGCCGCCATGGGCTACCCGGCGGCGCACAAGACGCCCTCCCTCGACGACTCCACCTACGTGTACTGGACCAACCGCTTCGGCACCGTGGCCGTGCAGTTCGATGCCGATGGCCGGGTCGTCAAGATCACCGACTGAACGTCTCTCCCGCGGTCGTCCATGGAGGGGGCCGAACCCCCTCCGTAGGCTAGGCCTGGGCAGCCTGCAATTGTCGGACATACGCCGCCAGGGCCTTGACCGAACGGAGGGCTTCGCGGTTGTTCTCGTCCGCGCCGATCCGGACCTTGTAGCGACGCTGCACGGCCACGATGATCTCGACGGCGTCGAGCGAATCGAGCCCGTAGGGCGACTCCGGCCCGATCAGCGGCTCGTCGTGGGTCAGGTCGTCGGGCAGGTCGAACTCGATGTTGCAGCTCTTCACGATCAGCGCCTGCAGATCGTTCTCAAGTTCCGGTGAAGAAGCGGGCATGCGGCCTCCTTGGCTGGGGGGGAACTCCGACTGCAGTTTGGTGCATGGCTGGTACACTACGCGCGGGGACTCAATCCGCCAATGCACGGCGGAAGAGCATGGCCGAGGCGATGGTGAGGCAGACTGCGGCGAATGCGGTCAACAGCGACAGTTGCAGCCCGATCTCGGCCACGCCGCCCTGGCGGACGAAGATCGTCAGGAACGCCTCGTGGCCCCAGGCGAGGGGCGAGATCTGGCTGGCGGTGCGCATGAAGGACGGCATCACGTATACCGGAATCATGATGCCTCCCACGGCGGCGGCGATTACCACTGACACCGCGCCGAACATGGAGGCTTGCTCGTAGGTCCGGGCCAAGGCCCCGACCATGATCCCGTAGCTAGTGGCCGCCAGCGCGCAGACCAGCACGAGACCCAGCAGAGCTCCCGGTGCCGATCCCAGTTCCAGGACCGGCGTGCCCAGGCGGGGCAGGACCCAGCGGCCGATCGCCAGCATCACGATGAACTGGCCGCAGCAGACCAGGACGTAGGCCGCCACCTTGCCCAGCAGCAGGACCGCCGCCGGAACCGGCATCACCAGCAGCCGACGCAGTGTTCCTTGCTCGCGCTCGCGGATCATGGTCCCCGCCAAGGGCACGACGATGAAGAACATCCCGAAGAGTGCCCAGGCAGGCACGTTTTGCTGCACCGAGCTGGGCAGCCCCCCCGCCACGCCGTCGACGGCATACTCGGTACTCACGTTCAGCAGCGGCCGCTTGTCCCAGTGGAACCGAACCGGCGGCAGGTCGGCGGGTTGGATCTCCATGTCCGGGGGCAGACTGTCCTTCAGCGCCGTGGCGATCACCTGGTTCACCTGGGCGGGCAGCTCCGTCTCCATACGGGCCAGACGGTAGTCCATCTCGATCCCCTGGGCCAGGCGCTCGACGGCTTGGGTCACGGCGGCCTTGAAGCCGCCCTGGACGGTCGGCTCGAAGTAGAGCCGCACCCAGTTCTCCGCCAGGGGCGGGGCCGCCGCCGTCTCGTCGCCGGTCGTGATCGTCCGCTGCGACATCTCCGTGGCGGCCTGCTCCAACCGCTGGGTGGTTCCGGGGGCAATGAGCAGGGCCACCTGCCCGTCGCCGTCGGCCAGGCCAGCCAGGGCCTGCGCCTGGGTCAGCGGCTCCCCATCCTGGTGGTCGACGATGGTCAGGCCCGTCGATTCGCGCAGGGAATCGCGCAGCCGTTCGGCTACCTGGCCGCCATCCTCGTCCGCGACGAGCACGACAATGGCCGAGTCCAGGCCGGACTTGAGGATGTTGTCCTGGATCAGCGACACGACCAGCACGAGGAACGCTGGCATGGCGAAGAGGACGAGTAGGCCGGCTCGGTCGCGACCGAGTTGCAGCAGTTCCTTCCAGACGATGGCCAGCCAGGTGATCATGGTTTGGTCAGTCCCGCAGTTGACGACCGGTCAGGTCGAGAAAGACATCCTCGATGGTCCTGCACTGCGGATGGTCCGCGAGCAGTTCCGCACTGGTCCCGTCGGCGACGACCCGTCCTTGGTCGATGACCGCGATGCGGGAGCAGAGCTGCTCGGCCTCCTCCATGTAGTGGGTGGTGTAGACCATCGTCATCCCGGCGCGGCCCTGCGCCGCCAGGAAACCCAGAATCATGCTTCGCGACTGGGCGTCGATCCCCACGGTCGGTTCGTCGAGAAACAGCAACTGCGGCTCGTGCAGGAGACCGATAGCCAGGTTGAGCCGCCGTTTCATCCCCCCCGAGAAGGTACCGGCCCGCTGGTTGGCGACGTTGCTCAGGCCCATGGCCTCGAGGCCGCTGCCGACCCGTTCGGTCAGATGCTTGCCCCGCAGTCCATACAGCCGTCCGAAGAACCGCAGGTTCTCCCCGGCCGTCAGTTGGTTGTACAGGGCGATGTCCTGCGGGACCAGCCCGATCAGTTGGCGTATGGTACGGGAGCGCCGTCCCAGCCGGTGCCCGCAGATGGTGATCTCGCCAGCCGTGGGGCGCAGGAGACTGGCAAGCATGCTGATGGTGGTCGTCTTGCCAGCCCCGTTGGGGCCGAGCAACCCCAGAATCTCTCCCCGCTGGACGTGCAACGAGACCCCGTCCACGGCCGCGCGGTCGCTGTCGCGGTATCGCTTCACGAGGCCGCAGGCCTGGATGACCGGTTCGGCGTTGGGGAGCGCGTCACTCATTGGCCCACCTTGAGCGACCGGGTGATCGCTGCCAGTTCGGTGAAGATGCCCCGTTCGCGCTCGCCGCAGTCGGCGATGATGGCCGCCAGTTCGGTGGTGGATTCGACCGCATCGTCCCGTCCCTTGCAGAAGCGCGACGCCTCCAAGGCGAAGTCGCGCCAGCGATCGCCCACCGCCGTCAGGCGTTCGGACATGGCGGCCAGGCGCGGCTCCTGGAGCCGGTCGGCGGCTTCCTGGAGAAAGGCGGCGAAGATGAAGCGGAAGCCGCCCCCGCCGGTGCCGATCTCCTCCTGCATGCGGATCACGCTGCCCAGGCACAGGCTGGCGCGCTCGGCACCCAGACGCTGGGGCCACTTGGCCATGCGGCTGGCGAGGAAACGGATGCCGCGCCAGCCGACCAGGGGGACGGGCAGTCGCATCGCCCCGCAGGTTTCGCGCAGTCCCGCCATGATCGCCTGCCGCCAATCCACCGTGGCGGTCGTCTGGCTGACCCAGAACATCTTGCCGTGCGGGGCCAGCGGTCCCCGGGCGAAACGGGCCTTGGCCAGGTTGCGCCGGGAGATGGTGACCGGGTGTTCGAGAGTGGGATCGCTGACCAGGTACTCGTCGCCCTGGCGGCCGTAGATCACGATATGGTGCGCATTGAAGTGGAAGCGCATGCTGCTGGGGAAGTAGGGCAGCCAGTACACGCCCGTCTGGCAACCCACGCACTGACCCTGGTCGAGCATGGCGTCCAGGCCATCCATCGCCGCCGCGGCCGTGCCGAACTTCCGCCGCTCGATCTGCGCCCCCAGGCGGAGCGCCGCCTTCCGGAAGACGGCCCCTGGGAACGTGCGGTAGGTGGTCAGGGGAAGCGACCCGATCCGGAGGAACGGGAGGTAGGCAAAGAAGAGGCCCGAGCCGACCCCGAAGACCATGGCTTCGCTGACGTCCCGCCCCGCGTCGCGCAGCAGGTTGCTCGTCACTCCCGACTCGCAGTGGGCCGACTGGCGGTGACGGAATTCCAGCACCGGCCCTGCGTCCCCGCTCAGAATTTGTTCGCCCATTGCAGAATCTCGGCAAATTTCTGGATGTCGGAAGGGAGATGGTCGAGCATCTCGACCGGCAGGTCGAAGACGTCCGCGTAACGCTGGCGCAAGGCCGGTTTGAGTCTCGCGAAGGCGCCGGGCCGCAGGTGCCTGCGGACCCGCCAGGAGGGCAGGGAAACATAGGTTGCCAGCAGGGCGACGTCCATCTGGTAGATGGTCATGTAGAACAGGAGCGGTCCCGCCTCGCCCCGTTCCACTGCCGCCAGCGCCGCTCGCGCGGCCGCCTCGACCGTCTTCCAGAACTGGCTGTTGGCGATCCCTTTGGCGTCCCATCCCAGACTCGGCTCCAGGACGTAGCGGCCGTTCTCGTCAACCGCGTAGGCGACTTCGCGCAGGTCGCCGTAGAGCCCGCCGGACTGTGGTACCTCGCTCCGGTTCATCTGTCCCTGTCCTCAGAAGTACCGCCCGACGGCAAGGGACAGGGCGTTGATCCCCGCGTTGTCCTCGGCCAGCCCGGCGTTGGAGATGTGGCTGAACCGGAGCGCGACCAGCCAGGGAGCGCCGTCGCCGCGGATCAGCGTGCCGATCCCCAACTGCGGATGGAAGTTCCAGCGCAGGCCCTGGCCCTCCCGCCGGAAGTCCGTGTAGATGCCCCCGACCCCCGCTTCGAGGTAGGGCTGCAAGTGTTCGGTCGCCAGCCTGGGAAGGAAGTACATCGCGAGAATCGAGCCGGAGCCCATGAACCGCGGTTCGTCGTTGGTCCGGGCACCGGCGCTGAGTTCGATCTTGAACTTCAGTTCCGGGGGCGCGTTGTGCAGCCAGACGTCGCGGTAGTCGAACAGCCAGTGATAGCTGAGCAGAGCGTATTCGATCCGTTCGGACGAGTCGTAGCTGGCACCGAAGCTCGCCGTCAGGGCACGGTCGTGCGGCACCTCGCCCTGGGCCAGGTCGAGCCAATGGGCGGGCAGTTCCCAGCGCGACGGGGCCGGGTTGGTGGCATCGTAGCGTGGGGCGCGGCCCTGCTCGATGTCGTAGGCATGACCTGATTGCCCGACCGCCAGCGCGGCCAGCCCGAACACCCCCAGAGCGACTAGATGCAGTTTCATGATGATACCCTCGCCAATGCGTAGCGTTCGTCACGATCGATCTTGAGCACACTGATCTGGCGGCCGGCCACATCCATATCGGCACCCGCGTAGATCGGCAGTTTGCCGTGCTTGAGGCCGATGGCCGCGATGG
Organism: Victivallales bacterium; assembly: GCA_003245525.1. GTDB lineage: Bacteria > Verrucomicrobiota > Lentisphaeria > Oligosphaerales > Lenti-02 > Lenti-02. The sequence continues at coordinate 6,326 of QKCY01000365.1, read as the reverse complement.
CCACGTCCAGGGCTGGCGACGCCGGGAAACTGCCGTAGATCGGGGCGTAGGCCGTCACGGGCAACCCTTCCGGTAGGTGCCGGCCATAGGCGCTGCCGCACTGCGCGTGGCCATCCGCCCCGACGATGCAGACGGCATCCGTCGCGAAGTTCGGGGTTTCGGCCCCCAGCCAGCCGGATTGGACCGCATCGAGGTAGCCGTAGACGGGTCTGGGCCCGTCGTCGCGGGTGAGGAGCAGGAACCCGACCCCTTCGCCGACCACCGCGCTTTGGCGCGCGAAGTCGAAGGGGGCCACCGGTCCCTGGTTGGCATCGCCGAAGTAGCGGTCCCGGCAGTAGCCGACCATCGGGTGGTACTCGTCCACCCCGCCGCAGACGACGGCGTCGACGACCCCCTGCGCCAACCACTGGCAGGCGCTCAGCAGGGCGGTGTGGACCGACATCTCGAACTGGCTTACGGTCAGTCCCGGGCCGCGGATTCCCAGGCAGATGCTGGTGTTTGACAGGGCGGCCGAGTGGACCGAATTGGAGAAGGTCATGGGCGAGGCCAGGGCGTCCCCCTCCTCGATCACCGAATCCAGGAACTTGAAGGTGGTTGTCAGCGCCCCGTAGCCGGTGCCGACAATCAGCCCGAGCCGTTCGCGGTCCACATCGGCGCCCGCGAGTGCCTGGCAGATGCCCAGCATGGCCAGGCGCGAGAACCGGTCCGCCCGCCGCAGGGCACTGCGGGCGACGTAGTCCTGCAAGGGGGTGGGGTCGGCCAGGTAGGCCGGGACGGCAATCAACTGGTCGTCGCGCCGCACCTCGACGGTCGGCAGAGGCGGCATTCCCTCGCGCAGCGCCGTCAGCAGCGCGGCTTCGCCGCTGCCGAACCCGCCCGCGAGGCCCACCCCCCGGATGGCGTAGCGCACGCTCATGGGCAGCCTCGCTTGGCTAGTACGACGGCGGCGTTGTTGCCCCCGAAGGCGAGAGACGTGGAGATGGCGACCTCGCCGGTGACCGGGGTTGCGGCCGTCACTGGCCGCCCGGGGAAGGCGGGGTCCGGCTCCGCGAAACCGATGCTCGCGGGGAGCTTGCCGAGTTGCAGGGAAACCAAGGTGAAAGCGGCCTCGATGGCACCCGAGGCCCCCAAGGTGTGGCCGGTGTAGCCCTTGGTCGACAGGAACGGGATGCCCGGCAGCAACTCGGGATACAGTTGCCCTTCGACCCGGTCGTTCTCCGGCGTGCCGGTCCCGTGGGCATTGATGAAGGCCAAGTCGCGGCCTGCGATGCCCGCCTGCGCCATGGCAGTCTCGATGGCTGCCCGTAGGCCCCGCCCCTCCGGGTGGGGGGCGGACACATGGAACGCGTCGCTGGCATTGCCATAGCCCACCAGGCTACCCAGCCCGCGCGCCCCGCGCGCGGCCTGTGACGCCGCGGACTCCAGCACCAGCACGCCAGCCCCCTCGCCCAGGTTCAGGCCGCAGCGCCGGACGTCGAAGGGACGCACCGGTTCCTCGTCCATGATCTGGAGGGAGATGAAGCCGTTGTACACGGTCCGGCAGAGGGCGTCCGTGCCGCCAGCCAGCACCACGTCGCAGACGCCTGCGCGAATCCACTCCGCGCCCTGGCCGATGGCCACGGTGCCCGACGAACAGGCGTTGTTCACCGTCTCGCAGGGGCCGTTCAGACGCAGTTCGCGCGCCACCACGGCGCTGGGATTGGCATGGAGGAAGCTGGTGATGGCCGCCATGTCGGGGCGTTCGCCGTCGCGGAACCCGCGGTAGAACTGCTCGTTGTTCATGGCGCTGCCGACGGTCGTGCCCAGGCACACCCCGACCCGTAGCCGCCGCAGGTCCGTTGCGCTCAGGCCGGCGGACCGGATCGCCTCGGCGGCCGCCACCAGGGCCAGCCCGCTGCAACGCAGGCATTCGGGACCCGTCGCATAGCCGTCCGGCAGCGCCTCGTCGGCGACCTCGAAGACCGGATAGCGCACGGGATGGGAGGAGCGGACCCGCTCCGACGGAGCCATGACGCGGGTGCCGGCGAAGAGGCTGGCCACGTTCTGGTCCAGCGTTCTGCCCGCTGCCGTGATGCAGCCCATGCCGGTGATCGGCACCCCCTGGCTGTCGGCGCGAAGGGTCATGCTTTCTGCTGCTCCGCGATGTAGGCCGCCAGAGTGTTGATCGACTGGAAGGCCTTCTGCCCCTCGTTCATGTCCTTGATCGCCACGCCGAAGTGCTTCTGGACCAGGATGACCAGTTCCACCGCGTCCAGGGAGTCGAGGCCGAGCCCCTCGCCGAAGAGCGGCGCGTCGTCGTTGATGTCGGCGGGGGTCAGATCTTCGAGGTTGAGGCCGTCGATGATGATCTGTTTGAGCTTATCCTTCATGCCGGTCCACCATTTCCTTGGGTGTCAGGTCGTTGAGTGGGGAGGTATCCCACATGTCGAAGAAGTTCATGAACTGCCAGGGATGGCGGTCCACGTAGTCCTCGAGAGCTTGGGCGAACTCGCGGACATACGGACGCAGGGCCGCCGTATCGCGACTGATCCCCTCGGGGACCTGGATCACCTTCGCCAACTCCAGGGTGTAGGCATCCCGCCCGATCCGGTGCGAGAACAATACCACGATGGGGCTGCCTGCGCTACTGGCGAGCACGTAGGGGCTGAGGGGGAAAAGCGCCGGTTCGCCGAGAAACTCCACGGCAATCTGGTGCCGGTCGCCGCCAAACACCCGGTCGCCCATCAACCCGAGAATCTCCCCTCGGCGCAGGACTTCGAGCATCGAGAGGACCCCGCCCAGGAACTCCTTCAGGGGGTCGATGATGCGGAAGGGCGGCACCTGGCCTTGGTGCTCGAAGTAGTGCAGGTCCACATCGCCTTCCGCCCGGTGAATCACCAGGTTCACGCCGGTGGGCACGTGCTCGAAGGCGGCCAACGCGGTCTGCCAACAACCGACGTGCGACCCGATCATCACCAAGCCCTTCCCCGCCGCGAGGATCTCCAGCAGGCGCGGTCCATCCGGGAAGGTCACCCTCATCGCCGCCGGTCCGACGATTCCCAAGGCTGCCCGGTCGATCAGCAACTGGCCCAGACTGAAGACCAGCCGGTAGCTGTCCACGAAGCGCGCCCAGAACCCCTGCCGGTGGGGGAATCGGCGGCGCAGGTAGTGACTGCACTTGCGGCGCGTCGACGGGTAGCAGACGTACCAAAGGACGACGAAGGCCAGGAGGACATAGGCCAGCGGCTTGCCGCCGAGGCGGATCAGCAGGTAGAAGGAGCCGTGCTGGAAACGGGTTCCCACACTCCTGCTGTTCCAGCCGGAGGGGCGGCGGGGTGGCGGGGGCGTATGATCGGAAGATTCGGGCATACCTATGCTACCGGGGTGGTGGTTGTCATGCGTCGGACTCCCCGTGCCAGCAGCCAGACGGTCAGGCCGACCAGAACCGCCAGCGGCGGAGCCAACAGGACCGCGCCGATCACATACTCCCACAGCCGTTGCGGCGCCTCGTGCCCCAGGGTCTGCCAGGAGATCTCGGTCAGCCACTGTCCATGCCGCGCGAAGTACCCGAGCTCGACGCAGAGGGCTGGCACGAAGGGTGGCATGCAGAGCTGGCTGACCCCGACGGCGGTCGGCTTGTTGAGCCGGAAGTAGCCCGCCACGACCAGGATGCTCACGGTGTGCAGGGCGATCAGGGGCAGGGTTCCCAGCAGCATGCCCAACGCGGCCGCCAACCCCAGCCCCACCGGGGTCGTGTTCTGGCTCAGCAGACGCCGGATGGAGGCCAGGGGATGGAGTACCGTGACCTTCGGCTCCGTCGTCTTGGGGACGAGGCGCTGGTGGGGCCAGGGCACGATGGTGCGCAGGGTCAGGTGGGTGTTGAGAACGGTCAGACGCAGATTGTCCCACCCGAGGCGGAAGTGGGAGATCCGGGTCTTCGGGTCGGGGTAATGGACGCGGATGGGAAGCTGCTCGATGGGTAGGCCCGCCCAGGCGCAACGCACCACGATCTCCACCTCGTAGGCGAAGCGGCGCGAGAAACAGCCCAGCTCGGTCAGGGCCCGTACTGGGTAGGCACGATAGCCGCTCTGGATGTCGCCCACCGCCAGGCCCGTCTGCACCTTGACCCAGAAATTGCCGAAATCCCGTCCGAAGCGGGAGCTCCCCGGCACGTTGGCGGAACCGAAGTCGCGGACCCCGATGATTACGGCGGCCGGATTCCGCTCGATGCGTTCCCGGAAGGCCGGAAACTGGGCCGGGTCGTGCTGCCCGTCGGCGTCCAGGGTCACGATATGGCTGAAGCCGTGGCTGGTGGCCCAGGCTGCCGCCGTGCGGATGGCGACCCCCTTCCCCCGGTTCTCCGGATGGCGGAGCACCGTCGCGGCGAGGCCCGCCAGGCAGTTCTCGACCGGTTCGGAACTGCCGTCGTCGACCACCAGGACCTGATCGTGTACCACCAATGCGGCCTCCACCACCTGGCGCAGGGTGCCCGAGTGGTTGTAGACCGGAACCACGAGAAGGATACGGATCTCGTCAGGCATCGCCTATCCTTCGGTTGGAGAATGCGAAGGACAGGAAGCTCCGCAGGTTGCCGAGGAAACGGCACCAACTGTCGGGCGACTTCCAGAGCATCTGAACATAGCCCCACTGGGTGCGCGGGCGCATGAAGTGGGCCCGGTAGAAAGCCGTGAACAACTCCTCCAGCCGTTCGCGCGTCAGCCCGTGCGGCACGAACTGGAGGTGCATGCAGTCGAGCTTGTCCCAGTCCTCGTCGAACGTGCCCAGTTCGTGGATTCGCTCGTAGATGGGCGAGCCGGGGAAGGGGGTGAACTTGGCCAGGTTGAAGTCGTCGATCGGCAGGGAGAAGACATAGTCCATGGAGTTCCGGACCGACTGCTCGGTCTCTCCGGGCAGGCCGATCATCAGCAGCCCCTTGGTCCGGATGCCCGCCCGGTGGATGTCGCGGATGCGTTCGGCCAGGAGTTGGAGATCGGCGTTTTGGCGATGCTGGGCGAGCAGGTCCGGGTCGCCAGTCTCGATGCCGAGGCTGACCATCCAGCACCCCGCCGCCTTCATCAGTTGCAGCAGGGGGAAGTCCACGTGTTCGGCGCGGACCGCGCAGTTGAAGGTCATCCCGAGCGGCTGGTCGATCAGCATCCGGCAGAAGGCCTCGACCCGCTCGCGGTTGAAGGTGAACTGGTCGTCGTAGAAGTTGATGTGGCGGATGTGCCACCGTTCCTTGAGGTAGGCCAGGTGGCGGTACAGGTAGTCGGCCGAGTTGTAGCGGAAACTGCGGCGGAAGACGCTGCGGTCGCAGTAGCTGCATGCGTAGGGACAGCCCCGGCTGGAGATGCAGCTCGTGTTGGGGGTGCGCGGGTAGTTGAAGATCGGTAGCCGGTAGAGGTCCGGGAAGCCGGCCAGCTTCTCGTAGGCGGGGAAGGGCAAGGTGTCCAGTTCGATGCCCGGGCCCTGTAACCCGGTGGAGACGATCGCGCCGTCGGCGCGGTAGACCAGGCCGGGCACCTCCTTCCAGTCCGCGCGCTCCCGTTCCATGATCCCCACCAGCGGGCGTTCCCCCTCGCCCGCGACCACCACGTCGATGGCGGGGGCCAGTTCGAGAATCCGCTCGCGGACGGCCGAGACGTGGGCCCCGCCGACCAGCGTGGTGAGGTCGGGCAGTTCGGCTTTGGCCAAAGCCGCGATCCGGGCGGCGTCGTGGAAACTGGAGGTGGTCGCCGTCAGGCCAAGGAAAGCGGGCCGGTGTTCGCGGAGATAGGCGACGATCTCGGCGTCCGAATCGGGGCGGGCGAAGCAGTCGATGATGCCCGCCTTCATCCCCTGCTGCTCCGCGTAGGCGGCCAGGCTGGCCAGCCCGAGCGGCGGCATCAGGTTGGCCTTGCGCGAGATGTCGCGCTGCGCGGCGGCCGCCTGGTAGCCCAGCGGGTGGACGAGCAGGATGTGGCGTTGGTCGAGGGGTCGGAACGGCATGGCTAGTAGCGGATGAGTTTGTCCCAGATCACCCCGCGCATGCCCATGCTCTGGAGGAACTGGAGTCGTTGGTTGTCCCGGCTGGCCGGGAAGATGCGGTCGGGGCGGTCTTCCCAGGTCGTGGCCAAGTGGTGGTTCATCCACTCGACGTCGACCTGGGGCGAGAAGTAGGTCACCGGACGGAGCAAGGGCGTGTCGGCGGTGATCGCGCCTTCGTCGATGGCCTGCCGATGGAGCGGCGAACCGGGCAGGATGCGAACTCCCGAGGTGGCCAGTACCACGCAATGATCGAGCGCGTCCAGGTTGGCCATCCCCTCGCGGACCGTGTCGGCAGTCTCGCCCGGCCCGCCGAAGATGAC
>QKCY01000163.1 GCA_003245525.1 Victivallales bacterium | reverse complement strand
AGTCCTCAGCCCAGGAATCCACCCATGAGCCGAGTTGTCCGTTGTCTTGGCGCCATCTGCGTCTCCCTTCTTGTGGTCAACCAGGTAGTGGGGCAACCCCTGGCCAAGCCGGGGAATGCGGTTGGCGTCTGGGCCTTCGACGGCGATCTGCGGGACCGTTCGGGGGCTGGCAATGACGCCTCCAGCCGGTCATCGGAGTTTGCGCCCGGCCAGCGGGGCCAGGCTCTGCGGTTGGACCGCGAGACGCTGATTCCCGACGACGCGGCGCTGCGGCTGTATCCGGGGTTGCGGATCGACTGCTGGGTGCGTTACACGGCAGCGCCACCTTCTGGCTGGCAGGAGATCGTGGAGAAGGGCAACGAATACATGCTGCGGCTGAACCCCGAGAACGAGGGCGGGGGCTTCGGTTTCTTCCTGTACATGGATGGTTGGGAGACGCGGGTGCAGTCGGACAAGCGGGTGCAGCCCAACGTGTGGTACCACTTGGTCGCTGGTTGGGACGGCAAGGAGTTGAGTCTGACGGTGAACGGCGAGGAGTTCCGCCAGGAACGGATGGGGATTCCGGCACCCACCAGCAATCCCGTACGCCTCGGTCCCCTGCCGGGACTGATTGACGAACTGCGGATCGAGAACCCGGGCGCGGCGGCTTCGGGGGTGGCGTATTGGCCCTTCGACGGGGATGCTCGCGACCTCTCGGGGCATGGGCATGATCTCGACGCGACCGGGGCGGCTTTCGCTGCGGGCCGGCGCGGGCAGGCTCTGCAAGGTGGCCCGCTGACCGTGCCGGACCACCTGGATTTCCAGTTGGCGGCGGGGTTGCGGATCGATTGCTCGGTGCGCTTCGACGAGCTGCCGCCCGAGGGGCAGATCATTGCCATCAAGGACGACGAGTACCAACTGCGGGTGAACCCGGCCAACGAAGGGGGGCGCTTCGCCTTTTTCGTGAAGCTGGATGGCAACTGGGAGCCGCGCGTGTCGGCGGAGGGAAAGGTCGAGACCGGGGTCTGGTACCGCCTTGCCGCCCGGTGGGATGGGACGCTCGCCACCCTGGATGTGAACGGGGAGCGGACGCAGACCGGACGATCGGGGATCCCGCAGCCCACGGCGAATCCCCTAATGCTGGGTCCGATCAAGGGCCAGCTTGACGAACTGCGGATCGAGAACCCGCGCTACCCGGTTCTGCGGGTCCAGGATTTCCTGGCCGACCGGCCCATCCTGCGGGGAGGGCGTCAGGAGAGGCTGACCGCCGTCGTCCGCAACCACGGGAGCCAGGCCGAGGACTGCGTGATCCGGCTCGATCTCACCGACGGGACCGAATGTCTGACCCCCGTCGAGCAGGTGTTGGGTACGCTGGCCTGCGGCGAAAGCAAGAGTGTGGAATGGACGGTGCGCGGGGTTCCCAAGACGACGGGGATCGCGAACCTGCGCCTGACCGGGACTGGCTTCCCCCCCGTGCTCTCGCGCCGGGCGCTGCCCTTCTTTGCGGTGGAGGACCCGGTCTCGCCCGTGGGCGAGAACTGGCCTCCACCCCGGCACGCGGAGGCGACGACCTACTACGTGGACAGTGTCGCGGGCAGCAACGCCAATGCTGGCACCTCGCCCGCGGCTCCCTGGCAGGATTTCACCCCCATCAACGGCAAGACGCTGGCCGCCGGGGAACGGCTCCTCATCAAGCGGGGCAGTGTCATCAACCAGGAACTCGCGCTCTCCGCCCAGGGCACGGCGGACAACTGGTGCGAGATTGGTCCCTACGGAGAGGGGGCGCGCCCGATTCTCCGGCGCAACTGGGATATCGCCGACCGCTGCGCCCTGATCGACACGCCGGACTACCTCCGCATTCATGGTCTAGTGGTCAGCCACGCAGGCAAGGGGTTGGTGGTGAACTACCGCCGGGGAGGGCATCGCGGGCTGGTCATCGAAGACTGCATCGCCCACCATATCGAGGGGCTGTACCGCCCCAACAGCAGCGGTATTCCGGAATGGCGGGACCGCGAGGGCGCACCCGGCGATTCCATCCGCAGTTCGGCGGGTATCGCCATTGTCGGTGCCCAGGCCGAGGATCTGGTGCTGCGCGACTGCGAGATGTTCCAGTGTTCGTGGGGTTTCTTCGCCAAGGGCGATGCGCTGACTGTGGACCGGGTGTTCTGCCACGACAACCACGTGCACAACACCTCGCCCCATCCGGCGATGATCGCGGTCCGCCGCTCCTACCTGCAGAACAGTATCTTCGACGCGCCCGGCTGGCACGCCTCCGCCGGCACCATGGGGATCATGCTCTGCGATCCGCAAGGATTCATCATCCGCAACTGTGTCTTCCGCAACCAGCCCGACTCCAAATCCCACGACGAGGGCGGCATCGACTTCGAGAATCACGGGAACGGTTGCCTCATCGACCATTGCACCTTCCAGAACAACGCGGGCGCGGCGATCGAGGTGCTCGGCCTGAAGGTGCCCCAGCCCAAGAACGTGGAGATCGCCAACTCCCGCTTCATCCAGAACAACACGGCGACCAAGCTGGGCCCATCCGAGATCTACATCTGGGGCAGGGGAGGTGGCTCCGACGTCTGTTGCAGCACGGGCAGCATCCATGACAACGGCTATGTCCTGAACCCCGGCATCGAGTTCTTCGTGAACGAAGCCCCGAAGACCACCCGCTGGACCTTGCGCGACAACCGGCAGTTCGCCACGGCCGCGGAGCTGGAACAGGCCATGCCCTTCAACAACCCGCCCGTGGTGGAGGCCGGTCCCGAGGTGCATACCGACCGGTTGGCTGTGCCTCTGGCCGGTTCGGCAAGCGACGACGGCAAACCCGGCAAGACGCCGTTCAAGACGACCTGGGAAGTGCTCGAAGGTCCGGGTGCGGTCCAGTTTGCCGACGCCAGCCAGCCGACGACCACGGCCCGCTTCGCGGTTCCCGGCGACTACTGCCTGCGGTTGGTGGCCGACGACGGCGAGTTCTGGATCAGCGACCGGACGTGGGTCCATGTGCTTCCTGCCGGGGCCGCGGTGGCCAAGGCCTGGGAGTTCAACACGCTCGACAAGGAAGGTTGGAGCGAGGCCGATCTCGGGACGCGCTTCATGGAGTGGAAGGATCAGGATTGGCCCTGCGTGTCCTACCCCATCCAGTACGTGGCGGGCGACTACTATCTGGTCTCCGTCGAGGATAGCCCCAACGCCTGCCTGCTGTCGGGCGAGAATCCGGGCGTGGACCTCTCGCAGAACCCGACCGTCTGGCTCCGCTTCCAGAACCACACCCCGGCCACGAGTATGCGGCTCCGGTTCACTACGGCCGACCAGGCGGATTGGCAGGACGCCAACAGCGCGAGCTTCGCGGTGGTCCCCGACGACAGCGGTCCCCGGACCTATGTGGTGGACCTGGCCACCGTGCCCGGTTGGCGGGGAAACCTGAAACAGCTTCGCCTCGACCTCGCCACCGGAACACCTTTGACCGGGACCTGCCGCATCGACTACCTCTGGATCGGTCGGCAGCCCCGCCGGTAGTCATCGGTCAAGATAGGTGTGTGGCCGTTCCCCACCGGTCTACGGCATTGACAGTACCCGTTCCCGCCGCTAGTTTCGGCGACATCGCGGCGGCATGCGGCTGTCGCGGACTGGCGCGGGATACCATGGCAGACCACGGCACAAACCCAGACGGACTGGACCATGACGCTGCTGCGGTCAGCCCGCCACCGTCGCGGCCGGGCGTGGACCCCGAGGCGCGGGCAAGAGCCAAGCGGGTCGTCATTGGTCTGCTCGGGTTTCTGCTGGTTGCCGTCGTCGTTCTGGTGGTGGTCCTCGTCTCCCGCCCAGCCGGTAGGAAAACACCCCCGCCCCTTCCCGATCTGACGCGGTTGGCTTCGCCGGACTTTCCCATCGATCAGGGAAAGGCCCTGGTTCTGGTCTTGGCCATGGACTGCGACCACTGCATTCTGGCCGCCCAACAGACTGCTACGTTTGACGCAAAGGCCTACGGTCTGAACGTCTATTGTCTCCTCTATGGCCAGCCCGAAGATGTGGATGTTTTCTTTGCCAAGGTTGGGGCGCAGTTCCCGTACCGCATGGCCACGGCTCAAGAGTATGCGGATTTCGCCGGGGACGACCCGCCCGCTGTCTACCTGCTACGCAACGGCAAGACGCAGGCCATGTGGATAAGCTGTCGCTATGAGCTTCCGGCCTTGCGGACCGAGCTGGCCCGGGAGAGATAGTGGGGCACCCCCAACTCCAGCGATAGCGGAGTCGTCCGGTCACCTGCCGGACCAGGCTGCATCGGGCGAGCCACAACCACGCCAGGGAATGGGGTGGTTGGCAACTCCTTGTGTCGGCGTTGGTTGTATGTAGAATGAATAGCCCGGTCCGAAGCAGTCAGATCAAGCTTCCCTGTCTATGCCTGTGCTCAACCCGTTTGCCGGGCGCGCATTTAGTTTGCATGAAACGAACGCAAAGACTATCGTCATTATATCCAATGATCCATAGGGCAGGTTGCGCATCTACGCAATCAGAACAGCCACCAGTCCATCTCGCCAAGGAGAACCGCCGGTATGAGAAAGCGCAGATTCACCCTGATCGAGCTTCTGGTCGTGATCGCCATCATCGCGATTCTTGCCTCCATGTTGCTGCCTGCTCTGCAACAGGCACGGGCGAAGGCGCACCAGATCAGTTGTGTCAACAATCTGAAGCAGATTGGCCTGGCGTTCATCATGTACACCCAGGATTCCGATGAACGTTGGCCAGTGGTAGTAGGCGATGGCACGAGCGCGGGGAAGTCCACTTACAACGGCTGGATCAGCAATGGACTGATTGGCTATGCGGGCGACCAGAAGATCTACCAGTGCCCCTCGCGCCAGAGCGGTTCCTTCCTCGACCCTCACAACAACAACAAGCCGGTTAGCTACTGCTACAACTACCTCGCCTTGAACGGCAGGGCGTTGACCCAGACTGGGAGCACTACGTGCGGCCCCAGCAAGCTCCTGGTCATGTGGGACAGCGACAATCCTTGGAATGACTGCGGGGCCGACAACATGAGCTGCGGCATTCAGACCCGCGACCTGGCCCGGTACAAGGCCGGTGCCGCCAGTACCTGCTGGCACAGTGGCCGCAACAACAACCTCCTGGCTGATGGCCATGTGGAGGCCTTCCACTGGGGCAACGTGACCTGGGACCAGATTGTGGGTCCCTGGAGCACCAGCCACGACGGCGTTCCCTGCCTGACCGCTTGGTAGCTCTCGAGCTGCATCGATAGGATGCAGGTTGCGTCAAACGAAAAACGGCGCGAGGTGGATTCACCTCGCGCCGCTTGTTTCTGTGCTTGCGCCTGACGCTACTTGCGGAGGGCGTCGAGCTTGACCAGCTCGGACACGTTGACCGGCAGTCCGGTCTGGAAGGACTTGTTCGCGGCGATGCCGGTGAGGATGGACTTGGCACCGTCCACGTAGCCGGCGGCATGGCCGAGGCTGTTGTCCTGGACGCCGACGAAGATGTCGCGGAGGAGACGGGCGTCACCGCCGCCGTGGCCGCTCTTGTCGCCCTGGTCGTACTCGATCACCTGGGGCTTGCCCCACAGCGGCTGGAAGATGATCTCGGGGACCATGTCCTTCTTGTCGGCACCCAGTTCGCGCATGCCGGGGACGGTCATGTCCTCGGTGGAACCGGCGGTGAGGAAGCTCTTCTCGACCACGTTGAATTCCAGGCGGCCCTTGGTGCCGTTGAAGCAGACGCGGTAGCCTTCCCAGGGGCAGAAGGCGTTCAGGCTGTAGGTCATCACGGCCCGGTTGGTGTACTTGACCATGACCGACATGGTGTCTTCGATGGAGATGCCCTCGCCGAACACGCTCTGGTCGCGGTAGTAGCCGTCCTCGGCCTCGGGGTTGTAGTAGAGCCCGTACATGTTCTTGTTGTCGGGCTTCACCTTCAGGGCGAAGGGGTCCTTGGCTGCCACCTCGTTGTCGCGGGAGCGGCTGTAGAACTCGGTGACCCCGCGCAGTTCCGCATTCTCGCGGCCGTAGAACCGCAGGTCGCCCAAGGCGTAGACCAGGGCGGGGGTGGAGTCGATCCACCAGTTCACCAGATCGAAGTGGTGGGTGGACTTGTGGACCATGAGGCCGCCGGAGTTGCGCTTGTCGCGGTGCCAACGGCGGAAGTAGTCGGCCCCGTGCGAGGTGTCGAGCAGCCACTCGAAGTGGACGCTGACGATATCGCCGAGCATGCCGCTCTTGATGATCTCCTTCACCTTCGTGTTGCGGGGGGCGTAGCGGTAGTTGAAGGTGACGGTGAGGTGCTTGCCGGTGCGCTCGACCGTGTCCACGATCTGCTGGCACTTCTCGGCGTCGACGGTCATCGGCTTCTCGCTGATGACATCGCAGCCCAGTTCCATGGCGCGGATAATGTACCGGTGGTGCGTCCGGTCCACGCTGGTGACGATGACGGCGTCGGGCTTCTGCTCGGCGATCATCCGGTCGAACTCGTGGGCCAGGTAGGTGGGCAGGGGAGCATGGCCGTACTTCTCGGCGATCTGCTCGTTGTTGTAGTCCATGCGGCCTTGGTTCACGTCGCAGAAGGCGACCAGCTCGCCGTGTTCCTTGAAGTCCTTCATGAGGGCGGCGGTGTACATCCAGGAGCGTCCACCGGTACCGACCAGGGCATAGCGTTTCTGCATCGTGAGGGATCCTTCTTGCCACGCGGGGCGTTGACTGCGAGATGGGACGAAAGAAAGCAAAGTCGCGGAATATGTTTCCCCCCGCCGGAACTTCAACCGGTCGGGGTCATTCCCGGACCGGGACGTTCTCCTCGTAGGTCACGTCCACGAAGCCGGTGGGGAGGCCCAGGCCGTTGCGGTCGCGCACGATCACCGCGAGTCGGTTGAGGGCGGCGCGCATCTGGCGCACGGGTACCAGCACTTGGGCGTTCTCCCGGAAGGTGCCGGCCCGGTGCATGTAGATCTTGAGCTTCTCGGGGGGGTGGTAGTCAAGCTGGATCATGTAGGCCCGGCAGTCCAGTTTCTCGCCGTACTCCTCGTTCAGGCGGAGGAATTCAAGGGCGGCGAGCAACACCTCGTCGTCGGCCTTCTGGCCAGGCCGGAAGGTTTCCACGTCGCGGGTGCCGACGATGTCGGGCAGCAGGGAGAAGCCTTCCGCCTCCCACGGCAGGAGCACATGGCCCTGGTGATCGATGAACCGGGGAATCCGGGCCCGCAGCCGGGCCACCGGGAAGCGCTGGGCGAAACTGACCACGAGCCGGTCGGGCAGTACGCGGGTGACCCGGGCGCTCTCTACCACCGCCGCCTTCTCGATCCGGGAGCGGATGGCGGCAGTGTCGATGTCGAACATGTTCGTCTGGCCGGTGCGGTAGCCCATTTCGCCCAGGATATCGACAATCGCGTCCTCCGTCAGCCCCTGGCCTTCGGTATGGACCTCGATGGTCTGCAGGGTGAAGAAGGGATTGGCCTTGAGCAGAGCCCAGCGCAATCCGAAGCCGCTGCCGACCAGGACGGCGGCCACCAGCACAAGGGCGAGCAAGGGCGCCAGCATCTTGGCCAGGAGGCGACCCACCAGCGAACTCTGCTGGCTGTCGTTGCCGTTCTTGGGTTGGGACTTGGTTCTCGCTGCCATGGTGGAGGGAAATATAGGGGGATCCGCCGGTTACTCCAGCACTTTGCCGTGCAGGTCGTAGGCCTCGGCCTTTTCCACCAGCACCTCGACAAAGCCCCGCTCCAGGCAGTCGCGGGGGCCGCGCAGGTGGACGAGGTTGTCGGTTTCCGGGGCGTCCCAGAGGGTCCGGCCGAGGAAGTCGCGGCGGCTTTCGGCGGCATCCACCAGCACCTGGAGACGCTGGCCGACCAGCGCCTGGTTCCGGGCCAGGGACAGTTGCTGCTGCTGGGCCAGGAGGGCGTCGCGCCGCGCCTCGGCCACGGCCCGGGGCACTTGGTCTTCCATGGTGGCGGCGGGGGTGCCCTCCTCGGGGGAGAAGGCGAAGGCCCCCAAGCGCTCGAACTGGTACTCGCGGCAGTACGCCATCACCTCTTCCGCCTGCTCCGCCGTCTCGCCGGGGAAGCCGAACAGGAAGGTGGTCCGCACCGCCACGCCGGGCCAAAGTTCGCGCAACCGGGCCATGCGTTCCCGCGTGGCCGGACCGTCCATCCCCCGGCGCATGGCCTTCAGGACGGGCGTCGAGATGTGCTGCAGCGGGATATCGAGATAGGGGGCCAGATGCTCGGCCTGGGCGGCGGCGGTGAGAATCTCGTCGGTCAGGTAGAGCGGGTGGGTGTAGAGAATGCGAACCAGGAAATCGCCGGGCAGCTGGTCGACCGCCTCGATCAGGCGGGCCAGATTGGCCCCGTCCGCGCGGTCCAGGCCGTAGCGCGTGGTGTCCTGGGCGATGAGGTCCAATTCCAGCCGTCCCTGGTCGAGCAACTGGCGGCATTCCTCCACCACCGAGTCGATGGACCGGCTGCGTTGCCGTCCCCGGATATCGGGGATGATGCAGTAGGTGCAACGGTGGTCGCAGCCTTCGGCGATCTTTACATAGCCGTAGGAGACCGGGGTCAGGGCCAGCCGCGGGGCGGTGTGGTCGTAGAGATAGGTGGGCATGCTCGCGGGCGGCAGGTTGCGTCCGGCCAGGGAACGGTCGCGGAAGGCCCGGATGACGTCCGCCGCCTGTCCCACGTCGTCGAGCCCGAGGAACACGTCCACGTCGGGATAGAGTTCCTCGGCCTTCTCCCGCAGGCGTCGGGGGAGACACCCCGCCACCGCTACGGCCCGGCCATGGCCCTTCTTCTTCCAGCGCAGGGCGGAACGGATTTCCCGGTCGGCCTCCAACCGGGCGTCCTCGATGAACCCGCAGGTGTTCACCAGAATCATGTCCGCGTCGTCGCGCTCGGCGGACAGCAGAATGCCGTGGGTGGCCAGTCCCCCGCAGATGACTTCCGTATCCACGAGGTTCTTGGCACAGCCAAGGCTGATCACATGCACGATATAGGGTTGGTTCACACGGATTCCTTTTGCAGAAACAGATACACCAAAGCAATACAATATGCCCGCACCAACGGCTCGGCGCGACCGCCTGGACCAATGGAAGGTGCGCATTCGCGACCCGATTGTCGGTTTTGCGGTCGAACAGGCCTGGACTCCGCCCGGAATCGGTCGGAACGACGAGGAGGCAGGCATACCCGGGCACGCCGTGCGTGAGCACGACATGCCCGGAACGGGCGACTATGCGCCTGCGGTGCGGCGTTCGCGCCAGCCCTCAACCAGGCCATAGACCGCGGGGATGACGAACAGCGTGAGCAGGGTCGACGTGGCCAGACCGAAGATGACCACGGTGGCCAGCGGTCGTTGCGCGTCAGAGCCCACACCTTCGGCCAGGAGCAGCGGCAGGAGCCCGCGGTCCGTAGTCGCTCTTCCCCTTCCACGGAGAGACCTTCCCACATGCCTTCTGCTGAATCCATCATCCGTCAGGACGAGCGAATGAGGATCACCAAGTCTGAGTGGCCGACTCGATGGTCACCGCCACTGTCGCTCGGAGCCATTCGAACCGTTTCTTCATCAGATCGAACTCTGGTCCAGACGTGATGAACTCTGCTTTCCCTTTGATGAGGCAGCCGGCGCCCGGGCCGTAAAGTCCCTTCACTTTGCTGCTCGCCACCGTGATGACCACGTTGGGGTTGCGCGCAACGTTCGCCTCTGTCTTGTGCATGTAGCCAGCAGGTATCAGCAGCTTTCCGTCTTCCGACATGGCCAGATAGGCATTCCACGTGTTCACGACATGAGGTCCATCTTCGCCGAGCGTCGCAATGGCAACTACGCCATCCTTCCTCATCAGTTCAGGTAGCACTTCGGGTATCATGGTATGCGCGCCCTGTTCATGGGTTGCCTACAAGTCGCTGTATTGAGGTTTACGCGGGTGCACTACACCCGGAATGTAGACCAACTGCCAGACCAAGAGTTGCTTACAGATGCACGGTGAGGCCCCGACGCGGCATAACCGGGACAGGTCATTCCTCCTGATGCACGCAATCCGTCACTTCCTGTGGAATGCCGGGCAAGCTCTGGTTGTTGCGACGCTGCGGTTCGCCCGGAACCTGCCGCAGTGCTTCTGGCATGGCGATCCGGGAAGGGGCGGAACGGCATCCCACCATTCCGCCCCTGTTTCTGGCTATGCGCCCGCGGCGTGGCGTTCGCGCCAGCCCTCAACCAGGCCATAGACCGCGGGGATGACGAACAGCGTGAGCAGGGTCGACGTGGCCAGACCGAAGATGACCACGGTGGCCAGTGGGCGCTGAACGTCGGAGCCGACCCCCTCCGCCAGGAGCAGCGGCAGAAGCCCAAGCACCGTCGTCGTTGCCGTCATGAGTACGGGGCGCAGGCGCAGCAGTGCTCCTTCCTGGACGGTCTCGGTCACCGACTTGCCTGCGGCCCGGAGGTCGTTGAAGTAGGTCACGAGCACGATGCCGTTCTGCACGGCAATCCCGAAGAGGGCGATGAAACCCACCGAAGCCGGCACGGAAAGATACTCGCCCGTAACCAGCAAGCCGATGATGCCGCCGACCAGGGCCAGGGGCACGTTCACGAGGATGATCAGCGCGTGGCGCAGGCTGTTGAAGGACATCCAGAGGAGGATGAACACGCCCGCGATCACGATCGGGACGATGATGCTCAGCCGCCGCATGGCCCGTTGCTGGTTCTCGAACTGTCCGCCGAACTCGATGGTGTAGCCGGGAGGCAGCTCCACCTTCTCGGCGATCAGTCCCTGAATGTCGGCAACCACGCTGCCGAGATCCCGTCCACGCACATTGCCCTGTACCGTCCAACGGCGCTGGTTGTTCTCGCGGTTGACCTGGATCGGCCCGATCACCTGGCGCACCTCGGCGACCTGCGACAGCGGGACCATGCTGCCGTTGTTGGTTTCCACCAGGATGTTGCGGATCGCCTCCGGGTCGGAGCGGTACGGCTCCTGATAGCGCAGGTGGATGCCAAACCGGCGCGTGAAGAGGTAGATCTGGTCGATCACCTCACCACCCACGGCCAGTTCCACCATCTCCAGAATGCTGCTCACGGTCACGCCGTATCGAGCACATGCCTCGCGGTCGGCGACGACCTGCACCTGTGGCTGCCCGAAGCTCTGCTCGACCGAGAGATCGGCTAGGCCGGGGACTGTGTCGATGGTGTTACGGATCTGGTTGGCCTTGGTCCGCAGGACCTCCAGATCCTCGCCGAAGACCTTGATGGCCAACTGGGCCTTGGTGCCGGAGAGCAGCTCGTCGAAGGCGTTCTGAATGGGCTGCGTGAAGTTGAGCTGGACGCCAGGGAACTGCTTGAGCCGTTTCTCCAGATCAGCCACGAACTCCTGCTTGTTGCGGAACTGCTTCCATTCGCTTGCGGGCTTGAGCTCGATGTGGATCTCCGCCGTATTCACCGGGTGTGGATGGCTGCCGGCCTCGGGGCGGCCGATTCGCGAGACTGTCTCGTCGACCTCCGCAAAGGTCATGATCTCCCGTTCCATGCGCAGCACGGTCTCCGTGCCCTTCTCCAGCGAGATGGAGGGTGCCATGGTGACGCCGATCAGGATCGACCCCTCTTCGAGGGTCGGGATAAACTCTGTTCCGAGCCGCGGAATCACCGACAGGCTCGCCACAAAGGCCACGAGGCCGAGGACCACCACCAGCCACTTGAGCCGTAGTGCCGCACCGAGGAAGGGTCGGTACAGGGCCTTCAGCCAACGCACCAGGAACAGTTCCCCATGTGTCCCACGGCGCAACAGCACCAGCGAGAGAACCGGGGCGAGCAGGATGGCCGTAAGAATGGAGCCACCGAGGGCGAAGGCGATGGTGAACGCCATCGGCGCGAACATCTTGCCTTCCACGCCTTCCAGTGTGAAGATCGGCAGGAACACGCAGATGATGATGCCGATGGAGAACACGATGGGACGGCTGACTTCCTGGACGGCGCGCAGGATGACGTCCCGTTTGGTCTCGTTCTCGTCGCGTCGCTCGCCGAGATGGCGGTAGATGTTTTCGACCATGACGATCGCGCCATCGCCGAGCATGCCGATGGCAATGGCGATGCCGCCCAGCGACATGAGGTTGGCCGAAATCCCCTGCCAGCCCATGCAGAGCACGGCTACCAGCGCGCAGACCGGGAGCGACAGAGCGACGATCAGGGCCGTCCGCCAGTTGCCGAGGAAGACCAGGAGCGTGATCAACACCAGAACAGCCCCCTGAAGAAGGGCCTTCTTCACGGTTCCCGTGGCCTTCTCGACCAGTTCCGCCTGTTCGTAGTAGGGGACGAGTTCCACGCCCTCCGGGAGGGCGGCACGCACCAGATCCACCTTCTCATAGAGCCGCTCGATGACCTCGGAGGTGTTCTCGCCGTACAGCTTGAGCACCATGCCCGAGACCACCTCCCGCTCGCCGTTGCGCGTGACCACGCCACGGCGGATCTCGTTGCCGAAGGTGACCTCGGCCACATCCGACAGCAGGACGGGTCTCGGCCCCGAGACCTTTACGGGGATGGAGCGGATGTCATCCAGGCTCTCGACTAGCCCAACCCCGCGGACGAGGTGTTCCTCGTTGCCCAGCACGAGGAACTGCCCGCCTACGTTGCGGTTGTTCGCGTTCACCGCCTCGACCAGACTCTCCAGCGTGAGTTCGTATTGCCGGAGCTTGTGGGGGTCGACGCGGATCTGGTATTGCAGGACATGCCCGCCGATGGAGAGGATGTCGGTCACGCCCGGGACCGTCTGGAGCTTGAACTTCACGACCCAGTCGTTGAACTCGCGCAGCCAGGTGTCGACCGGCTTGCCGCCCGTGTCCACCTTCTCAGGATCGGCTGTCAGGTAGTAGAGGAAGATCTGTCCGAGTCCGGTGGAGATCGGCCCCAGGGCAGGGGGCTCGTCCATCTCGGGCAGTTCGGCGCTGGCCCCGGCCAGGCGCTCCGCCACCAACTGACGGGCGAAGTAGATATCCACATCGTCCTTGAAGTACACGTAGACCACAGCCATGCCGAAGGCCGACGTGGATTTGATCTGGGTGACCCCGGGCAGGCCGTTCATGGCCGACTCGATGGGGTAGGTGATGAGTCGCTCGATCTCCTCGGGTGCCATGCCGTGCCCTTCGGCGAACACGGGCACCATGATGGGGGAGATATCCGGGAAGGCGTCGACGGGCATCTCGCGGTATTGGTGGATGCCAATACCGATGATAGCCACCGTCGCCAGTACGACAAGCCCCGGCAGACGCAGGGCCGCTGCAACGATTCTGTCAATCATAGTTGTGCCCCCCTGGATCAGTGACCGTGACCGGCGTGGGAGCCGAGACTGCTGGTGACCAGCTTGGCCTTGAGCTCGAAGGCTCCGCCAGCCACGAATTCCGCGCCAGGCGCGAGACCGGTGACGATCTCCACGCGGTCGCGGTCCGAGCGCCCAATCTGCACGGGAACGGCCTCGAAGGCATCTCCCTCGGGCACGAACACTACGGAACGCCCTTCGATGGTCTGTACCGCGTGTTTGGGGATCGCGACCGCCAGTTCCTTGGCCGAGGCGCGGACCAGACCGACCACGAACATGCCCGGGCGCCACTCACCCTTGGCGTTGTCCAGCACCACGCGGGCCTTGGCCGTGCGTGTCTCGCGGTCCACGACGGGGGAAACCATGGCGATCGTCCCGCGTGTCTCCTGGTCGGAGTGTTCGGCCTTGATGGTCAGTTCATCTCCTACCCGGAGGGCATGGAGATCCTTCAGATACACGGTGAGATCGACCCAGACCGAACTGGTGTCGGCGATGGTGAACAGGTCCGAGTCATCCCCGACCTTCTCGCCCCGCGAGACATGGCGCGCCACGACACGGCCAGCGATGGGAGCCCGCACCTCGTATTTGGTGAAGCCGTTGCCGAAGTAGTGCTCGTGTTCCTGATCGGTCGCTCCCGGCTTGCAGTCGGTGCAATTGGGATCGGTGCAGTCGTTCGCCGGACGGACCAGCGCGTCGAGCTCGCGGATATCCTTGTCGCCCAGCCCCATGATGCGCAGGCGCTGCTCGGCCGTTCGTGCGGCGAACTTGGCGGCCCGTCGGTCGCCCTCGGCTTCCGAGAGATCCCGCCGGATCGCAAAGGCGACGCTATCGCGGACGGCTCGGTTGTTGGCCGCTGCTTTCTCGTACTCGGTCTTGGCGGCCAAGTACTCCTGCTCGCTGCCGATCTGCTTCTTGTAGAGGCCTTCCTCACGCTCGAAGGACTGCTTGGCGTGAACGAGTTCGGCGTAGGCGCTGACCAGGGCCGTCAGGTTCTCGCCGGCCTCCCCCGCATCGAATGCCCGCAGGTCCTCCAGCGACGGAGATCCATTGAGGAAACCGAGCAGCTTGACGGTGTTGTCGTGCACGGCCTTGGCGCGTGGGAGGAGGAGATCGCAGCAGAGCACTTCGTTCGTCTTGGTCAGGTAGTCCAGCTTCGCCTCGCCCAACTCGGTGCTGTTGAGGGTCGCGAGTACGTCGCCAGCGGCAACGGTGTCGCCCTCTGCCACGCGCACGTCGAGCGCGATCCCCGCGATCTGGGGCACCACGTGTGCCACCCGTTCCCGGTTGAGCAGGACCTCGCCCGGCAGGCGGATTTCCTTGGCTAGGCTACCAGAACCGGCCGTCGCGATCTCGATTCCTGCGTTGCGCCGCTCGGCGTCGGTGAGCACCAGGCCTTCCTCTTCGTGCCCGTGCTCGTCATGGCCGGCATGCTCGGCTTCCTTCTCCGCCTCGTGGTCGTTCCCATCATGGTCACCGTGAGCCTCTTCTGCCTCGTCTTCGTGGGCATCATGGTCGTCGTGCTTCTCGGCAACACCATGGTTGTGTCCGTCGTGATCCCCATGCTCCTCGGCGTGCGCATGGTCGTCGTCCGCCGCGAGAGCACGCGGGATGACTGCCGCGCCGCCGAGCACGAACAGGAGTACCAGAAGGGCGATCACGATCCCTCTGGTCCGGGGGTTCGGTTGATTGCTGTCTGTGGGGTTCTTCATATGCCTTATCCTTCCCAGATCTAGTTGCTCGCCAATGGCTTGCCGATGAGTCGTTCGAGGTCGGTCACACTCCGGTGGGCTTCGGCCAGTGCCTCGATGTGCTGTGCGCGGATGTCTGCGAGAGTCTGCTGGGCATCGAGCATGTCCAGGTACTCGAGCTTGCCGCTCCGGTAGGCTTCCTCGGCACTCTGGAAGGCCTGCTCGGCTGCGGGCAGCATCGTGTTACCGATCATGTTGGCTTCTGCCAACGCCGTCTTGGCCTCTTGCCACTGTTGGGCCAGTTCGGTCCTCAAGGCCAACTGCGTGGCCCGTTGCTCCTGCCGTGCCTGTTCGGCTTCGGCCACTGCCGCTTCGATGTTGCCCGTGTTCCGGTCGAAGAGAGGCAAGGGGATGCCGATACCGAATTCCACGGATTCCTCGCCTCCTGCTCGCTCGTGTACGATGGCTGTCGAAACGGTGAGGTCGGGCGTTGCTGCCGCGCGTTCCTGCGCGATGGCTGCGTCGGCCAGCCTCTGTCTGGCCTCGCCTTGGAGCCATGCCGGGTTCTCCGGGAGGCGCTCGCGCAGGTCGGCAAGAGGGGGGAGCGTGGGGAGTTTCCTCAGGTCGCCGACAATACGCAGGCTCGCCGAATCGCTTGGCTCGGCGTCCCAGAGCGCGCCTAGAGATGCCTTGGCCGCGACTAACGCTCCCTCGGCGCGTTGTAGGTCAAGCTGGCGGGAGGCCAACTCCAGCGCAGACTTAGGGAGAGCAACAGGCGACACCTTGCCGGAGTGGACCCGCTCGGTGACCGTGTTCTGCACCTTCCCGGCGATCCCATGGGCCGCCTTCGCGGCTTCGAGCTGCGCCTCGGCGATGAGCACGTCGCTGAAGCGGTCACGCGTCTCGGCGACCAGTTCGGCACGAGTGCCTTCGAGTTCGGCTCTGGCTAGTGCGGTCCCATGTGCCGCGACCTGCATTCGGTTGGTGCGCTTGCCGCCGAGTTCCAGAGTCTGGGAGGCGCGGATGGTGTAGACCGAGTCCTCGAAGGCATCTCCACTGCCACCTAGACCGATGTCCTCTATCTCGAACTCAAGTTCGGGGTTCGGTCGTGCCGCCGCTTGCCGTTCCCGGCCGCCAGCAGCCTGGATACTGGCTTCGCCGGATTTGACACGTGGATTCCGGGTCAACACAAGTTGCACGACCTGTTCCAGACCAAGGGCCTCTGGGAGTTCTGGAACGGGTTGCGCCGGTTGGGACGACAGACTCAAGGAAAGGCCGACGCACAGTGCGGCCAGGGACTTGTAGGGGAGCTTTCTGCTCATGCATGATCCTCTGCTTCCGGATGGGGTCGATAGACAACACCTCCAACGCCGCGAGACGACCGATGGCGTCTGCGGCGGGGTGTTTCCTAGGACTTGCGGAAGGAGAGGATCAGAGCCGTAGGACTACGCTCTGGAGAAGGGCGAGATGGCGCAGCGGTTGGACCGCATGGGGGAGGGCACTGTCTTCGGGAACGCTCCTGGCGTTCGCGAACACATCGGTACGGAAAGCGTCGCTCCATGGAGGGGCTGGCTGTCGCTTGCTCCCGAAATGGTCCGTTGGGCGCTTGGCTGTCTGGTGGGCGGGATGGCGGTTGGCCGGTATGTCCGTGCAGTCGGCAGCGGCGATGACACCGACCTTGGTCGGCCCTGCTGTCACCTGTCCGCCATCGCACGGCACCCCATGCGCCGGCTCGAGGGCCACGTGCCCATCCGCCCCGTGACACAGCACAAACTGTGCGTCGGCGGGGACCCCGAGAAGGGTGGCGGCAAGCCAGAGACTTACCATTGCTATGGAAGCAAAGAGCTTTCTCATGGCTGGGTAAGATAGGCGCGGGAGCCGGAAGTTCCACCGGTCCTGCTTGG
Source organism: Victivallales bacterium (assembly GCA_003245525.1). GTDB lineage: Bacteria > Verrucomicrobiota > Lentisphaeria > Oligosphaerales > Lenti-02 > Lenti-02. The sequence goes on along the minus strand of QKCY01000163.1, from coordinate 1,719 downwards.
CCTTCGGGTCCAGGGGGACAACCGCCTAGGCGTCACGCAGACGTTTCCTCAGACCGCGCCGCTCCTGGGTGCAGAGCGGGAGTCGGCGTTCCAGCGGCGAAGGACGTGGCCGGGTCTCCAACATGTCACCGCCCCATGTTCGTCTAGACCAAGTCGCCGAGCGCGAGGAGGGCGTAGAAAGTGTATTCCACGTCGGGGTGTGCCCCCGGAACCGCGCCGAATCCGCCCGATTCGTGCCAGCAGGACTCCACGAAGGTAGCGATCACGCGCTTCTCCGTCGGTAGCCGCAGGCGCAGGAGACGGTTGGCGGCGAGCACGGTGGCGGTCGAGAGCAGATCGGGCAGGGGAGCATCGGGGGCGGCGGCGAAGACCGCGCCGCGGCGGCAACGCTCGAACCAAGCGATGGTTTCGCGGGAAGGCCGTTTCCAGGAGAGGGCCAACAGGATCAGGGCTGCCACGGTGGCCGGAATCGTACCGACGGCGGCGTCAGGCCTTCCGGCATAGCCACCGTCGCGGGCTTGGCACCGGCAGGCAGCGGCGATGGCGGCGGCACGGTGGGGTAGGGCAATCCCAAGGGAGGTGGCGGCGAGGAGGGCGAGGTAAGCCCCATAGGGGCTGCCGTGGTGGCAGTTGGCTTCGTCGGCGAATCCGCCATCAGGAAGGCGGAAGGCTTCCAGGCGGGCGGCCACCTGGTGGCACCATGCCGGGGGAGGGCGTTCGCCGAGCGTCCCCCGGCAGACGGCCAAGGCGGCGAGGTGGACCAGATCCAGATTCTGGCCATCACCGAAAGAGGAGAGCCAGGAAGAGGGCGGCTGGAAGTCGGCGCTCTCGGTGGCTTCGAGAGCGGCGAGGGCGAAGAGGGTGTAGTAGAGATCACTGCCTCCGGCAGGGCCACGGAAGCCGCCGTCGGGTTGTTGCTGGGAGAGGAGAAAGCAGGCAATCTCGTCGCGGGCCGGGGCATCGAGCAGCGAGGCGCCGTTCCGGGCGAGGCGGGTGAGCCGGGCGAAGGGCAACTGGGGGCGGAACCAGGGAATCATCGGACCGCGTCCGCCGGATTCCGTTTCTCGCGGGTACGGCCCAGAATGCGCCCGACCAAGCGGCGGAGCAGGCCCTTGAGCTGAGAATTGCGCAGGGGCACCAGCGAGCGCACCGCCTCGTTGCGGTAGTGGTCCAGCAAGGTCTCGGCATGGCTCACGATGCCTTCCGCAGCCATGGCGTCGAGCACTGCTTGGGAGTCATGGTTTCCCAACGCATGGGCCAAGCTGGCGCGCAGTTCGGGCGAGCCGTGTTCCCCGGCGAGGGCAAAGAGCACGGAAGGACGCCCGCCGAGCAGGTCGGAGGCGTTTTCGGCGGCGAAGTCCGCGAGGTCGTCGCGAATCTGGTAGGCCAGGCCCAGATCGCGGCTGAAGGCGGTGAGCAGTTGGTGGGTGGCAGCGTCCGCTCCGGCCAGTAGCACGCCCAGGCGGAGCGCCACCTCGAAGGCGGGAGCCGTTTTGCGCTCGCAGATGCTGAGGGTTCGCTCCAGGTCGAGCACCCGGGGTTGGCGCGACCAGCAGAGTTCGTCGCCCTGTCCCAGCGAGAGCGTGCGATGGCCATGGGCGGCAATGCTCAGCATTTCGGCGCGCAGTTCGGGTGGCAGGTTGGCTTCGGCCAGCAGGCGATAGCCTTCACCGAGGAGCAGGTCGCCCACGTTGAGGGCCACGGGCAAGCCCACCCGGC
>QKCY01000520.1 GCA_003245525.1 Victivallales bacterium | reverse complement strand
GGGGAGTCCCAGTCGTCAACGCGCTGCTGGGAAGGGCGCTGCTGCTTGATTCCTGTGAGGCCGCTTGGCTGTTTGCCTGCCGCTACGGTGGACCGGGCGATGTCCTGCGGCACGCGGCCAGCGACTACCTGGCTTGTGCCGACGCCCTGGAGCCGGTGGTGGAGATCATGCGGGCCGAGGGGCAGTTCGCGCTGAATTCCGTGCCCTCGACCCCTGATGCGTTCCTCGCCCAGTTCGATTCCGATCTGGTGCTGGACCCTACCGCTTGGCAGCCCAGCCGAACCACGCTCCGGCTGCTGGCCCGGTTCGGCTGGTTGGTGGGGAGCACCCAAAGCCGGATTGCGCGCGACACGCGAGCCTTGCTCCAGCATCTGGTTGCCGCCGCCGAGCAGCCCTATTCGGTGGCGGTAGCGGCCGACCTCGAAGCCCTTGCCCAGCGCCTTGCCGCGCGGCGGAGTGCCATCGGCGTCCTGCTCCGCACTTGGGACCCCGTCGGCTATCTGATGTCGTGCAACAGTGTTGGGACTTGGCAGAGTTCCCTAGGATCGCTGGTCACGCTTCGCGCCCAGGTACGGGCAACGGCCCTGTTCCTGGCCGTCAAGGCCTACGAGCGGAAGCACGGTGCGCCACCGGAACGTCTGGAGCAATTGGTGCCGGACTACCTCCCCCACGTTCCCGCCGATCCCTTCGACGGGCAACCTCTCCGCTACCTTCGGCGCGGAGTTCCCGGCCTGTTGGCCGAGACCTGGGCCATCTACAGCATCGGCAGGGATTTCGCCGACGATGGGGGAATCGGCCACCGGCTCGGGGCCGACCGGCGTTACGACGATCCGGGCCCCGATCTGGTCTGGCCCTCATGCCCCTATCCGGCCCCGTAAGCCCAATCGGGGTCAATCCACCAGGGTCTGGAGGTGGAATCGGCATCGAAAATCGCACGTCCCCGTGTCCGATTGGGGTGCTGACGGGTAGTCGCTGGCTCGACGAGCCTGCGATGGGGGCGGTTCGTGCGGGCGACAACCGACGGTCGGCAACCAAGTCCCGCGCGTTCGTCGACCGCGCGGCTACCTGGTCGGCATGAAGTCCAGCGCGGGGGGCTGCCGAGGATGCGCGCAGCCAGAGCGAAGGATCGCATGTCCTCTGGGTTCGGCAAGGTCGCTGACGGGTAGTCGCTGGCTCGACGAGCCTGCGACCGGAGCGTCCTGCACGGGCGACAACCGGCGGTTGGCAACCGAGTCCCGCGCGTTCGTCGACCGCGCGGCTACCCGGTCGGCATGGGGTCGAGCGCGGGGGGGGGGCTGGCAAGGATGCGCCCAGCCAAGGCGACGAGCCCAACCGGTACCGGTGGGGAGCTGCGGGGAGGGGCGGTGCAAGACCGTAGGAATGGCAGTGGCTTGAGTGCGGGGACCGCCCCGATTCGCCAAGTAGCCTGCGTGGTGCTATGGTATGGGCAGTTACGGAGCACTATCCGGTCAGTGCACGCTCTGGCGTGGTTATCCCGATCTATTCGGCCTCATCCCGAGCATCCTGTTTATCATTAGCTATTCCTAGACCGGCCCTTCTCCCGAAGGGTAGGCGTATTGTGTACGGAAAACTCATTCATGTCCTTCCGCGACCTTGGCCTCCGGGCCGAACTCCTGCGCGCCGTTGACGCGCAGGGTTACACTGTCCCCACCCCTGTCCAAACGGAAGCGATTCCCGCCGTTCTTGCCAACCGCGACGTGCTCGCGGGCGCCCAGACGGGCACCGGCAAGACCGCCGCCTTCGCGCTTCCCATCCTCCAGCTCCTCGCCGACCGGTCTTCGCGCCGGGAACCCCGCGTGCTGGTCCTCACCCCCACCCGCGAACTGGCCGCCCAGATCGACGAGAGCTTCGCGACCTACGGTCAGCATCTCTCGTTGCGCCAGGCCGTCGTCTTCGGCGGCGTGGGCATCAACCCCCAGATCGACCAGCTCAAGCGTGGCACCGATATCCTTGTGGCCACGCCCGGTCGTTTGCTCGACCATGCCGGCCGCCGGACCGTCAACCTCGACCATGTCGAGGTCCTGGTTCTGGACGAGGCCGACCGCATGCTCGACATGGGCTTCATCCACGACATCCGGCGCGTTCTCAAGCTGCTGCCGACGCAGCGCCAGAACCTGTTCTTCTCCGCCACCTACCCGGACTCCGTGCAGGAGCTCGCCGATGGCATCCTCCATGATCCGGTCCGCATCCAGGTGGCTCCGCGCAATGCTGCTGCCGACTGCGTGACCCAGATCGTCCACCACGTGCCCTCCCAGCAGAAGCGCGCCCTGCTCAGCCATCTGATCCAAACGGAAGGCTGGAACCAGGTGCTGGTCTTCACCCGCACCAAGCACGGCGCGAACCGGCTGGCCAAGCAGTTGGTCAGCGACGGGATCGAGGCGGAAGCCATCCACGGCAACAAGAGCCAGTCCGCGCGCACCCGCGCCCTGGCGGGCTTCAAGACCGGTCGCGTGCGCGCCCTCATCGCCACCGATATCGCCTCGCGCGGCATCGACATCGACCAGTTGCCCCACGTGGTGAACTACGAGCTCCCGAACGTTCCCGAGGACTATGTCCACCGCATTGGCCGGACGGGCCGGGCCGGGGCCGAAGGCACCGCCCGCTCTCTGGTCTGCGACGAGGAACGGGCCTATCTGCGCGATATCGAGCGCCTGCTGCGCAAGCAAATCCCCGTGGAGAACGTGGAGTTCGTGCCGCGCGCGGTTGCTCCCCAGTCTGCGAACGACCGGCCCCAGCACCATGCCCATCCCCGCCCGAACGGGCGCGGACAGCAGCGGCCCCAGCGGGCCGAGCAGGCGGAGCGTTCGCCCCGTCCGCAGGGCGGCAGCCGTCCGCCCCGCGACGAGCAGCGGCAGCGCCCGCCCCGTGCTCAGGACACCGACCGGCCCCAACGCGATGACCGGCGCCAGCGTCCGCCTCGCGACGAGCAGCGGCCGCGTCCCCCCCGGCCCGAAGGCGGCAGTCGTCCGCCCCGCGACGAGCAGCGGCAGCGTCCGCCCCGGCGGGATCGCCCGGCCAATGAGCGCGGGAACCGTCCCCCCCGGCCCGAGCGTCAGCCGGAGCCGGTCGTAGCCGCCCAGCCCGTGGCCGAGACCGAGGCCCCGAAGGCTCCCGCCCGGCGGCGCTGGTGGCACTTCGGCCTCTCCCAGACGCAGGAATAGGTCCGCGCGGACGGGAAGCCCTTATCCGGCTTCCCGTCCCCTTGCGGTTTCGTATGGGCGACCTGCTGCTCGCAGGCTATAGTTAGGGCTACCATGAGCGCGCCCGCCCTCACTCTTGTCACGACCTCCGACCAGGAGACCGAGGAACTCGGTCGTCGCCTGGCGGCCCGGTTGCGGCCCGGCATGGTTCTCGCCCTCTACGGCGATCTGGGCGCCGGCAAGACCGTGCTCTCGCGGGGTATTGCCCGTGGCCTTGGCGTCGAGGAGCCGGTGACCAGCCCCACCTTCACCGTGGTGCAGGAATACGACTGCCCCGACGGTCTGCTCCTTTTCCATCTGGACATGTACCGGATCGACAACGAGGAAGCGGCCCTGGCCTTCGGCATCGAGGAATACCTCTATGCGCCCGACGCTGTGACCGTGGTCGAGTGGCCCGAGCGCATCGCCGGACTCTTCGACGAAGCGTCGAGCGCCACTGCCGTTATCCGGTTGGAGCATCTGGCCGAAGGGCAACGGCGGCTGACGCTGCCACCCTGGCTGCTGCCCGATGCGGAGAGTTGCGCCTCATGATCCACGCCGCCCTCGATACCTCCCTCGCCGCCGCCTTCGCCATCCATGACGGCGAACGGCTTCTGGTGAACGCCGCCCTGGCCAGCCGGGGGCGGGACAGCGACGAGCAGTTGGTTCCCTGGATCATGCAGACCGTGCGCGAAGTCGGCCTCGACCTCGCCGCCATTCGGCAGTGGAGCGTCGGCACGGGCCCCGGCAGCTTTTCGGGAACCCGCGTCGGCATCTCCTGGGTGCTTGGCGTCGCCGCTGTCACCGGGGCGGCCGTCCGGGGCGTGCCGAGCAGCCTAGCCCTCGCCCAGGCGGTTCCGGCCCAACCCGGCGACCGGATCGCCGTGCTGCACGATGCCCGGCGCAGCCAACTCATTCTCTCGCCCTACCAACTCGGCCCGACTGGCCCCGTGGCAACCGATGCCGCCGCCGTGGTTACGGTCGACGAACTGCTCGCCGCCGATTTCGCGGTCTGCGTGACCGCCCAGGAACCGGTGGTCGAACTCGTTGGGGGCCGGCTCGGGCAACGCCTGCACTGCGTGCCCGGCATCGACGCGGGCCTGCTCATTGCCGCCAGCGGCATTCCCTGGCCCGCCTCCCAGGCGGAAACCATCGCCAGCCTGGAACCGGTCTACGTCCGCCCCGCCGTCTTCGTGAAACCCCGACCCGTCGCCGACCACTAGGGGGTTTGGGCTTGTCACAGTTTGCCGTCACCGTGAGGGACGTGGCTCGGCAATAGGGGCACGCCGCTCCAAAAGAGGCCACGAGTTCCGCCAAACCCACGAAATGGGGCACGATGCCTGTCCTGTTTTCGTTCCACTATCGCCCCAGGCCTCTTTTTCCGTGCAAGAAAGCCATCGCAACGCTCTCGCGTTCAAAGTGATGCAGGCGCTGTCGGAGTCCCGCCTTCAGGCGGCAGCAGGCGCGACGCTTCAGCAAGCGCGGGGCGTACCGGACGCGCACAGACGGTGGCAGCCGTCTTCCCCCGGCGCTGAAGCACCGGAGGCGGCTTCCGCGTGAGCGCGGGACTCCGACGGAGACGACCACCTGTCTTTGGTTGCGGCCAATGGCTGCTCTATGGAGTTCGAGTGATTCGTGGCTTTCTCTGCCTGGTCCCGCCTTGGGGCACAACAGGCCGGGGGGGAATTCGGTCTCGCGACGGGGTTCCGCGAGAGTTGCGCAGTCCTCGTGCCTTTTTCACGCACGGATACGGGTTTCCTCGTGTTTTTTTCTTTGCCATCGCGGAACCTTTGCATGCCGGGGGCATCTATCAGAGCGTTGACGGTGAACGAAAGCTCTTTAGAAAACCAGAAGGTTAGGAATCAGCGCCCCGGCAGGCGTCTCTCCTCCTCATTACTTCTCTCCTC
>QKCY01000498.1 GCA_003245525.1 Victivallales bacterium | reverse complement strand
ATCCTTCGGGTACCAGTCCTGCTCGCGCAGCTTCTCGGGCGACAGCACCGGGTGCTCCATGTCGATCATCATAAGGTCGCCCGCCTCCTTCCGTTGTTTGGGCGGATCGACCCGTTTGAACACCCCCTCGTCCAGGTGGATTTGGGTCACGTCCAGGTCCGTCAACAGATCGTAGCGTCGGTCGGGCAGATCGTGCTTGCCGAACCATTTGTGCCAGTCCACATAGCCGCCCCAGCCCAGCCACTGGGTGCCTGCCGGGAGATGGGTGCCTTCGGCGAGGGTACGGGTGTAGGGGAAGAGAATGTTGAAACCGTGCGTGCCCGCATAGTCGGCCATGGCAAAGTTGTGCCAGCCGCCATAGTTGAACTCGCAGTTGAAGTAGCGGAACCGGAAGGGAGCGATGCCCTTCGCCACGTAGGGCGCTTTGCCTGGCGCATAACTGTCCGTCATCCGGGGATCGTAGGGCTTCGCCAACTCGCCCAGGACCGGTGCGTCGTCCTGAAGCTTCACGCCCCGCAGGTCCTCCACAGTCAGGGACTGTTCTTCCGCGAGCACCAGGCTCCCCGTATTCGGCAGAGGAACAGCCCGGAAGGTGGGCACCTTGGCCGCCAATGCGGCCAGTTCCGCCTCCGCCGAAGCCTGCCCCATTGCTGGCAGGCAGGCCACCACGACCCAGACGGCAATCCACGCGGCGCGATAGCGGGTCATTCTCTGCCACCTCCTCGACGGGGACGGTTTTGCTTGACAGCCCGGACGATACGCCAACAGCAAACCGTCCGGAATCCCGTTTGTCAAGCGCCCCAAGCCATTCCGGGGGAAACGAAAAAGGCGGCGGCACCCGAAAGTGCCGCCGCCCGGGGGGCAGGCTAGCGCCGCCCCCCTAGTTGATTGTGAACCTTCATCGCGCATGTCTCCTTCTACTGGGCGCTTTCACCATCTGGCGGCCGGGGATCGGCGGTCGCCGGGAAGAGGCGCTGCTAGGGGTAGGGGAGCCGTTCGGCCACACGACCGAGCGGTCCTGATCCCAAGTATGTATCCAACCGACGGCGCAACAGACGGCGACCGTCGAACAACCGTTTCTTCACCGTAGTCCGGGGCAGGTGCAGGGCGCGCGCGATGACCAGAGTCGACTCGCGCCCGAGGTAGTGGCGGCGCAGGACTTCGGCCTGGCCGCGCGGGAGATCGTCGAGCAACCGGAGCACCAGTCCGGCCAGTTCGCCCTGGAGCAACTGGTCGCCCGGACCGGGCACGGCGGCGCAGGTCTCGTCGAGTTCGACCCACGCGGCCCGCTGCTCGCCCCGGCGCACCCGACCGCACTGGCTGACCGCGATACGGCAGAGCCAACCGCGAACAGCGGCCGGATTGCGCAGCGAACCGAGCTGGCGGAAGGCCGCGATAAAGGTGAGCTGGGCGGCATCCTGGGCGAGATGATAGTCGCCCAGACGCCGGTAGGCGAGACCGAGAATCAGCGAATGGAAGCCGTGGAACAGGGCGGCGAACTCGTCGTTGCGCCCGCCCCACGGCCAACCGGGCAGGGGGCTGGATTGGGCAGACATTCCTGGGATCCTTCCAATGGTCGAGAGCGACCCGCCAGGGCCGCGCACGGGAACAAGCTGGAACGGGGGGATTCAGTCGCTTGCATGGTGAGGCCTCCTATGGGTTGGCGGTGAGTTCTCGGGCCATCGGTGCGATGCCCAGGTTGAAGATTCATGCTACACGTCAGGAAAGAGCCACGGAACGCGGCTCCGGATACTCGTCCACGGGAACTTTCTTCAGTCTTGGCGGAGTTGGCGGATGCGGGCCAGCACGTCATCGGCGCTGAGGTTGCCCCGCTGGTAGCGGTTGCGCAGTTCCTCTTCGAGCTTGTCCCACTGCTCGGGGGTGGGGGCGGAATCGTAGTCCCACAGTTCGGACGTGGGATCGGGATTGCGCTTCGAGCCGCCGGTGGGCCGCTTGAACTGCCACTTGATGTCCTGACCGTGGATGGTCACGCGGATTTCGGTCTTGCCGTCGGGGCCTTTTTCTTTCCAGCAGATCTGGCGGCGCATGTAGCACTCCGGGTTGGGATGAACTCGTACCTCGTCGAATATGGGGGGACCCACGCCGGGGGTCAAGCGATGGCGACTGCCGTCCGCCCGGCTATGGTAGGATATAAAGGAGCCGGCATACCTATGAAATGGCGCGAACCCCAAGCGGATTGCTACGAGTACGAACTGCCCGGCGGCTGGCAGGTCCGGGCTGGCCGGACCGATGCCGACAACGAGATTCTGAGCCTCAAGCTCGCCGCGCCCAACGACTATTGGTTCCACGTGCGCGGGATGCCCGGCAGCCATGTGGTGCTGCACTCGGAGGCAGGCGGGGAGCCGGACCGGGCGACGCTGGAGGCGGCGGCTGCCGTCGCCGCCTGGCATAGCAAGGCCCGGACCGGCGGTGTGGTCGCCGTCTCGGTCACCCAGGCCAAGCATGTGGGCAAGCCGCCCGGTGCCAAGCCCGGCACGGTGACGATCCGCAAGGAGAAGGTGCTCAAGGTCCGCCCCGGCCTGCCGGAGGCGAGTGCATAGGGAGGAACAACCATGGCGGATGCTCCGCTGAACTTCGCGGTGGTGGGTTGCGGGGCTCTGGCCCGCGCCCAGCACATTCCGAATCTGGCCGCCTCGGACCGTTGTGTGCTGCACACCTGCTGCGATCTCTCCGACGCCGCCCTGGCCGAGTGCCGCGACGTGCACGGGGCGAAGCATCTCAGCCGGGACTGGCGCGAAGCCCTGCGCAACCCCGAAGTGCAGGCGATTTGCCTGGCCACCACCGAACGGCTGCGCCTGCCGGTGATCCAGCTTGCCGCCGAGCTGGGCAAGCCCATCTACGTGGAAAAGCCGCTGGCTACCGAGCTGGCCGAGGCCTACGAAATCCAACGGGTCGTCCATGCGTCCGGCATCCCCTTCTGCGTGGGGCACAACCGCCGCAACAGCCCCGCCATGATCGACGCCCAACGCATCTTCCGGCAGCACATGGAGTCGCCCAGGCCCTGTCCCTGGCGGTGGGACCGCGAAGGTGCCGACCGGCCGCCGTTGCCCGAGGACGGTGTCGCCCAGTTCTGCTGTCGGATCAACGACGACTGGTATTCCTGGAAGAGCTGGGTGTTCGATCCCACCCAGGCACCCCATGGTCCCATGCTCTTCGAGATGACCCACTTCACCGATCTCTGCAACTGGTTCCTCGCCGCCGAGCCGGTGGAGGTCATGGCCATGGACAGCGGCATGCTGAACCACGCCGTCATCATCCGTTACGCCACCGGCGAACTGGCCACCATCAGCCTCTGCGCCAACGGCACCTTCGGCTACCCCAAGGAACTCTACGAGGCCATGGGCAACGGCGGCATCGTGGTGGTGGACCACATGTGCGAAATCCGCACCGCCGGCATCGCCGACGCACCCGGACGACGGACCTACCCCTTCCTGCGCGACCGCCATCCCGCGCTTGGCCAGGAAGGCGGGATTGCCGGCTGGCTGGCCAAGAAGCGCGCCGCCTGCGCCGACGTGGTCCGCACCGGCAATCCGTTGGACCAGTTCACCGCCGAACCGGACAAGGGACACGCCCACGCCCTCGACCGCTTCGTCGACCAGATCCAGGGCCATGGTCCGGAGGTCTGCGGCATCGATGCCGCCGTCCTGGCCACCCGCGTCGCCTTCGCCGCTATCCGCGCCGCCGCCGAGCACCGACCGGTGCTTCTTGAGGAGATCTAGCCCACCGGGAACGCCGGCTTCCAGCCGGCATCTTCCTCCGGTTTCGGGAAGCAGAGGGACTCCGAGTATGCGACCTGGCTACCTGCGCGAACAACTGCGTGCCTTACCCTCAGTGGCCTGTTTCCTGGTTGTCGGCAGTGGCCTCTTCCTTCTCCCGAAGATCATGCTGCCGGTCATCGCCATTGGGCTGCTGCTCCTCGCCTTGGCTGTGCTCTACGGGGACTACCGGCTGGCGCGAAGCGGCCGCCGGGCGCAGGGGACCGTCGTGGACCACGAGCAAGAGGAGGAAGGCCTTTTTCCTGTCGTCGAGTTCCACGACGCCACGGGCCGACTCCGCCGCGAACGCACCCGACAGGGAACCGGTGCCCGCACGCCAGCCGTGGGCAGCCGGGTTGTCCTCCTCTACGATCCGGCCGGGGCAAACGGCTGCGAACTGGACACGGCCTGGCGGCGCTGGGGCTTCGCCCTCCTGCTGATTCTTTTCGCCAGCGTTTTCGCCCTCGGTGCCATGTGCGGCAAGTGATGCTATAGTATGGGTTCCGCGCCTACAAGCCACGATCTGCGAGGGGGTTTTCTCCTCCATGTCTTGACATGGCGAGACGCGCGCCTAGATTATGAGCCTTTGTCCAAATGACTTCTGTCCATTCACATACTTTCGCAGAGATTCCTGAACCATGAAGACCTTTCTGCCCAAGCAAGGCGAAATCGAGCAAAAGTGGTGGGTCGTGGACGCCACCGACCTGGTGCTCGGTCGCCTGGCGGTGAAAATCGCCGACACGATCCGCGGCAAGAACAAGCCGACCTTTACTCCCCACCTCGATTGCGGCGACTTTGTGGTCGTGATCAACGCCGGCAAGGTGAAGGTGACGGGCCGCAAGGAAGTCCAGAAGATCTACCAGGACTACTCCGGCTACATGGGCGGCCTCAAGGAGCGCCCGCTCGCCACGATCCGTGCGCGCCAGCCGGAGCGGCTGATCCGTCAGGCGGTCTGGGGCATGATGCCCAAGGGGCGGCTGGGCCGGGCCCAGTTCCGCAAGCTCAAAATCTACGCGGGTCCCGAGCATCCCCACGAAGCCCAGCAGCCCGAGACCTTCCCCTACTAGGTCTGGCGGCGGATTGGCGCAGGAACTGCGAGCAAGAGGATACTGACGAATGGCGGCAAAGAGCGAACAAATCTGCGTGGTCGGTCGGCGCAAGTGCGCGGTGGCCCGGGTGCGCATGGTTCCCGGTACCGGCAAGGTCACCATCAACAACCGCACCTTCGAGGATTACTTCCCCTCGGAGACTCTCCGCGGCTACATCACCCAGCCCCTGATGATCACCGGCACCACCAGTGCCTTTGATTTCCAGGTCACCATGGCTGGCGGCGG